>DATJNL010000427.1:0-20606 GCA_035508175.1 Myxococcales bacterium
CGCGTACGCGCCGCCTCCGACGGAGGGCGTGTACGCCTGGTCCTTCGACAGACAAAGGTGCACGAAGCCGGTCGGCGAGTCGGACTCCTGCGAGGCCCCGGCGATCGGAAGCCCGTTCGAGTCAAGGAGCTGGAACCCGAGACCGCAGACCGGGGCGCAGGTGAAGTAGTCGGTGATGGCCGTGCCGAACCAGTCGCCGGGGCAGGAACCGGCGGTGCCGTCGTAGAACGTCGAAATGCCCGTGCAGTCGAAGGGGACCGGTGGCGAGGTCGAGACCGTGTCGCAGCCCCCGTCTGCCACACCGGTGGAGGTGCCGCCCGCGGTGCCGGAGCCCGTGCTGCCGTCCGTGGTGCCGCCCCCCGTGGTGCCTCCGCCGGTGCTGCTGCCGCCGGCGCCGTTGCCATTCCCGTTTCCTCCGGACGTGCGGCGGCAGGTCGTGCAGCTTCCATTGCCGTTTCCGTTCACGCCGTTGCCTCCCCCCGAGACGGGCGCGTCGGTCGTGCCTACGAAGCAGCCCGAGAGCAGGGCGAGCAAGGCCGCGGCGGGTGTGAGGGCGGGGCGCATCCCGACCCTTCGAAGTATCGACCGCGCTGAACCCCCGGTCAAATCGCCCTCAGACGATGGCTGACCGGGCTACTGCAGGAAGATGCCCTGCTCGGACACGTTGCCGGGCGACATGTAGAGCCGGCCGGTGTAGCCGAGCGCTTCGTTGGCAACCGCGCACTGGCCCGCGTCGGCCAGGTACGTGTACACGGGCCTGAGGAAGGTGCCTGTCGGAACGTCCACGTTCCCCATGAAGGCCACGCCGAAGTCCGAGGTCGCAGTCAGACTGTCGCTGGGGAGGCCCGCGTCGTCGATGTAGAGGACCTTGTACTGGCTCGGCGGGTACACGCCCCCGTCGTCGTAGGCGAGGGTGACCGTCCAGCCCGAGGCAAACGAGGAGTCACCGCACTGATCGTTGCCGAACGTGAAGAAGATTGCCGTCGCCTTGGTGATGTCGATACCAGGAAGGAACGCCGAGAGCGCGGAGATGGTCGTGTCGTCGAAGACCCCGAGGTGAGGGATGGGGGATGCCAGCTCCCCGTCGATCTCGCCATAGTAGAAGGTGTGGTAGTTCGTGCCGGTCACCGAGGGCGTGTACACGAGGCCGTTCTGCTGCATGCACCAGTACACATCGCCGGTGACCGGGTCGGATTGCTGCGAGTAGCCGGCGAGGGGCAGCCCGTTGGGGTCGAGCAGCTGGACCGTGATGCCACAGACCGCGCCGCAGGTCGCATAATCGGTGATGGTCGTGCCGAACCAGTCGTTGGGACAGCCTCCTCCGTCTCCCGCGTAGTCCGGCGAGATTCCCGTGCAATCGAAGGGCAGGTCCGGCGTCCCCTGGGCGACCTGGCACACGGGGGCCCCCGTGGTCCCATTGCCGCCTCCGGTGCTCGAACCGCCGCCGACGCCCGAACCGCCGGTGGTGCCGCCGCTCGTGGAGCTGTTCCCTCCGCCAGTGTTCGCGGCGCCGGAGCCGCTGCCTCCCGAGGTGCGCCGGCAGGTGGTGCAGGCGCCATTGCCGGCGCCATTGCCGTTGACGCCGCCGGAAACCTGGGTGTCGCTGGTGCCCACGAAGCATCCCGAGAGGAGGGCGGCCGTCGTGGCGGCGAACGTGATGGGGCGACGCATCGGGATACCTCGATTATGCGAGGCGGCAGCGGCAACGGTCAACCTGCGAGGGGGCGCAGTTGACGGCTACGGCATCACCATCGGCTGCTCGGAAATGCTGCCCGCGGCCACGTGCAGGCGGCCGCTGTAGCCGACCGCCGCATTCTCGAGCGGACACGCGCCGGCATCGGCCTTGGTGAAGATCGGCACGACGAAGCCGCCCATCGTGGGGTCGATGTCCTGCAAGATGGCCACCCCGAAGCTCGAGGTGGCGGACAGCCCCTTCTGCGGAACTCCCGCATCCCCAAAATAGATCACGCTGTAGGAGCCCGGGGGGTAGGCTCCGCCGTCTTCGAAGGCGAGAGAGATGGTCCAGCCTTGCTCCGCGTCGCCGAGGTTGCACTGGCCCGTCACGCTCGCGGCATAGACGAGCGCCGCGGCCTTGTTGGGATCGAGCTGGCCGCCCAGTGCCTGGATCAAGAGCGCGAGCTCGGCGGTGCCGAAGACGCCGAAATGGCCGATGGTGTCCAGGAGCTGTCCCTGGATCTCTGCCCAGAACGCCGGCGCGTAATCCTGCCCCGAGACGTAAGGCGTGTAGGTCTCGCCGTCCGGCACGCAGAGGTGCACGACGGCCGTCGTCGGATCCGATTCCACGGACTGCCCCGCGATGGGGAGGCCGTCCGAGCCGATGAGCTGGAGGGTGAGGTTGCAGACGGGCTGGCAGGTGCCGTAGTCCGTGATCACGGTGCCGAACCAGTCGGCGGTGCAGGAGCCGGCGTCACCTTCGTAGAAGGGCGCGATGTGCGTGCAGTCGAAGGGCGTCGGGGGCGTGCCGCTCACCATCTCGCAACCGCCCGTGGAGGAGCCGCCCGTGGCAGAGGCACCGGTGGAAGCCGAACCGGTGCTGGCGCCGCCGCTCGTGCCGCCACCCGAGCCGCTCGCCGCCACGCCGCCGCTCGTGCCGTCTCCGCCCGCGCCGCTGGTGCGGCGGCAGGTGGTGCAGCCGCTTCCCCCGCCGGCGGCCGCGCCGCCCGCGACCTGCCCTCCGCCGGTGCTCACGAAACAGCCCCCTAGGACGAGGGCGAATGCCGCAGTTGCAGCACGGGAGGCTGATCGCATCGGTCCAGCTCAGTATCCGCGGCGCCCGTACCGGGGGTCAACGCCCCGGCCAGCGTTCGATCGAGCAACTGGCTGGGACGGACGTTGCCGAGCGCCGCGAGGAGGCTCTCGCGGATGCGCGGGTGCTCGCGCTCGAGACCGTCGAGGAGGGCCTTGACTCGCTTGCGCTGCAGGTTCTCCTGCGAGCCGCAGAGGTCGCAGGGCAGGATCGGAAAGGCCATGGCCTCGGCGTACGCCGCGATGTCTCGCTCGGCGCAGTAGGCGAGGGGCCGGATCACCGTGTTGCGGCCGTCGTCGGAGGCGAGGCGCGCCGGCATCGCCTTGATCTGGCCCGCGAAGAACAGGTTCAGGAGCAGCGTCTCGACCAGGTCGTCACGGTGGTGGCCGAGGGCGATCTTGGTGCAGCCGAGGTCCACGGCGGCGTTGTAGAGGACTCCCCGGCGCAGGCGGGAGCAGAGCGAGCAGTAGGTGCTCCCGGGCGCGATCTTCGAGGTGACGATCGAGTAGGTGTCCTCGCGCAGCATTCGATGAGCGTATCCCTGGTCGCGCAGCCAGCCCTCGAGCACGTGCGCGGGGAAACCGGGGTGGCCCTGATCCAGGTTGACCGCGAGGAGGGAGAAGTGGACCGGGGCGCGCTGCGACAGCAGCCGCAGCAGGTGCAGCAACGTATAGGAGTCCTTGCCGCCCGACATGCCGACCAGGATGTGGTCGCCTTCCTCGACGAGCGCGAAGTCGGCGATCGCGCGGCCGACTCCGGCGAGCAGCTTCTTCTCGAGCCTGGCGAGAGACGGATCCACGGGGGCGCGGTATACCACGAGCGCCATGCGCGAAAAGGCCCCCGGCCTCGCCCCCGACGGGCACGAGGCCCGATCCGACGAAGCGATGATGCGGCGCGCCCTGGGCATGGCCGAGCGCGCCGCCCGGCGGGGCGAGGTGCCGGTCGGCGCAGTGGTCACGCGGGGGCAGGAGATCATCGCGCGCGCTTCGAACCGTCGCGAGAGCGCGAAGGACGCGACCGCTCACGCGGAGCTCCTCGCCCTGCGCTCCGCCTGCAGCAGGCTCGCGGCCTGGCGCTTGACCGGACTCACCCTCTACGTTACGTTGGAACCCTGCCCCATGTGCGCGGGCGCTCTCGTGAACGCGAGGGTCGCCCGCGTGGTTTTTGGGGCCCCCGATCCCAAGGCGGGAGCCGCGGGGAGCTTGTTTGACATCCCGCGCGACCGGCGGCTCAACCACCGGTTGGAAGTGGTGTCCGGTGTGCTTGCCGAAGAATGCGGAGAGATCCTTCGCCACTTCTTCCGGGAGCGTCGCCGGCGTTCCGAGGGGACATAAGTTTTCGCTGGAGAGATGGCCGAGTGGTCGAAGGCGCTTGACTCGAAATCAAGTGTACCCACCGGGTACCGGGGGTTCGAATCCCTCTCTCTCCGCCAATTGTGAACACGAGCTCGCGTCCCACCCGAGCTCACTGTAGATGAGGCCGACGAGGAGGGGTCAGCTGCAAGGCGCGACCGCGCGAGCAGTCAGCGTCGGCCAAATGGAGAGGTGACCGAGAGGCCGAAGGTGCACGACTGGAAATCGTGTGCGCCTCCAAAAGGGGCGCCGTGGGTTCGAATCCCACCCTCTCCGCTTGACGTGGTGGCAGTGGAAGCCCCATAACCCCGTTCGATAGCCGGGTCCCGCGACGCGAGGCCGCGAACCCCGCCAGGCCCGGAAGGGAGCAACGGTAGCGTCCCCTCGCGTGTGCGGGTCGCCCGGCTATCGTTACCTCGACGAGACCGCGCGCATGATCGCCGACGCCGATTATCAAGTCCTCGCCCGCAAGTGGCGGCCGCAGCGCTTCGACGAGATGAGCGGGCAGGAGCACGTGGTCCGCACGCTCAGGAACGCCGTCGCGGGCGGGCGGGTCGCGCACGCCTACCTCTTCTGCGGCCCGCGCGGGGTGGGCAAAACGACGGCCGCCCGGCTCCTCGCGCGCTGCCTCAACTGCGAGAAGGGGCCCACGCCGGATCCTTGCGGTGAGTGCCAGGCCTGCCGTGAGATCGCGCTAGGCAGCTCGGTGGACGTGGCCGAGATCGACGGCGCCAGCAACAACGGGGTCGACGACGTGCGAGCCATCCGGGAGAACGCCCGCTACCTCCCGAGCCGCGACCGCTACAAGATCTACATCATCGACGAAGTGCACATGCTCTCGCAGGCGGCCTTCAACGCGCTGCTCAAGACGCTCGAGGAGCCGCCGCCGCACGTGAAGTTCATCTTCGCGACCACCGAGCTGCACAAGGTTCCCGAGACCATCGTCAGCCGCTGCCAGCTTCACACGTTTCGACGCATTCCCCTCGCGCAGGTCGCCGCCAAGCTGGAGGAGGTCTCCAAGGCCGAAGGCTTCGGCATCGACACCGAAGGGCTCGGCCTGATCGCGCGGCAGGCCGAGGGAGGCATGCGGGACGCGCTCTCGCTCCTCGATCAGGTGGTGAGCTCCTGTGGCAAGAATCCGAAGCCGGAAGAGATCGCCGAGGCGCTCGGAGCGGTGGACCGTCGCGCCGTGGTGGCGCTGGCCCGTGCGCTGGTCGCGCGGGACGCCGCGGCGCTGGTGCGTCTCCTGGGGGAACAATACGACCGCGGCAACGAACCGCGGCGCGTGGGCGAGGCGCTGTGCCGCGAGCTCCGACAGGTGGTCGTCTGCAAGGCGGTGGGCGCCCCCCCCGCGGAGCTTCCGGATCACGAGCAGCGCGACGTGGAGGCGCTGGCCAAGGACGCGGACGGCGCGCAGCTCGCCCGCCTCTTCGATCTCGTCCACGGCGCGCTCGCGGAGCTCGGGCGAGCCTTCGAGCCCCAACTCGCGCTGGAGGTGGCGCTCCTCAAGGGGATCTTTCTGGCGCCCGGGTCCGAGGTGTCCGAGCTGCTCGCGCGCGCGGAGGCGTTGACGAGAGGCGGGGTGGCCGCCGGTGCGCTCAGCCGGCCCGGCCCCGTGCCCGCGTCGGTTCCCGCGCCGCGTGAGAGCCCGCGCCCGCCTCCGCTGGCCGGGGAGAAGGAGAAGGGCTCGCCGAGCCAGCCCCCGATCCACCTGGGCGAGCGCTCGGCCGAAGGGGCGGCGCGTCGCGAGCGGGCGGGTGGGGCCAAGGACGATCCCTCTCTTTCCCCGCTCGATCGCCTCGCCGCGCTCGTCAAGACCGCCGTGGCGCAATCTCCGCGCATCGGTACCGCGCTCAAGAACGGCCGGCTCAAGGACCTGCGGCCTGGCGAGCTCACCCTTTGCTACCCGGCCGGTGACTTCCGTGCGGCCCTGCTGGCCGCCGAGCGAGGCGCCGTGGAGGCGCTGCTCGCCGCCCATTTCGGGGCGCCCACGAGGCTGGTCATCCGCGAGGGAGAAGAAGCGGGCGCCGAGCCGTCCCTGGCCGAACGCGAGGCGCGCGGCACGGCCGAGCGGAACGCGCAGGTCAAGGCGGCGGCGCTTTCGTCCGACGCGGTCAAGGACGCACTGCGCCTCCTCGGCGGAGAGGTCGAAGAGGTTCGCGTTCTCGACCCGACGGGGCGGAAGTAGGTCCGCGGCGCGGCGGGATCTCCAATGGAGCTCGATCTCGGAAAGCTGATGCAGCAGGCGCAAGCGCTTCAGGGAGAGCTTAAGCGCAAGCAAGAAGAGCTCGCGCGGCAGGAGGTATCGGCCCAAGCGGGTGCCGGGTTGGTCACGGCCGTCGTGAACGGACGCGGCGAGCTGCTCTGCGTCAAGATCGATCCCAAACTCGACCTCGGCGACCGCGGCCTGCTGGAGGATCTCGTGACTGCCGCCGTCAACGCCGCCCTCGCCCGCTCGCGGGAGCTGCAGCAGAAGGAGCTGGCCGGCGGGCTGCCCCTCGGCTCGCTGCTCGGTGGCTGAATGATTCCGGGCGCTCCCGTGCCGATTCAACGGCTCGTCGCCGAGCTGTGCAAGCTGCCGGGCATCGGCGAGAAGAGCGCGCTGCGTTTCGCCTTCCACATCCTGCGCGCGGAGGGAGGCTACGCGGCGTCGCTGGCCGCGGCCATCCAGGGGGTGGTCGACAAGGTGCGGCTCTGCTCGATCTGCTGCTCTCTCACCGAAGAAGATCCGTGTGCCATCTGCCGCGACGTGAGGCGGGAGGGGACGATCGTCTGCGTCGTGGAGGGCGTGGCGGACCTGCTTGCGGTGGAGCGCACCCGCGAGTTTCGCGGCCGCTACCACGTGCTTCATGGTGCGCTGTCGCCGCTCGACGGCGTCGGACCGGAGCAGCTGCGGGTCAAGGAGCTGCTCGCACGGGTCTCGGACGCCGCCGTCCCCAGGGTCTCCGAGATCATTCTGGCGACGAATCCGGACATTGAAGGAGAGGCCACGGCGCTCTACCTGGCGCGGCTGCTCCGGCCCCTGGAAGTCCGCGTCACCCGCATCGCGCAGGGCGTGCCCATGGGCGGTGAGCTCGAGTACGCGGATCAGGCGACGCTGGCCCGTGCCCTCGCGGCCCGCCGCGAAGTCTGAGTCGGAGACGCCCCGTCGCGCAGGCGGCGGGAACCTCGGCACGGCAGATCTCGAGCGTTGCCCTCGACCTGCCACCCTGGTGCGGGGACTGGTGCCGACGACACGGCTTGCCCCCTCGATGGCCGTCTGCTATCTGATTCGAGATCGGTTTCCCAGCGGTCACTCCCAGAGAGCGCCGAGATGAACGCCCAGATGGTGATGTACGAGGAGGAGTTCAACCAGATCACCCAGGTCTGCGAACGCCTCGCCAAAGAGGCCAACGCCAAGGTGGTCTTCCTCGTCGACAAGAACGGCCAGCTCATCGCGAGCTGCGGCCAGACCGAGAATCTCGACACCACCTCGCTGGCGTCCCTGACCGCCGGGAACATCGCCGCCACCGGCGGGCTCGCGAAGCTCATCGGCGAGAAGGAATTTTCGATCCTCTTTCACGAGGGCGAGCGGGACAACCTGCACATCACCATCGTGGGAGGCCGGGTCATCCTGGTCGTCATCTTCGACAGCCGGTCGTCGCTGGGCCTGGTGCGCCTGCGCGTCAAGAAGACCGGCGAGGAGCTCGGACGGATCTTCGACGGGCTCTTCAAGAAGATCGAGGCGCCGGGTGCGGGATCGCCCTTCGCCGAGATCACCGACGAGGACATCGACAACCTCTTCAGCGAGTAGCAGGCCTCAGGAGACCTCTCAGAGATGTCGTTCATCAACTACTCGTCCCGCGAAATCAGCTGCAAGATCGTGTACTACGGCCCTGGTCTCTGCGGGAAAACCACGAATCTCCAGTACATCTACGCGAAGACGAACCCCGAGGCGAAGGGCAAGATGATCTCGCTCGCCACGGAGACCGATCGGACGCTCTTCTTCGACTTCCTGCCCCTCTCGCTTGCCGAGATCCGCGGCTTCAAGACGCGCTTTCACCTCTACACCGTGCCGGGCCAGGTCTTCTACGACGCCTCCCGCAAGCTCATTCTCAAGGGCGTGGACGGCGTGGTCTTCGTGGCCGACTCCCAGGTGGAGCGCATGGAGGCCAACCTCGAGTCGTACGACAACCTGCGAGTCAACCTGGCCGAGCAGGGATACGATCTGAACAAGGTTCCTTTCGTCGTCCAGTACAACAAGCGCGACCTGCCCAACGTCGTGCCGGTCGAGGAGTTGCGGCGCGCCATCAACACGCAGAGCGTGCCCGAGTACCAGGCGGTCGCGCCCACCGGCGTCGGGGTCTTCGATACCCTGAAAGCCGTGGCCAAGCTGGTGCTCACGGAGCTGAAGAAAGGAAGTTGACCGGGCTGTCAAAGGCCTTTGGTTTCAGTTGCTTGCAGTTTGACTTCCCGGTCCACCGAACCCTATAAACGACGCTCGGCCGGTTCTCTCCGGGCCGGAGCTCGCGAGCCTCACGGACGAAACCCAACGCCCCCCGGGGGTTGCCATGTGGAAGCCGTCTCGGTTGGTTCTCTTCGCCTCGGTCCTCTGGTGGGCAGCCAGCGGCCTCGCCTTCGGGGGGGAGACCGGCGCGCCACCCAGCGCAACCGCTCCGGCTGGAGGGGACGAGCAGTTCGAGCTCAAGATCAAGGGCCTCGAGGAGCAGGTCAACGACCTCAAGGAGAAGATCTTTCGCACCAAGTCGCGCCTGCTCCTCCTCCAGGAGACCGTGCTCGGTGGCGACATCTCGAGCAGTGCGAAGGCGGTCATCTTCCACGAGAACGACATGGGCAGCTCGTTCGTGCTCGAGAGCGCCGCGTACGCGCTGGATGGTGCGGCGATCTTCACCAAGGTCGACAACGGCGGGGATCTTTCCGACAAGCAGTCGTTCGAGATCTTCAATGGTCAGATCGTTCCGGGGAACCACCAGATCAGCGTTCGGCTGGTCTACCGCGGGCACGGATACGGGCTGTTCACGTACCTCGAGGGCTACAAGTTCAGGGTTCAATCCAGCTACACCTTCAATGCGGAGCCCGGCCGGGTTTCGGTCGTACGCGTGGTCGGCTTCGAGAAGGGCGGCATCACGACCGACCTGAAGGATCGGCCCGCGGTGCGCTACGACATCGAGGTCAGCAAGGAAAAGCCGGGCGATGTCTCGGCGGGATCGGCGCAATCGCCCGGAGCCGGGAACGGCAAGTGAGCCGGGGGCGTCGAGCAAGCGCAGGAGTTCTGCTCCTCGCCCTCGGTGCGGCCGGCGTCGCCGCCGCACAAGAGTCGCTGTCGCCCTCGGACGCCGCGGAACGCCTCGACGGCATCGACAAGAGCGTGCAATCGGCCGAGGACCAGCTGACGCTCGTCGAACGCAGCTACGTCGATCGGATCAACAGCGGCGCCGCCGAGAGCCTGGAGCAGCGCTTTGGCAAGGGAGAGTTGTACTTCCTCCTTCAAGACTACGTCGCCGCGAGCGTGCTGCTCTTCGACGTGGTGCTTTCGCCGCAGTTCAAGGCGAGCCGCCACTACCTCGACGGCGTGTACTACCTCGGCGAGTCTTTGTACCGGCAGAAGGACTACCTCGGCGCCAAGGAGTTCTTGCGCGAGGTCATCGACGCAGGTCCGGAGCAGTTTCACTTCGAGGAGGCCCTGGGGCGGTACGTGGACATCGCCGCGCGCACGAACGACTACCGAGACCTCGATCGCTACGCCGACCTCTCGCGCCGCGCGGGGCGGGCTTCGCCCGGCGTTCAGTACCTGCTGGCCAAAGCGACGTACGAGCGGAAGGATCTGCCGCGGAGCATTCGTCTCGCCCGCGCGGTCGAGGCGTTCTCCGTGATCGGGGCGGGGCCGCATTACCTGCAAGCGCTCTACTTCCTGGGTGTCTGCGAGGTGGAGCTCGGGAACTTGCCCAAGGCGCTCGAGACCTTCCAGACCGCCGCGCGCGGGCAGAACGAGGGCGATGCCAACGAGGGAGAAATCCGCGAGCTCGCGTGGCTTGCGATCGGGCGCATCGACTACGAGCTGGGGAAGTATTCGGAGGCTCTGGACGCTTACCAGGAGGTTCCAGAATCCTCGCCCTCGTTCTATGACGCGCTGTACGAGATCGCGTGGACGTACGTGAGGAAGGGGGATTTCGACAGCGCGGGCCGGGCCGTCGATCTGATTCTCCTGGGGGCTCCGGAGGGGAAGCTGACGCCAGACGCGAACCTGCTCAAGGGGCACCTCCTCCTGCAGCAGAAGAAGTATGCCGATGCCGAAGAGACCTACAATTCGGTGATCAACAAGTACGCACCGGTCCGAGACGAGATCGATGCACTCCTGAAGGTTCACTCCGATCCTGCCGCGTACTTCGAGCACCTCCTCGCGAGCAAGGGCAAGGCCTTCGACGTGGCGACCTTGTTGCCGCCGGTCGCCCAGCAGTGGGCCACCTCGCAGCGGGACGTGTCGGAGGCGCAGGATGTGGTCACCGATCTGGGTCAGAGCTCGTCCGGAATCGCCGAGGGTCGGCAGATCGTAGGTCGCATCGAGCAGCGCATCGCCGCGGCCGGCACCATGGACGCATTCCCCGCGCTGCAGGCGGGCTATGCGCGGGCATCCGCGGTCGATACGGCTTTGCTTTCGGACGACCGCCAGCTCGTGTCGATCGAGCTGGGACTGTTGGGTGCGTACCTGCCCGCCGCGGATCGCCAGGCGCTCGCGGCCGCCCAGTCCGAGCGCGCAGCCCTCCAGGCGCAGTTCGATGCGATGCCGAAGACCGCCGAAGAGGTCGACGCCCGCCGCTCGGAGATGATCGGCCGCCTGCGCACCATCGACAAGGATCTGTTCAAGCTCTCGCTCGTGGTGCAATCCGAGCGCGCCCAGCTCGTCGCGGTGCGGCAGATGCAGGTGCAGACCGCGCCCAAGCGCCAGGTGAACCCTGCAGACGAAGCGAAGTTCTCGGCAGAGGTGCAGTCGGAGCTGGCCGGGCTCGACGATCTCGACGTCGCCATCGGACGGCTCCACCGCGACCTCAAGGACGATGAGGACCTGGCCGGGGGCGCCGGGACGGCGCAGGACGCGCAGGTTCGCGCCGCCTACGCGGCCGCTGTCCAGCGCGAGGCCGATCTGCTCGCGCGGGCCAGCGGAGTTTCAGGGGACGCCGCGGGCGTGGAGCAGCGGGTTCAGGAGTTGCGTAGGAAGATCAGCGGCTTGCGGGGGCGGACGGCAGCGGCGCTATCGGCCTTCCGCCAGGCAGCTCTGTCGCAGGCCCAGGTGATCCGCAAGAAGATCGAGATCGAGGCGCGGAACCTCGACGAGTACGGTCGCGAGGTTTCGGCGACCCAAGGGAGCGCCAGTGGGCTCGTCGGACGCATCGCCTTCGCGTCCTTCCGGAAGGTCCGCCAGTCGTTCTACGACCTGGTCCTCAAGGCGGACGTCGGGATCATCGACGTCGCATGGACCCGAAAGCGCGACGAGACGGAGCGGATCCAGAAGCTCGCAACGGACGAGGATCGCGAGTTGCGCGTCCTGGATGACGACTTCAAGGAAGTCCTGGGTGACGTGAAGTGACGCGGGTCGTACCACGCGTCGCCGCAGGGATGTCGTGCCTCGCGTTTCTCGCCTGGGCGACCGCTGGGGCGGCGGCCGACAAGGCGGCGCCCGCCGCGACGTCGCCGGCCACCCCGGTGCTTCCGCCCGTGGCTGCGGTCGAGCCGCTCCCGACGACGTGCGGCCCCGAGACGCAGGCCGCCAAGGACGCCGCCCGGATGAGGGCGGCGGAAGCGGCAACTGCCGCCGCCGCCAAGAAGCTGGGTGAAACCAAACCCCAGTCATCCGAGAGCGAGCAGGCGAAAGATTTCTTCTCGGTCGGGGACCAGTACCGACAGGAGTCGCTCGAGTATCGCAACGAGATTCACCTGCTCGTGGAGAAGAGGTTTGCCGAACGGCGCAGCCAGCTCTCGGATTCGTACGAACGCGCCATCCGCGATCGGGAGAACGTGGAACGGACGGAACGCCAGGATGCGATCGCGCAGTTCGAAGAGTTTCTCTCGCGTTACCCCAACGACCCGCAGTACAGCGCCGACGCCTCGTTCCGCCTCGCGGAGCTGCACTACGAGAAGAGCCAGGACGACTACAACGTGGCGATGGACGCTTTCCAGCAGAAGCTGAGAGGCTTCCAGGCCGGGACGTTCAAGGGCGAGCCGCAGCAGCCGACGTTCGACTTCTCGCCCTCGATCCAGCTCTACCGGCGCATGCTCGCGACGTGGCCAACCTATCGCTTCATCGATGCCGTCTATTATCTGCTGGGCTACTGCGATGAGCAGCAGGGAGATCAGCCGGGGGCCGATCAGGCGTTCGCCGAGCTGATCAACCGGTTTCCGAGGAGCAAGTTCGTTCCGGAAGCCTGGCTGCGGCAGGGCGAGTACTACTTCGACGCCGTCTCCGGCAATCCCACCGAAGCCCTCAAGAAGGCCGCGCTCGCCTACCAGCACGTGCTCGACTACCCGGACCAGCCACTGTACGACAAGGCCATCTACAAGCTCGGCTGGACCTACTACCGCCTCGACGACTACGGCGACGCCGTCCAGGCGTTCGTGAAGCTCCTCGACTACTACCTGCAGAAGAGCCGCGGCGCCGCCGAAAAGCTCGGCGACATGCAAAACGAAGCCCTGCAGTACACGGCCATCTGCTTCTCGGACGACAAGTGGGGCGGAGTCGACAAGGCGGAATCCTATTTCCGCTCCCTCGGTGGAAGGCCTTACGAGCGGGACGTGTACAAGCGCCTCGGGGACATCTACTACGACGAGACGCACACGGATCTGGCCGTCGCCGCCTTCAAGCTGGCGCTGGCGCGTGCGCCGCTCGCCCCCGACGCCCCGCTCATCCAGGCGAAGATCGTCCAGGCCTATGCCCGCGATCGGGCCTTCGACAAGCAGACGGCGGAGCGCGAGCGGCTGGTGTCGACGTACGCCGAGGGAACGCCGTGGTACGCGGCCAATCACGCCGACGCGGACGCGGTGGTGGCGGCCAAGGACATCGCCGAGCGCGCGTTGAGAGACGCTGCGATCTATCACATCGAGCAGGCCATCGCCTACAAGAAGGACGGGAAGATCGATCAGGCGTTCACGGAGTATCGAACCGCGGCGTCGGCATTCGGCGAGTACCTGGCTCGCTATCCGCACGCCAAGGATGTCTACGAGCTGACGTATTATTACGCGGACGCGCTCTACAATTCGCTGCAGTTCGCGCTGTCGGCCCGAGAGTACCAGGCGGTGCGTGACATGACGATCGACCACCAGTACGAGCGGGAGGCCGCTCACGACGCCGTGCTCTCCTGGCAGAATGAGATCGATCGCCTGTTGCAGGCCAAGCAGCTGCCGCCGAAGCCCGTCTTGAAGAGCACCGAGCGGAAGGGCATCGTTCCCACGCCGGAAGCGATGCCCGAGGTCTATGCGAGCCTCGTCCACGCCTCCGACGCCTTCGTGAATCTGTTCCCAGCCGACGCGCTCGCGCCCGCCGTGGCCTACAAGGCTGCGGAGACGTTCTACGTCTTCAACGAGTTCGACGAAGCGCGCTGCCGCTTCCGCGACATCATCTCGCGCTGGCCCAAGAACGAGGTCTCGCAGTACGCCGCGAACTTGACCATCGAAACCTACCTCGCGAACCAGGACTGGGCGAACGTGACGCATGCGACCTCCGAGCTTCTCAGCGCGTCGGGCGGCGTGGTGCAGCGTGGGTCGGAGCTCGAGCAGACCCTCGTGAAGTTTCAGCTGGCCGGGATCTTCAAGCTGGCGCAGCAGGAGATGGACGCGGGCCACTTCGAGAAGGCGGCGAAGCTCTTTCTCGAGCTTGTGCAGCGGAACCCCCAGCACGAGTTCGCCGACAAGGCGCTCAACAACGCCGCCGTCTGCTACGAGAAGAGCCGTCGTTTCGACTCCGCGCTCAAGATCTACGAGCGCATCGTGACCGAGTACCCCAAGAGCGCCCTGGCCGACCAGGCGCTCTTCCGGGTGGCGTCGGATGCGGAGCAGTCCTACGATTTCGACAAGGCCGTCGATCGGTACCAGTTGCTGGTCGACAAGTACCCGAACTCGAAGAACCGGGCGAGTGCGCTCTACGATTCGGCGCGGCTGCTCGAAGGCTTGCAGCGCTACGCGGACGCCGCGCGCGCCTACCGTCGGTACGCCGAGCTCTTTCCCGACGAGCCCGACGCGCCGCAGAACCTCTTTCGGGCCGCGCTCGTATTCGAGAAGATGAAGGACTACGGCGGAGCGATCAAGGCCTTCCAGGAGTTCGATCGCAAGTTCGACCGCGACCACGCGCAGGCGGAGCTGGTCGTCCAAGCGCGCCTGAAGATGGCGGAGTGCTACGAGGCGCTTCACCAGGAGCGCGCGCGGAACGAGGCGCTGAAGGACACGGTCAAGACGTTCGACCGGTTGAGCCTCGGCTCCGACAAGGTGCTCGCTGCCGACGCCGCCGCCGAGGCCCAGTTCGATCTCCTCGAGCAGCAGTTTCAGGCGTACGATCGGCTCAAGATCCACGGCTCGAAGAAGGTGCTCGCGCGATCCTTCAAGGACAAGACGGACACGGCCAAGAGGCTGCGAGAGGCCTACATGGGGTTGGTTCGGTTCAAGCGTCCCGAGTGGATCCTGGCCGCGTTCTACCGGAAGGCGAACGTGCTCGAACACTTCGCAAACTCGATCTACGACGCGCCGGTGCCCCCCGAGATCAAGAGGTACGGCGACGAGGCCATCGGCATCTACCAGGACGCGCTCGCCCAGAAAGCGACCGCGCTCGAGTCGCAGGCCGTCGATGACTACATCAAGACGCTGGAGGAGGCGCGGACGCTGCACATCGTGAACAAATGGACCAAGCAGACCCTCGAGAGCTTGAACCACTATCGGCCGAAGGAATACCCGCTGCTCAAGGACCCGCGCCAGGAGCTGGAGTTCGACGTTCGCTCGCCCGCGCCGCTCGCCCTCAGCTTGAGCGGGATTCCCGCGGGCGGGGCCGAGGAAGGCAAGCTGGGCGGAGAGGACGGCAAGTGAGGAGCGCGCTCGCCCTGGGGCTGGTCGGGTCGCTCGCCTCGGCCTGCGCCAGCACTCCGCCGAAGCCCGAAGAAAACCCCGCCGGGTCCACTCGGCCGCCGGCGGCGTCGGCAGGAGGGACGACTCCCTCCCTGGCGCAGCCTGCGCCGGCCGCACAGCCCACCTCGCCCCCTGGACCGGTTCTCGACACGCGCACCCAGGGCGCGTTCGACGACGCCATCCGGCACGCGCACGCGGGAGATTGCGCCGGAGCAATTCCGCTGTTCGAGTCGGTGCTGGCGCAAGACACGCGCCTGGCATGGGCGGATTACGACCTTGCTCTCTGCTACGAGCGGACCGGGCAGACCGATCGAGCGGCCGACGTGTATCGCCGCGCGCTCGATCTCAATCCCGAGCTTTTTCCAGCAGCCGAGAACCTGGCCCATCTGTACTTGCGACAGGGGCGGGCTTCCTCCGCCGAGTCCGCTCTGCGGGGCATCCTAGCGGCCCATCCGACGGCGCTGTGTCTCCACACGGCCCTGGCCGAGGTGCTGGAGGCCGAGGAGCGCTACGATGCGGCTGCGGATGAAGCCAAGGTCGTGCTCAAGGGCGACGAGAAGAACGTCGCGGCGATGCTCGAGCTAGCGTCGGTCTACTACCATCAGAAGCGCTACGAGCTGGCGCGAATGGTGACGCAAAATGCGAAGCAGATCGACGGGGCGGATCCGCTCATCTACAACACGCTGGCCTTCCTCGACCTGGCCGACAAGAACCAAGCCCTCGCCATCGAGGATTTCAAGAAGGCCACCGACCTGCGCGACGACCTGCCCGAGGCGCAGAGCAACCTGGGCGCTCTGCTCGTCTCATCGCAAGACTACCAGGATGCGATCGAGCACCTACAGCTGGCCGTTCGATACGAGCCCGATCTGGCCTCCGCCCACGTCAACCTCGGAAATGCCTATCGCGGAAACAAGCAGGCCGATCTCGCGATGCAGGAATACCAGCGAGCGTTGCAGCTGGACCCGAACCTCAAGGACGCCTACTTCGATCTCGGCGTGCTCTTTCTGGATGGCTCGATGCCCGGCGTGGCGCCCCTCGATCGGCTGAACCAGGCCATCGGTTATCTGCAGAAGTTTCGAACGGCGGGAGGCGACGATCCGAAGCTAGATCAGTACCTGGCCGACGCCCGAAAGGCGATCGGGCAGGAGCAGCGTCACGAGGAGATAGAGAAACGAAATGCGCTCCGCAAAGCGGCGGACGAGGCGAAGAAGCAGGCGGAGCCACCGCCGCCACCGGCTGCTGGAGGCGGCTCCAAGCTCGGCGACTCGGCTCCGCCGTCCGCCTCCAAGCTGGGCGACGCGGTTCCCGCGTCTGCCCCGGGGCCTGCTGACGACAAGCTCGGGGGGCAAGGGAAATGACTGCGCCAGGAGGCCTTCGATGAGAAAGTGGTGCATTTGCGCGGGTGTGGCTGCCGTGTTAACAGTGACAGCCGGATCGAGCGCTCAGGAGGCAAAGCCCCGGAAGGTCCTCAAGTTGGATGTCATCACGGTGGAGGGGCGCATCCAGAAGCCGCAGGCCTTCTACATCCTCCAGCGGTCGAACCTGAACTTCGGAGAGTTGGAGAAGACGGAGACCTTCTTGCCGAAGATCGTCCAGTCGGTGAACCATGAGCCCTTCTAGCGGCGAGACGAAAGCCTCCAAGATCTTGCGCATTGCCGTCGTTCAGGGCGGCAAAGTGGTCGAGGAACGGCAGATCAAGCGGCGCGAGACCGTCACGGTCGGGTCCGGACCCCGGAATACTTTCGTTCTCGACAACAAGGCGTTGCCGGCCAGTTTCCCGCTGTTCGAGCTCCGCGGTGGAGCCTACCATCTGCGATTCACGGAGCAGATGGATGGTAAGCATGGTGTCGGCGAGGGACCGTTGGTGGATTTCCGCGTTCTCGTGTCGCAAGGCGTGGTGAAGAAGCACTCCGAGGCTGGCTACGATCTGACGCTGAGCGACGCCTCCAAGGGCAAGGTTGTGTACGGCGAAACGACCTTGCTGTTTCAGTTCGTCACTCCACCCCCGGAGCCGGCGCGTCCCGTTCTCCCCGAGGCCGCACGTGGCGGCTGGTGGCGGACCATTGACCGCATGTTCTTCGGGATTCTCGTCTGCTCCCTCGCCTTCCATTTCGGCCTGATCGCGGCCGTCTCGGGTCGCGAGGTCAACGAGGACGTCAGTCTGGACGAAATTCCGGATCGCTTCGCGCGGCTCATCATTCCCGACAAGCCCGTGACACCTCCCAAGCCCAAAGCGCAGACGGCGGGGGCGGATGCCGCGAAGAAAGTGGACAAGAGGGATCAGCCCAAGAAGGTGGCCAAGCGGGAGCTCACGCCAGAAGAGGCAGCGGCCGCCGCCGCGGCGCGCCGAGAGAAGATTGGAAAGATGGTCGCCCAGAAGGGCATCCTGAGGCTCCTCGGTGCGGAGGGATCGGGCGCGGGCGCGATCGCCGACGTTCTGGGTTCAGGAGGCGGGAACAGCGACATCGCGGATGCCCTCAAGGGCGCCGGAGGCGTCGCGGTCGCTGGTGCCGACAGCATCGGAGCCGGGGGGCACAAGGGCGGTGGCTCCGGGAAGGCCGCGGGGATCGGCGATCTGGCGACCAAGGGCGGCGGCAGCGTGGGGCTCGGCGGCAAGGGGGAGACGAGCATCCGGGCCTCGGTGTCGACCAGTGCTCCCGAAGTGGAGTCCTCGACGCTCGATCGCGATGCCGTCACCCGGTTCGTGCGCGGCCGGCAGCGGGCCATCCAGTCCTGCTATGAAAAGGAGCTCAAGCTCAACCCGAACCTCAAGGGCAAGGTGGCGGTGCGCATCACCATCGCGACGAACGGCAGGGTCTCGGACACCGAGATTGACGAGGATACGCTTCACAGCGACGAGGTCATCTCCTGCATCAAGAGCGTCATCCGGTTCTGGCACTTTCCCTTCACGCCCGATTCCGATACTGCCGTGCAGTTCTCGTGGAACTTCGTCTCGTCCCAGTAGGGGTGGATCCAGGCGATGAAGGTCAAGGCGCTTGCCGAAGTCAGGGAGTTGGTCGCTTCCGCCGACTTCCAGGGGTGGTGGGAGGAGCTCTCGCGGACCCGCGTTGCCGAGGTCGTGGCCGCGGATCGTTTCGACGAGCTCCTCACTCAATCCACGCTGCTGGACTTCCGCGCCGAACTGGCCCAGAAGAACGCGATCGACACCCTCTACCGCGCAGGTAGCTGTGAGGATGCTGCGGCGAAGCTGGTGGCCGAAGCCACCGACGTGGAGAATCGATCCTTCGAGGTCGTGGCTGGGTACGAGGAGCAACGTTTCCATGTCTCCGAGATCTGGTACCGCCTGGGAGCAGCCGAGAAAGCCCTAGAAGAGCTGCGGGAACGGGTCGCTGTCGACAGGGGGGCCCTCGAGCAGGCGGGCGCAGATCGCGCGAAGCTCCGGGAGGCGGAGTCGATCCTGGCGGAAGCAGAGGTTGATTTGCGCAAGGCCGAGAAAGAACACCGGCAGATCCACGACGACTACGAGCGGGAGACGCAGCGCAAGTTGCGTCTGTGGGACGAGGTCGAGCGGCTGTGGGCGTCCTCGGCTGAGATGAATCTGCTCGTCAGCGAAAAGCGGGCCGAGGGACGCAAGATCCGAAAGCGCGCCGAGCGTTTGTTCAAGGAAGCGGAGGAGCGGAAGACGCGAAGCAAGGCGCTTCGCGCAGACGCAGATCAGCAAAGCGCGGAGAGGGCGCGGCATTCGGAACGACTGGCGCAGTTGCTGCAACAGGCGCGCGAGCGTTTCGGCTGCGCGGTGGGAGAGGAGTTCCTCTACTGGAGGCAAAGGGAAGATCAATCTGGGGCTTACTGCGTCTCCTTGATCGACGATTCCGAGGACTACAACATCGAGCTGAAGGCGCTGGGCATCTACCGCGCGGAGAAGCAGCGTGGCGTCGAGTTCCTCGAGCCGTCCCAGGAGAAGCGCAGGGCCGACGAGGGCGACCAGCGATTCGAGGATTTTTTTCTGAGAGGACGCAAGGGGACGATTCGACAGCCTCCGACGGAGGCGTCTGGCAGCTAGGCACGCCGCAGGGGTTCGCCATGGAGAAACTAGAGGTTCTTCAGAAATCGACTCTTTTCGAGATGCTGTCGCAGTCCGAGCTCGAACTGCTCGCGGAGCTCTCGAGGCCCCGCAGGTACGCCGCTGGAGAAGTCATCTTCGAGGAGGGCGATCTCGGGGATTCTCTCTTCGTCCTCATGAACGGTGAGGTCGACGTGCTCCACAAAGACGGCAAGGGTGAAGCGAAGGTGTTGGCGACGCTGCAACCCCCGGAGTTCTTCGGTGAAATGTCGCTCATCGACAAGGAGTTTCGATCGGCAACGGTCCGGGCCCGCAAGGATGCCACGATGCTTCATCTCACGGCCGAGAACCTCGCAACCTTCCGGAAGAACTACAAAGACGGGTTTGCGTTCCTTGTCATCAACATCGCCCGCGTGCTCAGCAACCGGCTGCGGGAGACTAACGGCAGACTCCGTCAACAGGCCTGACGACCGGCGATCGGTCGAATTGACAGCCGAGCGACCGAGGGCTAAGGTGCTTGAAATTTAGGTGGTTAGGATGCGTGGAGACGTCTCCCAGACAATGATCCGGGCTTTGACGCTCGGGAGCCTCCTCATGGGCGGCGTGGCGAAAGCCCAGGCCGCGCAGGCAAGTGGGTTGAGAGTTGAAGCGCAGGAATCCGAACGGCTCTCGGACAAGGAAAAGCTCTCCCGCTCGGATGACGCGGTCACGCAGATGCAGAAGATCCTTCGGGAAGTGCTCGATCGCCTCGAGGAGGCGCGCAAGGAGCGAGACCTCGTCAAGCTCAACTGCATCAACGAGAAGCTCACGCAGGTGAAGGCCCTCCTGCGAATTGCCGAGCAGTCTTACGTCGGGCTTCAGGAGGCCGTCGCGCGGGCGGCGAACGACAATGCGGAACACGAGTTCGCCAAGATCGAGATCGCGAGGCAGCGGGTCGCGGAGCTGCGGGCCGAAGCCGAGCAGTGTATCGGGCAACTCGCCTATGTGGTCGACGAGAAGACGGTCGTGACGGTGGAGACGCCCGAAGGCCTTCCCGATGCCACGACCAATCCACCAGCGGCAGAGCCTGTCGTGGTTAACCCGCCCGTGCTGAGCCCGCTCCAATAGGGTGAGGCTCACTGGCTGAGCCGCTCTGGAGGGGCGCACTTGGCGACGGCATCTTTGACGTCCACGATGACCAAATGGGGAACCGCCGCCGTTCTGGTATGCGCGGTCCTCACGTCGACGCGGCGCGCTCGCGCCGACGACGATCTCGGCGTGAAGATCGGGGATGGCCGCCTCCACCTGCAACTCGACCTGCAGGGCCGATATGATACGTTCGCGACCCTTGATACGACCGGTGCGCCGGTGGGCGACTTCT
>DATJNL010000428.1:0-3000 GCA_035508175.1 Myxococcales bacterium
CACGAGGATGCCGCGGTCGGCGCCCATCGCGAGCGCCTGCCGCAGCTCCGTCTGGCTCTTGTCGCTGCCGCAGGTCACCGCGATCACCTCGCCCTGGTGCGCATCCCGCAGGCGCAGGGCCTCCTCGATCGCGATCTCGTCGAAGGGGTTGGGCTTGTAGCTCATGCCCTCGGTGACGATGCCGCTGCCGTCGGGCTTCACCTTGATGGCCGAGTAGGGATCCTCGACCCGCTTGACCGTGACCAGGATCTTCACGCCGTCTCCTTAGGAAACGCCCCGAGGGCGTTCAACGCAGTGCGGCATTCTAGGGAGGGGCCGCTCCCCGATCAAGGGCAAATCACGGGCACTGGCCGTACAGCACGCCCGCGAACGACCCCGACCCGCCGTTGCCCAGCGCGAGGTCGGGCAGGCCGTCGCCGTTCAGGTCGTGCAGCACGATGGACGCCGGAGAGAAGCCGCTGCCCGCCGCGGGCACGCTCACGGGCGGCGCAAAGGTGCCGTTGCCCTGGTTGATCAGGTACTCGACCGAATCGTCGCCCGTCTCGGTGGTGAAGTCGGCCAGCGTCACCAGGATGTCGGGCACGCCGTCGCCGTTCACGTCGCCGAGGGTGAGGCCTTCGGGGATCAGCGTGATGCCGGTCAGGTAGCCGGTGCCGGCCACGCTGATCGCCGTGCCCACGTTGAAGCTCCCACCCGTCTGGGCCGTGAGCACGTTCACGGTGCTGTCGATCTGGTTCAGCACCACGAGGTCCGCGGCGCCGTCGCCGTTCAGGTCCGCGGCGGCCAGCGCGACGGGTCCGTTGCCCACCGTGTAGCTCGCGGCGGCCGAGAGGTTCGCGGCGGGGATCACCACCACGGCGCCGCCCATCTGGTCGGCGGTCGCCAGCGCGAGGCCGCCGTCGACGCCGAGCTTCAGCGCCGCGATCGCCTGCACCGACTGCCCCGCGGTGAGGGTCTGATCCGACTGCGCCGGGAAGCCGCCATCGGCCTGCTGGTGGAAGATGTCGAGGGTGCCGGCGACGAAGGGAGGCGAGAGGGTGATGCCGGTGCCGCCGACGATGAGGTCGGGCAGCTCGTCGCCGTTCACGTCGGCGATGGCCACCGCGGCGGGCTCGAGCGTGGCCGTGCACGCGAAGGGACCGATCACGGAGAAGCTGGTCGCGCCGCCGTCGGTCACCTGGGTCACGGCGACCGACACGCCGTCCGAGGCGCCCGAGAGGGTCGCGACGTCGGGGTGGCCGTTCCGGTCGAGCGGCCCCACGGCCAGGGCCGCCGTGTCGAGCGCGATCGGAACCGCGATCTGCGCCGCGAAGCCGCTGCCGGTGCCGAGGAGGATGCCGAGCGTGCCGTCGCCCACGTTCGCCGCGGCGAGGTCGGGCCGGCCGTCGCCATTGAAGTCGGCGACCCCGGCGGGAGAGGGCTCCGAGCCCGCGGGCACCTCGGTCAGCGACCCGAACGCATAGGTCCCCGCCGCGCAGAACAGGCAGCTGCCCGCGTGGCACAGGTCAGAGCTGCACACCTGGCCGCAGGCGCCGCAGTTCTGGGGATCCGAGCTCGTGTCGATGCACGCCGCCTGGGCGCCGCTGCCGCAGAGCGAGCGGCCGGTGGGGCAGCTGCACGTGCCGCCGTCGCAGCCCTGGCCGGCCGCGCAGCCCTTGCCGCAGGCGCCGCAGTTGTTCACGTCGGTCGAGACGTCCACGCAGGCCACCGAGGCGCCCTCGGGGCAGGCGGTCTGGCCGGCGTCGGCCGCGCACACGTTCACGCAGGCGCCGCTCTTGCACAGCTGCTCGCTGGTGCAGGCGTGGCCGCCGGCGCTGGCGCAGCCGCCGCAGTTCGCCGGGTCGGTCTGGGTGTCGGTGCAGGTCGTCCCGCAGAGCGTCGCGCCCGGGGCGCACGCCTGGCACTGCGAGTTCAGGCAGGCGACGCCGCTGCCGCAGCCGTGGCCGCAGCTGCCGCAGTTCGCGGGGTCGTCGGCGAGGTTGGTGCAGGTCGACAGCTCGCCGCTCGTGCAGGACGTGAGCGGCGAGGGACAGCCGCCGGCCGCGGTGCAGGCGCCCTTCGAGCAGGCCTCTCCCGCCGCGCAGGCCTTGCCGCAGGCGCCGCAGTTGGCCTGGTCGGACTGGAGATCCACGCACACGCCGCCGCAGAGCGTGCCGCTCGCGCCGGTGCAGGTGGCCGTGCAGGTCCCCGCCACGCAGGCCTGTCCGGTCGCGCAGCTCTTCAGGCAGGCGCCGCAGTTCGCGGGGTCGCTCTTCGGGTCGACGCAGCTGCCGCCGCAGGCGATCTGGTTCGCCGCGCAGGAGAAGCCGCTGTCGGGGCTGCCCCCGCTGCCGCCGCCGGTGCCGAGCCCCAGGCCGCCGCTCGTTCCGCCCCCGGAGCCGGGGCTCGAGCTGCAGGCGGCGAGCGCGGCGAGCGCCAGGAGGGGCCAGGAACGGCTGCAGGTCGAACGGTTCATCGCGATCTCCTTCACGAGAGCGCGGGCGACCTACCAGAAATGGCCGAAGCTCGTCAAATGGCCGTGGGACGGGCGGACGCCCTCTGGTAGGGTGGCCGGCGATGAGGTTCGTCTTGGCCGTTGCCACCGACCGGGCGCGCCGGGCCCTCCTCGCCCTGCCGTGGCTGCTCGTGCTCGGCTGCGGGGTGAGCGGCACCGCCACGCTGGAAGGCAGCTCGGCCGGAATCGCGGGCACCGGGGCGACCGGCGCGGGCGTCGGGTCGAGCACCGGGAGGAACGCGGGCACGGGGGCGGGCCTCTCGAGCGCCGGCGGCGGGACGGGCACGGGCGGAAGCTCGGCGGCGGGCGGCTCGACCGGCGCGGTCACGACCGGGGGCGCCTCGCAGGGCAGCGGCGGCGCGGGGACCACCTCGGGGCCCGGCGGCGCGAGCTCCGGCGCGGCCGCGAGCACGGGCGGCGGCGACACGAGCGGCGGCAGCGCGGGCGCGAGCTCGACGGGCGCGGGCGCGACCGGCGGCGGCGCCTCCACCGGCGCGAGCGGCCTC
>DATJNL010000429.1:0-13031 GCA_035508175.1 Myxococcales bacterium
CAGGCGTCGAGGCAATCGGCGAGCTTCGCGTCGTCGCCGAGCCGCAGCTCGGCCTGCGCCAGCGATCGGTACGCCTCGCCGCGCGCGGGGTCGAGCAGCACCGCGCGGCGCAACTCGCGCTCCGCCGCCTCCACCCGATCCGACTGCAGGAGCAGCGTCCCGAGCGCCTGGTGCGCCTCGGCCGAGTGGGGCTCGATGGCGAGCGCGTTGCGCAGCGTCTCCTCGGCGCGATCGCCGAGACCCAGCCGCCAGTATTCCGAGGCGAGCCGGACCGACACGTGAGTGGCGCCTTCGTCGTGCGCGAGGGTCTGGCGGAACTGCTCCACGGCCTCGGGGTGGTCCCCGCGCTCCGCGGCGAGGCAGCCCAGCAGATAGTGATAGATCGCGGGCTCGTTCGCGAAGGGCGTGGCAGGCCCCCGGTCGGCCGCCAGGGCCTCGGCCATCGCTTCCCGGTCGACCGGCAAGCGATGCGGCAGACCGGTTTCCTCCGCACCCGCGCCCACCGCGGAGACGAGCACCCAGCCCGAAGCGAAGAACGGAAGGAGCCGCACGGCCGTCGTCATGGTCCCTCACTGCAAAGTTTATCGCAGGGGCCAAGCCGCAGCAAACCGCCTGGACGGACGGAAGACGTTTGCTATGATGCGGAACCTTTTCGAGGAGATAAGCATGCGCATCGCGCCCTGGTTCGCTTTCGCCGCCATCTCGCTCGCCTCGAGCAGCGCGTTCGGGCAGGCGCTGCCGCAGCCCGCCCCGAACAACGACTGGTCGGGATTCAGCGGCTCGCCCCCGCCGGCCACGCAGCCGGCCCCTGCGACGCCACCGCCCGCGCAACCGCCCGCGGCGACCCCTTCGGATCAGGGTCTCCCGCCCGCGGCGCCCGCGCCCACGTACCCGCCCGCGCAGCCTCCCCCGCCCGCCTACGTCCCGCCCCCCGCGGCTCCCAGCGCTCCCCAGGCCGCGCCGATGGCCCCGCCGGCCGGTGCACCGGGCGACAACGGCAACGTCGTGAAGGAATCCACGGTGTCCGAGCCGTCGGCGACGCCGGCCACGGTCGACATGTCGTTCGGCGACAAGGGCACGGAGCGCCTCACCTCCGACGTGCTCGGCCCCATCGGCCTCTACCACACCGAGGCGGCGGACATCGGCCCGGTGGGCATCGTCCGGCTCGGCCTCGCCGGCCAGTACTTCCGCGACAACGACTTTCCGGTGATCGGCGCGGACGACGAGCGCAGCGTGGGCATCCTCACGCTCGGCTGGACTCCGCTCAAGTTCCTCGACGTCTACGGCGGCACCCAGGTCTCGTCCAACGTCTCGAGCGGTGCGCACGGCACGAGCCCGGCCTTCGTGGGTGAGCTCGGCGACTTCTGGCTCGGCGTCAAGGCCGGGGGCTTCGTCGCGGGCGGCCTGGCCATCGGCGGCGACCTGCGCGCCTACGGCTACTCGGCGGTGGGCAGCTCGAGCCCGGGCGCCGGCGCCTTCGAGCCCACGCTGCTCGTGACGTACGACTTCCTGCAGAACTCGAGGTTTCCGCTGCGCCTCCACCTGAACTTCGGCGGCTTCATCGGCAGCCTGGGGAATCTCACCACCACGAACACCGAGGGCGAAGCGGTCAGCCTGCGCGCGCCCGAGCAGTTCGCGCTGGGCTACACGCCCTACGACCAGCTCCGCACCCGCTTCGGCATCGAGGTCCCCTTCCCCGACATCACCGGCTTCGTGGAGTACGAGCTGCTCACGCCGCTCGGCACCGGCAACCTCGTCGGGCCCGATCAGAACCCGGTGAGCTACGGCCAGGCGCTGCCGAACGACCTCGACTTCGGCGTGCGCGTCTCGGCGCTGCAGGACGTGTCGTTCCTCGCCGCCGTGGACGTGGCCTTCCAGGAGCGCGTCGCGCTGGGCGTCCCGATCCTGCCGCCGTGGGAGGCCTACCTGGCCGTCTCGTACAACTGGGATCCGGTGGTCCGCAGCAGCGTGAAGACCGTCGAGACGGTCAAGACGGTGACCCAGCCGGTGGTGCAGGAGGAGAAGCCGGCGCAGGTCGTGGGCACCGTGGTGGACGCGGCCACCGGCAAGCCGATCGCCGGCGCCATCATCTCGATCAACGGCAGCGGCCTGCCGCCGGTGGCGACGAGCGCCACCGAGGGCCGTTTCCAGAGCTACGACCTGCACGAGGGCCCGGTGGACCTGACCGTCACGCGCGACGGCTACGAGGCGGGCACCGCCCACGCCGTCGTGAAGAAGGGCGAGGTGGCGCAGGTGCAGGTCTCGCTGAAGGCGTCGGCGCAGCCGGTGAGCCTGTCGCTGCACGTGCACTCCAAGAAGGGCAAGCCGCTGGCCGCGAGCGTCACGGTGGAGGGCCCGGCGGGCTTCAAGCAGGACGTCTCGGTGCCGGACAGCGGCGAGGCGCAGCTGTCCCTCCCGACGCCCGGCGCCTACGCGCTGCGCACCAGCGCCGACGGCTTCCTCGGCAAGGCCGACCGCGTGGACGCGGTGACGGGCCAGCCGGCGAGCGCCGACATCGAGCTCTCGCCGAAGCCGCGGCGCAGCGTGCTGATCATCACGGCCAACAAGATCCGCCTGAAGAAGCAGGTGCACTTCGCCACCAACAAGAGCGAGGTCCTGCCCGACAGCTTCGGCATCCTCGATCAGGTCGTCGACGCCATCATCAAGAACCACGTCGACAAGATCCGGGTCGAGGGCCACACGGACAACCAGGGTAGCAAGGAGCACAACCTGGCGCTGAGCCAGCAGCGGGCCGACGCCGTGATGCAGTGGCTGATCAAGGCGGGAATCCCGGCGGACAAGCTCGAGAGCGTGGGGTACGGCGACACGAAGCCGGTGGCACCCAACCTCACCAACCGGGGCCGAGCGCTGAACCGCCGCGTCGAGTTCGACATCCTCTAGGTGAAGTGGCTCCTCCTCGGCGCGGTGACGGCCGGGGTCGGCGCGGCGCTGGCCATCGGCCTCGACCCCAGCGGGGCCGCGGCGGTGCCGTTCAACTCGGACGGCGCCATCCCGGTGCTCATGGCCAACCACCGGCCGTGGGATCTGTTTCACCTGTACTTCTACGGGATGGACCGCTTCGGGGCCTGGCCTTTCGCGGCCGAGGCACTGGCGGGGCGCGCCCTCGGCTTCGCCTGGACGCCTTCGTCGCTGCACGTGGACGCAGGGAGGGTTCAGCTCCCCCAGGGCAGCACGCCCGAGGGCGTCCCCGCGCTGCAGAACCAGAGCTGGTGCATGGCACGCGTAGCCGCCACGTGCAGCGTGCGCCGCGAATCGTCGTCGCCCGGGTAGCTCCCCGCGTCGGCGTCCGGCACGATCACGTAGTCGAACTCCAGCCCCTTCGCCTCAGCCACCTCGCACACGTCCACGCCGGGATCGAAGCTGAAATCGCCGTCCCGCACCGCGCGCGCCGCCACGTGCTCGAGATCGTGCGCCCAGCGCGCCGCCGCGTCCGAGCTGCGGGTCAGCACGGCCACCGACGCCTGCGGCTCCCGCGCCACCAGATCGGCGAGCGCGTCCTGCAGGAACAGCGTCGCGGCCCCGCGGTTCGGAAAGCGGTGCCAGCCGACGGGCGCGCCTCCGCGCTCCGGCACGGCCGCGCTCGCGGGCGCGAGCGGGCCCAGAATCGCGTGCGCCACGCGCGCCACGGGCGCCGGACAGCGATAGCCCACCTCCAGCTTGGCCCGCGGGGCCCCCGGCACGCCCAGCAACGCCAGGAGCTCCTCCCAGTCCGAGAAGCCCGAGCCCGCGTCCATGCGCTGCACGTCGTCTCCCGCCACGGTGGCGCTCGGGTCGCTGCCCAGCGCCTGCCGCAGCGCCGACAGCTCGAAGGGGCCGAGCTCCTGGGCCTCGTCCGCCACGAGGTGGGCCACCGGGCGAGCGGCCGGCCCTCGCGTCAGCCGGTGCAGCTCCAGCAACAGCGGATCGTCCTCGACGTCGAGCGTGCGCCCGATCTCGTCCGGAGTCCCTTCGTCGAGCCCCCGTCCATCCAGCGCCGCCAGCCGATCCTCGTCCACGTGGCGGTAGAACGCCTCCGACGGCGGCTGCGCCTGCCGCAGCGTGCGCTGCACCGTGTCCTCGATGGCGTGACGAGGGATCTCGCTCTGCCCCGCCTCCACCACGCGTGCGAGGAACGCCCGGTCGGTGAGCAGCTCCTGGCGCAGCTTCTCCACGGGGGCACCGCGCCCGCGCGCCTCGAGCCAGCCCGGCAGGGCGCGCAGGAGCGCCGCGTGCCGCTTCAGCCGCGACACCCCCTGGGGCGCCTCGTCCGAGCGCCGCCGCGGCAGCTCCGGCCACAGCCGCGTGACCTCCGCGTGCGCCCACGCCCCGAACGTCGAGACCTCCGCGTTGCCGAGGCCCAGCGGCTCGAGCAGCCGCCGCGCCAGCCGCGCCAGGCCGGGCTCCGGCACGCAGACGCGCAGCCGCTTCGGGCCGAAGGTCCGGGGATCGCCATAGCTCAGCGCCGCGAGCCGGTGCAGCGCCACCGTGGTCTTGCCACTGCCGGCACTGCCCAGCACGAGCAAGGGCTTCGCGCCGTGAGCGTGGACGATGTCGAACTGGACCTTGTCGAGCAGCGCGGCGATGTCCGGGCCGCGCTGGCGCCCTTCCCGGCCCGCCCCCACGCCCAGGAGCCCCCGCTCCGCGCTGCCGGCCCCGCCGCCGAGCGCGGGCAGATCGGCGCCGCCGCGACGCCGAAACCCTCCGTCGCCCGCTTCCCGCTGCAGCACCACCCCTGGCGCGTGCACGGCGCGCAGCCGGCCGTCGACGATGACCACGATGCGCCGCGCCTCCACCAGGCCCTCCGCGCGACGTCCCGGCAGCTCCTCCTCGTACGGATCCTGCTCACGGTAGCGGTAGAAGATTCGCGAGAGGGGAGCGTGCCGCCAGTCGATGATGCGCAGGCCGGTGGCGGAGTCGAGAAAGGTGGCGTGGCCGAGCAGGTAGTCGCGCGCCTCGCCGCCCGCTTCCCGCAAGCGCAGGTGCGCGAAGTAGGGGCAGGCCGCGTCGGGCAGCGGGCCCAGCCGGCGCCGCTCGCCCACGGCCCGGACGACGTGCAGCTGGTCGAGCAGGGCCGGCAGATCGTCGGCGCGGGCGGAGGTCGCCTCGTCGCGCAGCTCCCGGAGCCGCTCCTCGCCGCCACCGTCGCCCCCGCGGCCGGCGAGCTCGCCCAGCCGTCGCTGCACCCGCGCGAGGAGCTCTTCTTCCTCGGCGAGGATGCGCCGCTCATGCTCGGAAAGGACCGGCTCCTGCGACATGGGCCCGTTATAACTGCCCCTTCCGACGTCGCGCCGCCCTTCCTGCGGCAGCCTGCCGTGGTATCTAATGAGGCCGTGGTCACGGGCGACAGGCTGGGCCGCTACACCCTCCTCGGAAAGCTGGCGACCGGCGGGATGGCCGAGGTGTTCCTGGCCCGGCAGGACGGGCCGCAGGGCTTCGCCAAGACCGTCGTCATCAAGAAAATCCTCGGCCACCTGGCCGAGGACGAGCAGTTCGTCGAGATGTTCCTCAACGAGGCGCGCCTCGCGGCGCTGATCAACCACCCCAACGTGGTGTCGATCTACGAGCTCGGCGAGGACGCCGAGAGCGGCAGCTACTACATGGTGATGGAGTACATCGACGGCTGCAACCTGAAGCGGGTCGCCCACGCCGCCGCGCGCAACCACAAGCGCATCCCCATCGAGATGTGCGCGAAGATCCTCGCGGATGCCGCGGCCGGCCTCGACTACGCCCACAACCTGAAGGGCGAGGCCGGCAAGCCGCTGAACATCGTCCACCGCGACGTGTCGCCGGAGAACATCCTGGTCACCTACGGCGGCCAGGTGAAGGTCGTGGACTTCGGCATCGCCAAGGCCACCGTCGCCGAAGGGCGGACGCGCACCGGCCAGCTCAAGGGCAAGTTCGGCTACATGGCGCCCGAGCAGACGCTGGGCAAGCCGCTCGACCGCCGCGCCGACGTGTGGGCGCTCGGGGTGGTGCTCTACTGGCTCTGCACCGGCCAGAAGCCCTTCAGCGGCGACAGCGAGGGCGCGATCATCCAGAAGATCCTCTACGCCACGCCGCAGGCGCCCAGCGAGCGCAACCCCGCGGTCGATCCCGAGATGGACCGCATCATCCTCACCGCGCTCGCCAAGGATCCCGCGCAGCGCTACGCGAGCGCGCACGACCTGCAGCTCGACCTCGAACGCTGGGCCGCCGCTTCCGGCAAGGCGGTCTCCGCGCTCGCGCTCTCGGAGTTCATGAACGCGCAGTTCCCCGAGACGATCGACGCCGACCGCCTCCTCACCCGCGCCATCCTGAGCGGCGACTTCAAGGCGCAGATGACGCCCTCGCAGACCGAGCTCAGCGCGTCCGGTTCGCGGGGGCGCACCAAGACGAACTCGAGCTCCGAGTTCGACATCTCCGTGTCCCACTCGCGGACCGCGCGCATCGCGGCCATCTCGGCGGGATCGGTGCTCCTCGTGGCGATAGCCGGCGGAGGCGTGTGGTGGAAGGTGGCGGCGGAGAAGGAGGAGGAAGCGGTCGCGGCCGCCGTGGCGAGCGCGAAGGCCACGGCGCCGACGAACCCGACGCCTCCCGAGCAGAACCCGACCCCCGCGCCCACCCCGCCCCTGCCGCCACCCGCCGGGTCGACGGCCGTCGCCGACCTCCATCCTGCCGCCGCCGAGCCGCCGCCGGTACGCGAGCGCGAGCACGAAGGGCACAGGTACCCGCACCACCACCTGACACGGGAGCCGGCTCGCTCGCACCCGGAGGCGACCTCTGCTCCGGCTCCGGCGCCCGCGCCTCCACCGGCTCCGCGCGGCCCGCCCGGCAAGCTGGCGGTGCGGGTCCTCCCCTGGGCCGCCGTGTACGTCGACGGGCAGCTCGCCGGCACCACGCCCTTCGAGCCCATCCCCGTCGCCGCCGGCCGCCACTCGATCCGCCTCGTCAACGACGAGATCCACGCCGAGCGCACCATGAGCATCGAGATCAAGTCGGGCGAGACCGCGACGCTGAAGGCGAAGCTCGAATAATCTTGGCTTCGCTGCCGAGGCCGCACGAGCGCTCGAGCTGCGCGCCCAGCGGACCCGCGCCTCTCATGGGCGCCGCATCGCATGGCCCCGCATGGCAAATGTCCTCGCTCGCCACTCGTCGACCTCGGACAGGAGATCACGGTCCTCGGCCTTCTTCGAGAGCGCCTCGTGCGCGGCCTCGGCGAGCGCTTCGGCCCGGCTCCGAGCGCCGTGGACTTCCACCAAGGCGGCGGCGAGCTGGTACTGGGCTCTTGGCATCCAGCTCGGATACTGCGGGCGGACGGCCCCAACCTTCAGCGTGCTCTCCAGCAGGGGCAAGGCTCGCCTCGGCTGGCCCGCGGCCAGGTAGGCCCAGCCGCCCAGGCGCCAGAAGCGTACGTCGCCCGGTGCCTCGCTGGGGGGATGAGTCGGCGCGATGAACTTCTGATACTCTTGGACCGCGAGATCGGCGCGGCCGTCGTCCAGGTAAGCTTCCATCAGAAGCGCGTGGAGATCGTCCCAGTTCGGGATCGACAAGAGGCCGAGGCGCGAGCCCATGTCCACGGCGAGCGCGGCGCTGCGAAGGCTCGCCGCGCGGTCGCCTTGCCTCGCCTCGACGGCCGCGCGCAGAGCCAGGCCCTCCGCTTCCGGCGCCCGCTCCCGATCGCTGGTCCTCGCGAACAGGTCTTGAAGGGCGGCCGCGGCATCGTCGGTTCGCCCCAGGTTGAACAGGGCCCGTGCCAGGTTGATCTCCGGAAGCAGCGCCTGTGGATTCCTCGGACCGAGCGCCCCGTCGAGGCTCGCAACGATGTTCCGCTGCAGGGCCAAGCTCTCGTCGTACCGACCCAGATCCGCGAGCGCGAGGGCGAGGTTGTTCTGGATCCTGAGCACCTGGATTCGGTCCCGGCCAAGGATCTGATGGGCGAGCTGCAGGGCACGCTGGAGGTCGACGGCCGCCTCGGCGGGATGTCCGCGAAGCGCTTCCAAGAGGCCGGCGACCGAGTCCACGTCGTACTCGGACTCGCCACCCATCCCGACCCGCTGCAGGTCCTCCCGGGCGCGCCCCAACCAGCGGTCCACGTCTGCAGTCGTCCCGCCCGACAGTGCCTCGGCTTCCGCCAGCCCCGCCGCGGCCGCCGTCGCGAGGACGTGCATTTGAGCGGCGGTCGCGAGTGCTTCCGCTCGTCGATACAGCTCGAGGCTGGGCCGATAGTCATCGAGATCGGCGTGCGCGGTACCGAGCCTGTCGAGTGCCTTCACTTCGAGCCCGATGAGGCCGAGCGCCTCGGCCTCCTTCGGAACGCCCTTCAGTGCCTCGAGGGCGTCGTGGTAGCGGCCGGCACCCATGAGGGCGGTCCCGCGGGCGAGCTGGAGCCGCAGTCGATCGACCTGCGGCCGGACGGCAGCTGGTATCGGCGGGACGATGGGCAGCAGCCGCGCGTCGGCACACTCCCCTGCGGCTGGCAGGGTGATCGCCGCGCCGAGCGTCGAGGCCAGGTCGTCCCCCCGCGGGTGCTCGAGGATATCCACCGCGGCCTGCATGTCCATCCGCTGCTCGGCCAGGCAGTCGAGCCGGAGGTTGAGCGCCGCCTCCGGCTGAACGTGCCGCTCGCGCGTTGCGACGCAGGCGTCCCGGTAGGCAGCGAGCCAGGCGCCGCTCGCTCGGTCCATGGCCTTCTCGGCGTACGCGGCGGTGGCGAGGGCACCGGCACCGCCGGCCGCTGCGAAGGCTGCCCGGACGCGCGCCCGCGCCTCACCGTTCCAAACCTGGGCGAGCTCGCCCTCCGGCGACCGGCACGGATCAGCCGCCCAGATCCGGAAGAGAGTCAAGCCGGCCGCAGAGAGCGCGGCCAGCGTCAGTCCGACGACGCCGGCCTTGGCCAGGAGCCGCCGGCGACGAGCCGAGGGATCCGCGGTCAACGCCCCCAGCAGCTCGTCGAGCGTGGGGTAACGATCTTCCGGCGCCAGGGCGAGGCCGCGCAGCAGGATCCGCCGCACCCAACGGGGAACGCGGGTGCCGCTGGGAGGCTCGGCCATGATCCACCCGGCCGGCGAGGACACCTGCCGCGGGTAAGGCAACTCTCCGTAGAGGGCCTCGTACAGCGCGGCACAGAAGCCGAACTGGTCGGCCGGCGGGCCGCTCGGCCTCCCGCCGAGCTGCTCGGGCGCCATGTAACCCGGCGTGCCGGCGATGGAACGTGACTCGGAAGAGGACGGCTCGGAGGAGGACGCCGGGACTGCAACAGCCGGGAGCTCGGGGGTGAGCGCGCCCGCGGGGGTAGCCGTTTCCAGCGCCAGGCCGAAGTCGCTCACCTTGACCTCGCCGGCCTCGTCGATGAGGACGTTCTCGGGCTTGAAGTCGCGGTGCACGAGGCCCACCGCATGGGCCGCGGCGAGCCCTCGGCCGGCGAGCACGAAGCGGTCGACGACCTCCCGCCAGCCGGCCGCGTGGTCGCGCAGCCACTGCCGGAGCGTTCCCCCTTCCATCAGCTCCATCACCAGGTAGACCTGTCCCTCGAACGTGCCGACGTCGAAGATCGGAACGACGTTCGCGTGCCGAAAGCGGGCCATGCTGCGCGCTTCTTCGAGCAGCCGCGCGCGCAACCGCTCGGCGCTCTCCGGGGCCTGGTCGGGGTCGATCCGCTCGACCTTGACGGCGACGGGGCGGCGGAGGCTCGGATCGAGGCAGCGGTAAACTGCGCCGTGCGCCCCGCAGCCGATCAGGGCCTCGATCTCGTAGCGACCGAGTCGCAGGCCGGCGCTGGCCTGACCGCTCGCGAGCGTCGAGGCCACGTCCGCCGACGTTCGAGAAGAGGCCGCCAGCAAGGCCGCGCAGGCCTCGCACTCCGCGAGATGAGCGTGGATCTCGCTCTCGACCTCGGGGGCCAGCCCCTCGTCGCCGAGCAAGCCGAGAATCTCTTCGGCATTGAGACAGTCGCGCAAGGCGTGCTAGTGCTTTGCACGCGTTCGACGAAAAGGCAACGCTCCATGGCACAGCGGGGGTCACTGTCCCAAGCATTCCTGCAGGGTTCCTCGCCGGCGGCGGCGGCGGCGATTCGTGCGACTGCGACCGGCGATCTCGAGAAGCGGCTCGCGTCTCTGGTGCGGCGCGGCCAGAAGGCATGGCCCGACCTCCCCGTCGACTCCGACGACTTCGTGGCGTTCCTCGCGGCGCGCACCGCGGACCGGTGGCCCGACGGACCGTCGCACGACTTGCCGTGGCTCGAAGACCTGTACCTCTGCCACGCCTGCCTCGCGGGCAGCCCCGGCGCAATCGAGGCCTTCGAGCGCACCCATTTCTCGAATCTCCCCTCGCACCTGTCCCAGCTCTCGCCCACGTCCGACTTCGTGGGAGAGGTCGGGCAGACGCTCCGGGCCAAGCTCTTCGTGGCGGACAGACGGGGTGAGAAGGGGGTCGCAGCCTACACCGGCCGCGGCCCCCTCGGCGCTTGGTTCCGCGTGACGGCCCTCAACACGGCGCTGAAGCTGCTGCGGGAAGAGATGAAACATCTCCGTGGAGGCGGAGGAGCACCGGCGGTCCCCGCCCCGGCGGATCCCGAGCGCGCCCTGATTCGGGCCCGGACGCGCGCCGAGCTCGAAGAGACGCTCCGCAGCGTCCTCGCGCAGGCGCCGACGCGCGAGCGCGCCCTCTTGAAGATGCACTTCGTGAACGGGTCGACGCTCGAGGAACTGGCACAGATCTTCAAGGTCCATCGGGCGACCGTGGCCCGGTGGATTGCCGGTGCCCGCCAGTCCGTCCTTCGCGAGACGCAGCGGCGCATGGTCGAGCGCTTCAAGCTGTCCCCCTCCGAGCTCTCCAGCGCCTTCCGGATCACCCGGTCGGAATGGACGCTGAGCCTCGAGAAGACGCTCGGGTCGATGGAGAAGTGAGCCTCCGTGCGACGGTCGCCGAGAAGGCGAGTCAAACGGATAGATGGCTCTCGATGACGAACGGGTCGCCCTGGCCCAGCCCCAGCTCTGCAGGCGAGGAAGACGGTGCCGGACGCGAAGATCCTCCAGCTGACGCCCCCCGCCCGGTACCTGCCTCCCGCCGAGCTCGGTCCCTACCGGCTCATCAGGCTGCTCGGCTCGGGCGGCATGGGGGAGGTCTACCTCGCGAGGCACGGGTCGCTGGGGCGCGAGGTTGCGATCAAGCTCCTGAACCCCGAGGCCGCGAGCCAGCCCGACCTCGTGCGCCGCCTCTTCGCCGAGGCCAGAATCGTCAACGAAATCAACCACGAGAACGTCGTGGAGATTCACGATTTCGTTCCCGAACCGGGCGGGCGGAGCTACTACGTGATGGAGCTCCTGCGCGGCTCCGATCTCGCCGTCACCCGGGCCGAGCGTGGGCCGTTCTCCCTGGAGACGACGCTTTCGGTCGCCTCCCAGATTTGCTCCGCGCTCCAGGCCACCCACGCGAACGGCGTCGTCCATCGCGACCTCAAGCCGGAAAACGTCTTCCTCATTCCCCGCGCGGGACGAACGGACTTCGTCAAGATCATCGACTTCGGCGTGGCCAAGGTCTTCGAAGGCACGCTCCGCACTGGCTCGCACACCGTTGCGGGCACCATCGTGGGAACGCCCCAGTTCATGTCGCCAGAGCAGGCGGGTGGACGGCCCATCGACGGCCGTTCGGACATCTACGCGCTGGGGGTCTTGCTGTACTGGATGCTGTCGGATCGGCTCCCCTTTCGGGACAGCGGCTTCGACAAGCTCATCCTCGCGCGGCTCACCACGAAGCCCGACGAGTTGCCGGCCACCACGCCCTCGGGTGAGCGGCTTCCGCCCGAGCTCTCGCGGGTCGTGAAGCGGTGTCTGGCCGTCGAGCCCGCCGACCGCTTCCAGAGCGTGGGCGAGCTGACGGAGGCGCTGTCCCGGGTGAAGCTGGCCTCCCAGCCGCCACGGGTCGAACACGAGCGATCACGGGCCGTGCCGGCGCTGGCGGCGCTGTGTGTGCTCCTGCTGGCCGTGATCGGAACCGGTCTCGGGCTCTGGCTGCGAGGTCGCGCCCGCCCGCCGCCTCCGGAAGGCGTCGGGCAGGCGGCCCAGCCCCGACCCGAGCCAGGGCCGGGCGAGCCGGTCGGCGAAGCCGCGGTACAGCCCCCTCCCCTTCCCAGCGTGCCCGCTCCCCCACTTCCGCGACGCGGGTCGGCTCACCCCAGCCTCCCGCAGACCGCAGCAGCCTCCCGGAAGCGGAGGCCGAGCAAAGGGCACGCGGCCACCCACCCGGTGCTTGCGGCGCCGGTGCGTGAGCGCTCCAAGGCGGCGCCCCCCGGGGTCATCGACCCGTTTTCCTCCGACAAGGCGGACTCCACCCCGCAGCAGAAGCCACCTCTCGTCGATCCCTTTGCGGAGTGACGGATGCGACGGTCGGCGGCACCGCGGGTCAACGGAGTATGGCTCAAACACTGCGGTATCTTCTCGAAGGTTGGCTCGTCCTCGGGCTCGGCGCGTGCCAGCTCGTGGGGACGGGGTCGAACGAGGAGTTCGCGTGCACGCAGGATGCGGACTGCGCGAGCGGCCAGAGCTGCTGCAACGGGCTGTGTCGGGCAAGCTGCGCGAGCGGTGCAACGACCGGCACGTCGAGCGGGGGTCACGGCACCACCGGGAGCGGTGGAGCGAGCGGGGGGCACGCCACGACCGGCGGCACGAGCAGCGGGACGACCGGTGCACCGGTCCAGGGCTCATCGACGGGCGCGGGCTCATCGGCCGGGAGCTCGACTGGCTCCTGCGCGGGCGGAGGCACCTGCACCCCCCAGAACCTTTGCGACCAAGGCACCCTCGCCTGCTCGGACGGCACGCCGAGCTGCACCGACACCGGCACCCCGGTGGCCAACGGCACGAGCTGCGGGACCAACCAGGTCTGCGCCGCGGGCCAGTGCGTCCCCTGCCAGGCCGGCGCGAGCTGCACGCCCCAGAACCCCTGCGACCTCGGCCTCACCTCTTGTTCCTCCGGAAGCCAGGCCTGCGAGGACACCGGCACGAACGTCTCCGACGGCACGAGCTGCGGCACCGGCCTCGTCTGCGTCAGCGGCGCCT
>DATJNL010000430.1:0-2814 GCA_035508175.1 Myxococcales bacterium
GCCTGGCCCTCAGGGGCACGGATCGTTCGCGGAGCCGGCCAGGTCGGGCGCGACGACCGAGCAGACCGAGCTCGCGGCCACGCACTTCTCGTTCTGGCAATCGGCGGCCAGGAACTGGTGCTGAAAGACGCGGGAAGGTCCCGGTCGGTAGAGGGGGCCGCCTACTGCGGGCGGGAGAGCTTCAGGACGGTCCCGTCCCCGATGACTGTCTGGGGAACCTGGGCCGGGTGCTTCGCCCTGGCCGGGCTCGGCACCTGCCCCGCCGCCCCAGAGGACCTCACCGGCACCGGCGCCGCCGGGACGCCTTGCACCGACGAGACTCAGTGCGAGCCGGCGTGCTGCAGCTGCCCGAACGGCTACCCCGCGACCGGCCCCCTTTCGTCGTGGTGGACCAGCGAGGCCCGCTCCTTCTAAGAGACTGACACCGCTGCCAGACCCTGGTAGACACTCAAACATGCGTCAACGCTCGTGGCTTTCGGAGACAGTCCGGAACGTCCCTGGGCTGGTTGCAACGTTGGCCCTCGCAGCCTGCGGGTCGCGGGCGCCCGCCACGGACGGCGGTGTCGACGCCGGGAACGATGCCGGCCCTTCAGGCTGTCTGTCGTTGGACGCGGGCGCTCCCTCGGGGCCTTTCGACATTTCTGCCTTCCTCGTGGATGGCGGCGTACCCATCGAGGTATTTCCACAAGCGCTTGCAGCTCGTGTCTGCGCCGATATCGAGAAGTGCCTGCCCCTCTCCACCTACGAAGTCGCCAGCTGCGAACAGGAAGTACTTCAGACCGGGAACTTCTGTAATCTCGCTTCCGCCCCAGGGCTAACCTCCGGTACTTGCATCAGTCTGGTCGCCATCTACTTCCCCGAGGAGCTTCAGGCCGGACGGCTGATCTACGACCCAGCGACGGCTGCTTCTTGCCTGAGCAGCGCATTCGAAGGTTGCTACGGGCCGTTGCCTTCGGACCAGATGCTCTGCCAGAACGCAATTCACGGCCTCGTACCCGACGGCGGCAACTGCTTCGAGTACAACGAGTGCAGGGTCGGCGAGCAATGCCCGGGGCCATGCGGCGGAGACATCTGCGAGCCTCGTGCGGACGGCGGCCTCGCGACCTGCGACTTCATCCAGCACTGCAACGTCGACGCGGGCCTCGCGTGCAATGCGGAGGGTTACTGCGTGCCCGCGGTTCCGGCGGACGGAGGTTTGTGTGACACCGTTGCCGATTGCCCGCCCGGATTGGTGTGTGGGGGCGGGGCCGGAGGAGGTTTGGGTGCGGGTAACTGGACCTGTAACCCGCTGGCACCACCGGTTTCTTCCTGCAAGGGCGACCTGGACTGCGATTACGGGCTCTCGATGTACTGCGCAGACGGCGGCACGTGCGAGCTACCCAGGATTGCCGATGGCGGAGCCTGTGCGGGTTCTGGCTGCGCCCCAAACCTTGTCTGCCGCGGCTCTTGGTCCGTCTTTCTCCCGGACGGAGGCGTCGAGATCCATCCCGGCACCTGCGGGCCTGCCTCCGACGTGGGCGGCCCGTGCATCGAACCGCAATCACCCGCCGAGTCGCCGGACTGCGCTTACGGCCTCGTGTGCTCCTGCGGGGGCTGTGCTCCCGCTCCCGAGAGCGGTCCCTGCGGGCCGAACGCCTCTTGCGGAATCGACTATTTTTGCGATGTCGGCGGCTGCGAGCCGCTGGCCATCGGAGGCTTGGGGCCGAACTGCAGGCACTGAGAGGGTGATGGCGGTGACGGACTTTTTCCTGAGCAAAGTTGGGGTTGGCAGTGCAGGAGACAGCCGCAGGCGGGCGCGGAAGCATCGGATCGAGTTCTCACGCACTGACAGGATCGGATTGAGAACGCCAACGCGCGTGGGCGGAACCGCTGGGACGGATCCGCGCGCCGTTCGATGCTCCCGAGGCGAGGTGACGGCGGCCGGCGGCCAAGCGACGAAGCGTCTCCGAGGCTGGCCGAGTTGGTCCTCGTTCTTCGCCGGCGGAGTCTATGGAGGTCCGATGGAACGAGGCGTGTGCCGGCGCACCCAGTCGGGGTCGCCGTAGAAGACGCCCTTGACAATGTCCGGACGGCGGATGCACAGCGAGCTCGCGAGCGGGGCGGCGAAGAGATGGCGGTAGGCGAGCTGGCGCTGCGCGGCCGTGCGCCCGAGCGCGAGGTACTCCGGCTCGTCGGCGATGAGGGGGGTGGGCTCGCCGAAGGCGTAGTGCCGGTAGCTCGACCACGCGTAGTCCTTGGGCGAGCGCACCATCCCCGCGCGTACAGGGTTCAGGTCGCCGTAGCGCATGATGGTGAGGACGTGGCTGCCACGCGCCTGGGGCTGGATGCGCGGAGACTTCATGCGCTGCATGACGACTTGGCCGCGCCGCGGCTTCTGGCGCTTGTTGTACCAGCGGGCGAACCTCTGGTTGACGACTTGCCAGAAGCGGCTGAAGTGAAGCTGACCTTGGTCCGATCTCGCGACCACGTGGGGGTGGGTGCCCATGAGGCAGTAGGAGCGGATGAGGATACCGTGGCGAGGGGCGTACTTCTCGAGGAGCGAGAGGAAAAACGCTTTGGCTTCGGGCTCTTCGAAGACGAAGGAGGTGTTGTGGCTGCGCCAGGTGCAGTGGTTGGTGGAGCCGACATCCACGAGGAAGCGGCGAGGGATCCGAGCCATGGCCTGGCACAGAAGCAACGGCCGTGCCGATTGATGTGCTCAGGCCTGGACATTGAATGTCCGTCACCAAGTGACCCTCGAGCGTGGCCACGACGATGGTCAGCGGTTTGAGCATGGTTCCTCCGGACGGCGTGTTTGGAACGGGACGATCTGGG
>DATJNL010000431.1:0-4723 GCA_035508175.1 Myxococcales bacterium
CCCCTCCGGGGATTCTCTTCGCCGGGCCGTTCGAGCTGGAGGCATTCTCGGGCAACGACGTTCTGAACAACGCGGGGGATCAGATGGTCATCGACGGCCCGGGCAACTGGCCGCTCGAGGGCGGCAGCTGCAGCACCTTCCAGCCCACGGGGAACGGCTTCGGCTACACCGCAGGAGGGACGGGAGCCGTGGGGCTGCGGGTCACGGCGGCGAACGCGGTCGTGGACGCCGAGTTCGAGACCTGGTTCCACGACCCGCCCGAGCCCGGCATCGACTACGCGGTGGACGCGGGCTTCTCGAGCGTCGACGCCACCAATCCCTGCACGGGGCCCTTCCCGCCGTGAAGCGGAACGCGTCCCGCCGCTAGCGCACTTCCAGGATCGCGTTCTCGACCCCGTCGGAGATGAACAGCGTCCCGCCGGGGCCGGGGGCGAGGCCGGCCGGCTGGTTGAGGATCGCCGGCAGCGGGCCGGGGGTGACGCCCTCGCTGCCCGCCGACCCGGCGACGAGCGCCACCGCGCCGCTGGTCAGGTCGATGCGCTGCACGGTGGCGTCGCCGTCGTCGGCGACGTAGAGCCCCCCGAGCCCGTCGAGGGCCAGGGCGCCGGCCGCCGAGAAACCCGTCGCGATGGCCACCTGCGTCCCGGCGGCCGGATCGAAGCTGAAGACCGACCCGCCCTGTGACACGTAGACGCCGCCGCCTGCCGCGGCGACGCCGCTCGCGCTCACGTTCAAGGAGACGACCTGGCCGGTGGCGAGCGCCACCTGGCGAAGGGCGTTTCGATCGACGACGTAGAGCGTTCCCGCCCCGTCGTCGGCGAAGACGCTCGGGTAGTTGAAGACGGCCGACGCGCCGGTGCCGTCCTGGGGCGGGCCGCAGCTGCTCCCGGCGAGCGGCGTGAGGGTACCCCCGTCCAGCGAAAAGCCCGCGATGGCGCACGTGCCCGGCGACGCCACGTAGAGGACTCCGGAGGCGTCCAGCGCGAGTCCCAGCCCGGCGACCCCCTCGGTCGCGTCGAGCGTCGTGACGGCGGCAGTCGCGACGTCGACCGCGCGCACGCGCTCGTTGTCTCCGTCGGACACGTAGAGGGTCTCCCCGTCCAGCGCGAGCTCGCCGGGCCCGAAGAACGTGGCGGCAGCGCCGACCCCGTCCGCAGTGCCGGCGTGGATGTCCAGTCCGGCGATGGCCGTCGCGGGCGGACCGGCCGACAGCGAGTACTCGGACACCGTGGAGCGACCCATCGACGCGATGTACAGGTTTCCGGAACCGTCGATCGCGGGCCAGCAGGGAGAGAGCGGTCCGGTTCCCGGCAGGAGCCCCGGCGAGGCGCTCAGCGGGAATCCGGCAATCCCCGTGGGGCTGCAGTAGAACAGGCTTCCCGCGCTGTAGACCATCGGTCCCGCCGGCGGAGCCTGGCAGCTATTCGACAGGGTCGAGATCGTCCCTGCGTCAAGGTCGTCCTCCAGGATGGAGCACCCCAGAGCTCCCAGGAACAGGTCTCCCGCTCCATCGTCCGCCAGTCCCAGGTAGTCGCCGGAAAGACCTGCAACGTCCTGGCTGGCTCCGGTGGCCACGTCGAGAGCGATCACTCCTCCGCCCACGCTGACGAAGACGTTGCCCTGACCGTCCCCCGCGATCGGGTCGTTCGGGCCCAGGCTGCCGGCCCCCTGGAACGACTGCACGCTCGCCGACCCGAGCGACGTGTCGAATCTCCAGAGGTTGCCGTCGTTGCCGACGCCGAAGAGCACGCCCGACTGGAGGGCCAGGGCATTCATGCTCGGCAGCGCGCCGGTGCAGCTCCGCCCGCTGAGCGTGCTCACCCGGTCCGTTCCGAGGACGACCTTCCGGATGCGGCAATTGAAGCTGTCCGCCACGTAGAGCACCCCTGCGTCCTCGTCGAGCGCGACCCCGCGGGGGTTGTTGAAGCGGGCCGCGCTGCCGACGCCGTCGAGGTTCCCGGACCCACCGAGCTGGCCGGCGAGCAGCACGAGCTGGGTGGGACCGCCCGTGGAGCCCCCGGAGAGGCCAGCGCCGCCGGAGGTCGAGCCGCCCCCGATGCCGCCGCCCGGGCCCCCGGCACTGCTCCCGCTCGACGAGGTGGTGGTGCCCGCGGCCGCTGAGCCGGTGCTGCCCGTGCCCGACGAGGCCTGCCCGCCGCTCGAGCCGCCGGAGGCCGACGAGCTCGCGCCGGTCGCGCTGCCGGAGGCGGACGCCGAGCTCCCCCCGCTCGCGGTTCCGATCGTTCCGCTCCCGCTCGACCCCGCGCTCGCGTGGCCGGTCGTGCCGAGGCCGGCGCTGCTGCTCCCCCCGCTGGTCTCCCCCGCGCCACCGCTCCCCGTCGCCCCTGCGCTGCTCCCGCCCGAGGACGCGCTCGCCGCCGCGCCCGTGGAGCTGCCGCAGACCGCCGGGGCCGTCGCCCAGCAGGCGCCGCACGCGCAGGTGAGGCCCGAGGGGCAGGCGCCCTCGGCGCTGCAGAGCAGCGTGCCGTCGGACGGGTAGCTCACGCACGCCGCGCTCGACGCGGCGGCGAGCGCGAAGAGCGCGGCGCGCCGGGTCACCAGACAAGCGCCCCGGCGGTCACGCCGGCCACTCCCAGCGCGCCGGCGATGTACTGCGTGTACTCGAACGCGTGCGCCGTCGCGTCGGCCGACGGGTTGAAGGCGTGGCCCGCGAGGCCGTTCGTGTAGGAGACGACCTCGTAGATGGACACGCCCATGACGCCGAGCAGCACGAGGCCCGTGACCGTCAACGAGATCCCCAGCGCGTGCGAACGGGCCGGCGGCGCCGGAGCCGCCTCGACCGCCGCCGCGGGGACCGAGCCGGACGCGGGAGCGCCGAACGCGCCGCTCTCGAGCACGCTCGTGACCTCGCGGCGCGCCTCCTCGAAGGTGAGCCGCGCCTTGGGCGAGGCCTCAAGCACCATCTCGAGCGCGGGATCGATCTCCAGCGCCCGCCGGAACTCCTGCAGGCTGGTGTCCACGTCCACGTGGTTCATCGCGATGAGGCCCAGGTACAGGTGCGCCTTGGCCGCGACGAGCCGCGGTTGCGGGTGGCGCAGCAGCGCCTCCAGCTCGGTCCGCGCGTGCGCGTCGTCGAAGTCGTTGAAGTAGGCCACCGCCCGCGCGAGCGTGGGCTTCGGCGCCGGCTGTCCCAGCGCGAGCGCCACCACGAGAAGGGAGGCTCCCATCCGCGGGTCATTGTATCAGGAAACGGCGACCGGGCACGCGCGGCGCCGCGTTTCCGCGGGCAGCACCGACAACGATCGGGGGGAGCGCACCGGGGGCCGCCGGCGCTGGAACGCCCCCGCGCGGTCGTGTAGAACCTCCCCTCGATCGCGCCGGGAGGGAACACCAGCGATGTTCAGCTCGAAGACCGCCGTCGGCTTGCTCTTCGCATCGACGCTCGTTGCCTTCCAGGCTCCGGTGGCGCTGGCCGCTGCGCCATCGCCCCCCGCGGGGGCATGGATCGTCGAGAAGATCAACGTTCCTGCCGACGACAACTCGCCCCTCGCTCCCGGAATCGCCTTGGTGTTCGCACCGACCGAGGTGATCGTCGTCAAGGAAGGAGAGGTGAGGGCCGACTGGACCTGCACGGCGTCGCCACTGGACCAAGGCGACTGGACCTTCGAGTGCGATCACCAGCTCGTCCTCTGTCTTCCCCAGGCGAAGGATGGCGGCTTGCAAGTGCGGACGGGCGGAATCGTGACCACCCTGCGGCCGGCGACGTCCGGCGAAAGCGCACGGCTGGAGAAGGTCGTCGCGGATTCCAAGGCCGCCTCGAAGGTCCTCTGCGACCGGGCGACGCGCTGCTGCCAGGAGGCCCTGCCTCTCGTGGGTGGCAAGTGCGGCGCCGATGAGCTGCCGCGGCAGCGCATTCCCCGTGAATGCCGGCGCCTCTTGACCGTCTATGCGGCCGTGCTGGAGCAAGCGGGCAAGGCAGCCCCACCCTCTTGTTCCGAAGGTCGCTAGGAGACGAGTCGTCCCGCAACGCCAGTTGGGGCGTCGGCGCAACAGGTGGGCCGGTCAGCAGTCCGTTCACCGGCAAAGGAGGAGGAAGCCCGTGAAGACTTCGAAGGCGGCGATGGCCGCGTGCCTCGTCGGCACGCTCGCGGCGTGCGGCGGTGGCGGCGGCTCGGGAGGCGAGAGCTGCGTGGGAGATTCCCCGGATCCCTGCCAGCAGCTCGTGAACGGCGAGGCCTGCCTGCTCGCGAAGTTCACGAACTGCACCACGTCGCCGGCCGCCGCAGACGCGGTCCAGCTCTGCGACGAGCACATCACCCCCTGCGACTCGAGCGATCAGTCCCAGATCGACCAGCTCGCCCTGTGCCTCAGCAACATCCCGGGAGGCGACTGCAGCCAGGACGGGACGGCCGTCATCGAGCAGGAATCGGCCGCCGAGGAGGACTGCTTCGGAAGCCTATCCCTGAGCAGCGCCTGCCAGAGCTCCCTCGACCTCACGTTCGACGCCTGGGGCCAGGAAAACGAAAGCGGCACTTGCCCCGCCGCCCCAGAGGACCTCACCGGCACCGGCGCCGCCGGGACGCCTTGCACCGACGAGACTCAGTGCGAGCCGGCGTGCTGCAGCTGCCCGAACGGCTACCCCGCGCAGTTCCTGGCCGCCGATTGCCAGAACGAGAAGTGCGTGGCCGCGAGCTCGGTCTGCTCGGTCGTCGCGCCCGACCTGGCCGGCTCCGCGAACGATCCGTGCCCCTGAGGGCCAGGC
>DATJNL010000432.1:0-3330 GCA_035508175.1 Myxococcales bacterium
TAGCAGCCCGCCATGAACAGGTGCACCACCTTGGCGCCGCTGTGCTCCTCGAACCCGATCACGTCCACCAGGTAGAGCGCCAGCAGGGTGCGCATGCCGTAGTACGACGCGCGCTCCGCGAGCTCGCCGGAGAAGACGAACCAGAAGCCCTTGGGATGTTCCTTGAGCCGTGCGACGGCGCCCATGACGGTGCCCCTTTCGCGGGACCGCCTTTCTTAGAACAGAAGCCGCGCCTTCTCAAGCGCGGGGCCTTGCGGTACACCGGCGCGCGTGCGCGTCCGCCGCGAGATCTGGGCCCTGCTCGCGGTGCAGTTCCTCTTCGCCAGCAACGCGGTGATCGGCCGGTTGAACGTCCTCTACCTCGGCCCGCGGCTGCTGGTGCTCGTGCGCATCCTGTCTGCCACCGGCATCTTCCTCGTCCTCGGCCGCCGCTTCGGCGTTCAGCTGCCCAAGGCCCGCCGCGACGTGGCGCTGCTGTTCGTCTGTGGCATCCTGGGCGTCTCGCTGAACCAGACGCTGTTCCTGTCGGGCCTCTACTACTCCACCGCCACGAACTCCTCGATCATCGGCACGAGCATCCCGGTGTTCGCCGCGGCCATCGCGGCTGCCTCCGGGCTGGAGCGGCTCTCGGCCACGAAGGTTTGTGGCATCGCGCTCGCGCTCTCGGGCGCGCTGTTTCTCGCGCACATCGAGGATTTCCACCTCGGTCGCGGGACCCTGGGCGACCTCTTCTTCGTGGCCAACTCGCTCTCCTACGCGGGCTACCTGGTGCTCAGCCGGCGGCTCGTGCAGCGCTACGGCGCGCCCACCCAGATCGTCTGGACGTTCGTGATGGGCGCGATCACCATCCTCCCCTTCGGCCTCCCCGGCCTCGCGGTCCTCGGCTCGGGCGCGCGGCTGCCCTGGTGGCTGCTGCTCACGGTGGGGTACACCATCGTCTTCGCGACGGTCTTTCCGTACTTCCTGAACGCGTTCGCGCTTCGGCGGGTCGACTCATCCACCGCGGCCACCTGGATCTACCTCCAGCCGCTCATCGCCGTGGCGCTCGCGGTGCCCATTCTGGGCGAGCACCCCTCGCCGCGCACCGGAGTTGCCGCGCTGCTCATCTTCGCCGGGGTCCTCCTCTCGACGCGGCGGGGCGCGGAGGCTACGGTGGGGCCCCCCGGCGGCGAGGCCGCCACGCCATGATCCTGAACGACCTGCCGCCCGAACGCTTCGAAGCCGCGCTCGCCGAGCGCGCCGGCGCCAGTGCTGCCGAGGCGCGCAAGCTCTTCGCCGCCGTCCATGCGCGCACGGCGCGTTCGCTTTGGCGCGGGGAAGGGCCGGAGGCCTTGGCTTCGGTGCGAGGTGTGCGGCGTGCCGTGCTCAACGCGCTGGCCGGTGACACGCTGCCGCGGTTGCGCCAGGTCGGCCGCGAGGCCGGCGCCGACGGCTTCGTGCGCTACCTGTTCGAATGCCCGGATGGCGCCCGCGTCGAGGCGGTCCGAATCCCCATCCCGTGCGAGGCACCGGGCGCCGAGATCCCCGAGCGGCTCGCGCGGACTCCCCATTACGTCGTCTGCCTGTCCTCGCAGGTGGGGTGCGCGCTGGCCTGCGCGTTCTGCCAGACGGGGCGGATGGGCTTCACCCGCAACCTCGAGGTCTGGGAGATCGTCGAGCAGGTCCGCCTGGTGCGCGCCGAAGCCGATCGCCCGGTGCGTGGAGCCGTCTTCATGGGCATGGGCGAGCCGCTGTTGAATTACGATCGCGTGATGGCCGCTGCGCGCATCCTGTCTGCGCCGGCGGGCCACGCCATCGCGGCCGACCGCATCACCGTGAGCACCGCCGGGGTGGTGCCGGGCATCCGGCGCTTCACGGCCGAGCGACAGCCCTACCGGCTCGCGGTCTCGCTCACGGCGGCGACGTCCGCGAAGCGGCTTTCGGTGATGCCCATCGAGGGCACGTGGCCGTTGCCCGACCTGATCGCCGCGGTGCGCGAGCACCAGGTGGCACGCGGCGGCCGCGCCATGCTCGCGTGGGTGGCCATCGAGGGCTTCAACGTCGGGGCCGAGGACGCGCGGGAGCTCGAGGCGCTGGTCGGCGATCTCCCCATCCGCCTCGACCTCATCGATGTCGCCGATCCGACCGGTCACTTCCGCCCACCTTCGGCGACCCGTCTCTCGGATTTCCGGACGGCGCTCGCCGCGCTCCGGCAACCGGTCGCACGACGCTACAGCGGCGGGCGAGACGTGAACGCCGGCTGCGGCATGCTGGCGGCCACGCCGGTGCGGGCCTGACGACAAAAAGAAAGCCGCCCCGGGGCTGTGGCCCGGAGCGGCTCTCGAAGCCGATCCCGTCGAGGGATCGACGTGGACTTACTTCGCCGGAGCGGCGGCGGGGGCAGCGGCCTCGTCCTTCTTGGCGTCGCCACCGGCGGCCGCGTCTTCCTTCTTCTCGGCCTTGGCCTTCTTGTGGTGCGACTTCTTGACCTTCTTGGCCGGCTTCGCGGGGGCGTCATCGGCGAAGGCCTGGGTGGCGAAGGGGAGAGCGAGGGCTCCGACGAGAACGATCTTCTTCAGCATGGGTGGCTCCAGAACGGTGAAGGGTTGGATCAGCGGACTTCTGGGGAACTTCAAAGCACGTTCCATGCCGAGGTCAAGCTGCTGATCTTGCTAGATCTTGAGAGTGATCCGCTGGGGAGAAGCTCCTCACGTCCTCGGCGACTGCCCCGAATCGCCCCAGCGACGCTAATTGCCGAGAATCTTCGCCGCGATGTGCCGGGTGTCGTCATCCGGATCGCGCGAGGCGATCTGGAAGAGGACGTCGTAGACGCTCGGGTCGTTGAATCGGGCGAACTGCGCCGCTACCAGCCGGCGTTCGGTCGCGTTGCCATGCTTCATCTCAGCCTCGAGGAGGGGCAGGGCCACGTTGCCAGGCAGCCGCCGGAGGGACGCGATGAGCTCGGGCCGAACCACGTCGTCCTCGAGCGTGCCCAGGACGAGCTGGGCCAGCGCGTCGACCGGGAGGTTCTTCCCCAGCTCATCGGCCGCTGCCGCCCGCACGCCATCGTCCCGATCGTGCACCAGCTGTTGCAGCGCAGGGAGGCCGGCGGCGCCCAGCCGGCCGAAGGCTTGCGCCGCCGCGGTACGGACCGAAGCCGAGGGATCGTTGGCGAGGGGCGCGAGCCGCGCCAAGCTGGGTGTCTCCTCGGAGGTGGCGCAGCCTTCCGTGGCAATGGTCCGGACGCGCTCGTCGACGCTCTCGAGGGCCCGCTGGAGCGCCGGCGCGGCGGCCGGCACCGTGAGGCCGAGGGCGCATCGCTGGGCCGTGGCGCCGAGCGTCTGGACGCAT
>DATJNL010000433.1:0-3779 GCA_035508175.1 Myxococcales bacterium
GCACCCTGATCGAGCTCGACGGGACTCCCAACAAGTCGCGTCTCGGCGCCAACGCGATCCTCGGAGCTTCGCTGGCCGTCGCCCACGCCCGGGCGGCCGAGGAGGGTGAGCCGCTGTGGCGGCACCTCGGGGGGGTCGCGGCGGGGACCCTGCCGGTGCCGATGATGAACGTGCTCAACGGTGGGGTCCACGCGGACAACCGCGTGGACTTCCAGGAGTTCATGGTGGTCCCCCTCGGCGCCGACAGCTTCTCGCGCTGCCTGCAGATCGGAACCGAGGTCTTCCACGCCCTGAAAGGGACCCTCCACGCCCGCGGGCTGTCCACCGCGGTCGGCGACGAGGGCGGCTTCGCCCCCGACCTCGACTCCAACGAGGCGGCCCTGGAGATGCTGATGGAGGGCATCACGGCCGCCGGGTACGAGCCCGGCGAGGACGTTGCGATCGCGCTCGACCCCGCCACCAGCGAGCTGTACTCGGGGGGCGTGTACCGGCTCGAGCACGAGGACCGCTCGCTGGGCGCCGAGGAGCTCACCGGCTACTGGGCCGAGCTCGCCGCCCGCTACCCGATCGTCTCGATCGAGGACGGGATGGACGAGGAGGACTGGGACGGCTGGAAGGGCCTCACCGAGCGGCTCGGCTCCACCGTCCAACTGGTGGGGGACGACGTGTTCGTCACCAACACCGAGCGCCTGCGCAGGGGGATCGACGACGGCGTGGCCAACTCGATCCTGATCAAGGTCAACCAGATCGGGACCCTCACGGAGACGCTGCAGGCGATCGACCTCGCCCGCAGCAGCGGCTACACGGCCGTCATCAGCCACCGCTCGGGGGAGACCGAGGACGTCACGATCGCCGACCTCGCTGTCGCCACCGGGTGCGGCCAGATCAAGACCGGCGCCCCCTCGCGGACCGACCGCGTGGCGAAGTACAACCAGCTGCTGCGGATCGAGGAGCAGCTCGCGGGCGAGGCCCGGTTCCCCGGTCGCGACGCCTTTCCCGCCCTCTAGAACGCCACCCGCGGGGGCGCCCGACCTGCAGGAACTTCCCCGGCGGGGACGAATGCCGGGCGTATGCCGTCGGTCGCCTCCCCCCGCGTCGCCGCTCGTGCCGCCCCCCGACGGCGCCCCGCGCGGCGCACCGGCGCCCGCGCGGCCGCCGCGACGCCGCTCCCGGCCGCGGTCGCACGTGTGCGCTGGGAGCAGGTGGGGCGGCTCGCGATGCTGGCCGTGATGGCCGCGCTCGCCTACCTCTACCTCAGCGCCGGGGTGAGGATGTTCTCGACCTGGCGGCAGGCCCACCACGCCGAGGCCGCGGTGGGCGTGATGGAAGCCGAACACCGGCGCCTGACCGGGCAGCACAACCTCCTGTCGGACCCCGAAACCGTCGAAGGCGAGGCACGGCGGCTGGGTATGGCCCGCGACGGCGAGCGCCAGTATGTGCTCAGCGGCCTGCCGGGCGACTAGCCGCTCAGGGGCGCTGCTAGCCTCGGCGCGTGAGCTTCGAGACCGCCCTGTACCAGTGGCAGCAGGGCGAGCGCCGGCTGCAGGCCGAGCCACCCGACCGCGCGGCCACGCTGGAGCGGGTCGTGGAGGCGCTCGTGGCGGAGCTCAGGCGCCGCCTCGGCGGGCGCTTCACGGCGGCGGAACTGGTGGACCTCTACGAGGGGGGCACGAGCTGGTGCCTGCAGGTGGCCATGAAGGTCGCACCCGAGGACCCCTGGGCGTGGGAGGCCGGCGTCGTGGTGGACGCTGCCTTCGCCCGCTACCTGCAACAGGCGGCCGACTATGCGGGCGGCAGGCGGGAGGTGGGCGAGGTCGCCTAGTCGTCCTCGCCCACGCGGCGGATCACGATCCGGTCCTCCTCCACGGCGACCTCAACCGGCCGGTGCCCGGCCCAGTGCTCGGCGTAGATGGGGTTGTCCTGGATCGCGGGGTCCAGCCACAGGCCGTACCCCTCCTCACCGTGGTCGAAGGTGCCCTCCAATGGGGCCGCGCTGCGGGCGCCCCGCCGCCGTCCCCCGCGGCGGCTGCGACGGGCCCGGGCCGGGGTTTCCTCTTCCTCGGCACCCTCCTCGGCGGCAGCGTCGGCTTCCTCGCGCAGCCGCTCGGCTTCGGCTTCGGCGGCTTCCAGCTCGGCCGCGATCAGCGCGTCGTCCTCGGCCCTGAGGTCGATCTCCTCCGGGTAGTCGGACCCGTTCGCGCCCTCGCCCGGCTCGTCCTCGCCGATCAGTTCGTTCTGGCGCTTGAACTGCTCGATTTCCTTGACGCTCACGTCGAGCTGGTGGGCGACCCAGGCGTCGGTCCTTCCCTGACGCACCCAGGTGCGGATCTGATTGAGGTGCGGACGCAGCGATTTCCGGGCCATCGACGGGTCGTGAGACTACCGCAAAGACCGTTCCCTGCCGCCCGGCACCCGGCGGCAGCAGCCGTGCCCCAAACCCAATCCCCAACGTGGGAGCCAAATCGCCGTCTGGGATGGCTTTCCACCGCGAGCCGGTCTATGCTTGCGCGGTCCGGCGATTGGGGCTCGCGCCGGTGGGCCGGTGGCCAGAGAGGAAGGTATCCCTAATGCTGGTTCTGACGCGAAAGTCCAACCAGAGCATCATGATCGGAGACGAGATCGAGGTCTCGGTGCTCTCGGTGATGGGCGAGAAGGTCCGGATCGGCATCCAGGCGCCGCAGTCCATTCCGGTGTTCCGCAAGGAGATCTACCTCGAGATCCACCGCGAAGCGGCCGCCGCCGCGGCCGACGGCGCCGAGCCCGCGAGCGTCGAGGCGGCGCTCAGTGAGCGTCGCGCACGTCGCAAATAGGCCGCCTCAGCCCAGCAGCAGGTACAGCGTGCGGAACATGATCACCGTCACGATCGCGGCGGTGAGGATCAGCGTGAACACCAGCGCCAGGAACCGCAGCGACCCCTGTTTCTGGCGCTTGTAGGCCTGCCGCTTGGCTTCCCGCCGTTCGGCCGTCCGCCGCAGCGAGTCCCGCCGGTAGCGGTCCAGCGAGATCTCTTTGACGAACGCCTTCTCCCAGTCGGCGAGGCTCTGTCGCATCCGCATCGGCACGGCGCCGTCCCGAGCTCTCAGACCGGGGCCTTGGCGCGCTCGTACACGGAGACGAAGCGCAGGTAGTTCTCCGCGATCTGGCGGGCGCCGGCGGCGCGCTCGATCTTGCCGTCCACGTAGGCCTTCAGCGGGTCCCACCAGATCGAACGCCCGATCGCGAACCCGACGAAGCCGTCCACCGGGGCCGCCTGCGTGAGCCAGTGGTCGACCTTGGCGTCGTCCGCCCCGCGCCCGAGCACCACGCACGAGACCTCCTCGCGGCCGCCCTCACGGGCCTGGGCGACGAGCATCTCGCAGTCCGATCGCTCTTCGACGCCCTCGATCTTCCAGATGTCGGGCTCCACGCCCCCGTCCTGCAGCTCCTCGATCGCGCGCCGCATCAGCTCGGGGCGCAGCTCGGCGTCGTAGCGGTCGGTGTCTCCCCCGACCTGCTCGAGCTGGTGCTCCTCGGCCGGCACCAGCAGCTCGAACAGGAAGCGCCGGTCGTTCCCGTGAAGCCACTCGCTGAGGCGCCGCAGCTTCTCCAGCTGCTCGCGGTTGGCCTGCTCGTCCCCGTCGGGGTTGTAGCGGACGAGCACCTTCGTGAAGTCGGGGTCGAAGCGTTCGATGTGGGCGGGGAAGTCCTCGCCGTACTGGAAGTCGAAGTAGGGCTGGCCCGAGCGCTCCGCGGGCATCGCCAGCTTCAGGCCCGCCGCCCGCGCCTCCTCGGGCACCGTG
>DATJNL010000434.1:0-23765 GCA_035508175.1 Myxococcales bacterium
TCCGAGAACCGCACGCTGCCGAAGAAGAAGCGCAGGTTGCAGCCGCCCCTCACGACGTAATGATCCTTGTCGGGACCGCTCGCAAGGCCGCGGAGAAACAGGAGGTGGAAGAGCTCCACCGCTTCGCGCGTCGAGCGGGTCACTCGATCATGAACTCACGATGTCGACGCATGTGTCAACATCATGCATTCATGATCGGGCGCGAGGTGCGGCTCCCTGGACATCAGCCGAGCGCTTCGTCCGTCGTCGCCGCGGTGGCGGCGTGGGCGATCCAGCGGTCGAGCTGGGTCTGGTCGCGGCAGGCGAGGATGGCGGCGCGCTGGGCGTCGGAGACCGGAAGCTGGCGGGCGGTGAGAACGGCGAGCAGGGCCTGGGCCTTGCCCTCTGCTTTTCCCTCTGCCTTGCCTTCCGCCTTTCCTTCTGCCTTCCAGCCCTTGGCGAGATCGCTTTGGGGTTCATAGCCGCCTTGCATGAGCGCCTCCACTGCCTGGGGCGCCTTGCGCCCCAGCGCTTGAAGCATGAGGTCAGTATAGAGCCGGTGCCGTTCCGGGTCGATCGCGCCCTCGGACTCCAGTTTCAAGAACGCCGCTTCCGTGGCGACCACCGCAGCGACGCCCTGGCCTTCGTCCCCATGGGCGAGGGCGGAGAGAAGCGCAAGCCACGGGTTCTCCCATGCGATCGGCGGATCGGTGACGAGGGGGATGCCGGCCGGACCGAAGACGATGGGTTGAATGCCGTCGCTTCCCGGGCCGAGGGAGATGCGCCGGGAGGCCCAGGCCTGCACGCCCTTGTCGGGCGTGACGACCAGCATCACGGTGGGGAGCTCCAGCTTCGCGCGCAGGCCGCAGAGATAAAGCGGCCAGGTGAAGAGCTTCGTCGGGTCCTTGGCAAGCTGGACCTCGAGGATCACCGCCAGCCGCGAGCCGTCCTCGGCCTCGACGGTCAGAAGGCCGTCGGCGCGATGCTGGAGGGCGGCAAGCTGGGAGAGCTCGGGATCGGCGACCTCGACGGAGCGGGCCCGCGGCCATCGCCCGGCCAAACGTTCGGCGACGAAGTCGACCGCGAGCCAGGGACGCTCGCGGAAGAGCTGGGTGATCACCTCGTGCAGGGGGCTGGGCACGCGCTGGAAGAAAAGCAAGACCGAAGCCAAGCCCAACTGCTCGGAAGCACTACCAACAGTTGAATCGCGCCCGGCGCGGATCGAGACCCGGGGCGCGTTTCGGGGGCCGCCGTTCCCGGCGCGCTCTTCCTCGCAAGATCCGGGGACGGCTTCTCTTCACGGGCCACCGTCGGCCATCATCGCCAGCAGCTCGGCCGCGACCTGGCCGTCGGTGGAGGTGCCGCAGGCGGCGCCGAAGACGTTGAGCCAGTAGCCCTCCACGGTGCCGATGGTCTCGCTCACGTCGGCGTACAGGACGCCGGCGGCGCAGCTCGGCAGGCGGGAGGGGTCGGCAGTGATGCCGGCGAGCACCGGGTACGCCGGGTCGTTGGTGGCCGCGCGCGCCTGCTGCGCGGCGGCCTGCACGAACCAGAGGAACTCGCTCTGGTCGTTCTCGATCGACTGGGCCTGCACCTCGTAGACGTCCGCGGCGGCGGCGACTCCGCCGGCGATGCCGAGGCAGATGTACTGGTGATAGGCGTCGCTCGCGCCGCCGCAGCCGCCGTCGCCGCCGAAGGTCGAGGTGAGATCCGTGCCGGGCGTGGCGATGAGGAGCAGCGGGCTCCGGCCGGCGTCGGAGCGGCAGCTTTGGTTGAAGCTTTGCACCTGCGCGTAGGCGGCCTGGCAGGCGGCGATGGGCTCCTGCTTCTCGCTCGCCGCGCTGCACCAGGTCTTGCCGCCCTCGATGTCGAGGAGGACCGCCCCGTACCCGGCGAGGCTCGCGCAGTTCGTGGGATCCACGGTGCCGACGAGCGTCTGGCCGCAGCTCCCGGCGGCGCTCGCCGCCTTGAAGTCCATGGTGTGGGTGGCGCCGGAGTACGTGAGGGCGCCCCAGATGTACGTGGTCGGGTGATCGAAGTAGGCCTTCGCGAGGTAGGAGCCGTCGGGACCGGAGCCGGTGATGTTGCCGATCTCGCCGTCGTCCATGAGCCACCACACGGCGCCGGGCGCGAGCGAGGCGCCTGCGTCGGCGGGGCCGCCGGAGCTGGTTCCGGAAGACACTTCGCCGGCGCTGCTGCTGCCCCCGGAAGAACCGGAGGCCGCACCGGTTCCCGACGATCCCTCGCCGGCGCTGCCGGCCCCGGACGATCCGCGCCCGGCGGAAGCAGTTCCAGAGGCGACGCCTCCGGCGCTCCCCGCTCCCGACGACCCCCCGGCCGCCGTTCCGGTGCCGGCCGCGGCGGTGCTGGTTCCGTGGCCACCGGTCGAGGCCTCGCTGCCGGTGGTGGCAGCCGTGGCGCCGCCCGTGCCCGTCGTCGAAGAAGCCGTCCCGGAGCCGCTGTTCGCGGCGCCCGTACCGGAGGCGCCACGCCCCGCCGAGGCTTCGCCCCCGCCCGTGTCGGTGCCTCCGGGCGTTCCCGGCGAGCAGCCCGCGCACAGCACGGCCGCGGCGAAGCCCAGCGCCTGCGGACGCGACATGGGCAACCTCCGGCTCCGAAGCGTAGCACGGACCGGCCGTTCGCTACTGCGCGGCGAGCCGCTGGACGATCTCCTTCGCCAGAGCGTGCGCGAGGCGCCGCAGCGCGAGCCGGCGGTTGGCCTCGTTCGTGGCGAGATCGTCGGACGGAAGGTAGGGCTCGGTGAGCTGGAGGTGGTCGATCTGGGCGAGCAGCTCGGCGCCGCGGACGAGCTTCACGCTCACGGTGACGACGGTCTGGTAGAGGCCGGGATTGTATGGCACGAGGCTGCTGCCGCCGGTCGCCGGGGGGGCTGCCTTGAGCGCGAGCGGCATCGCGCCGATCGTCTCGACGACGCCGTCGAGGCTCGCGTCGGCCGAGCCGCCGGCGCCGTGGCCGGTGCGCTCGAGCTCCTCGCGCAGCTCGTGGGTGAGCAAGGCCTCGAAGCCGGCCTCGGGCGTGCGGTTGCGGAAGGTGGGCACCTGCACCGACACCGCGCCCTTCGGCAGCGGCCCGCCGGCGGCGCTGAAGCGGTAGCCACAGGCGCCGACCGCGCCCGCGAGCGCCGCCGCCAGCAGGAGACGCAGGAGCTTCACCGGGGAGCGCGACGGCCGCTTCATGCGCGAAGGCGCGGCGGGGCGCTACCCGACCACGAAGTTCACGAGCCGCTTCGGCACGAAGACGGTCTTGCGCACGGTCTTGCCTTGCAGGTGGGGCACCACCTTGGCCTCGGCCTTCGCGAGGGCCACCACCTCGGCCTCGGCGGCCTCGACCGGCGCCTCCACCTCGCCGCGCAGCTTGCCGTTCACCTGCACCGCGTACTTCACCGTGTCGGCGACGACGAGCGCGGGATCGTGCGCCGGCCAGGCGGATTCCTGGAGGCACTTGCCGTGGCCGAGCTCCGCCCAGACCTCCTCGGCGAAGTGCGGCGCGAACGGCGAGAGGCCCACCGCGAGGACCTCGAAGGCCTCGCGCAGCGCGGCGCGATCGGCGTCCCCTTCGACCTTCAGCTCCTCGCCCATCCACGACGAGATCGCGTTCACGTGCTCCATGAGCGCGGCGATGGCGGTGTTGAAGTGGCAGCGCTCCACGTCGGCGGTCACCTTGGCGAGCGTGCGGTGGCTGCTCTGGCGCAGGGCGAGCGGCCGGCCCTCGCGGGCGGTCGCCGCGCCGGCCTTCCCGACCTCGGCGTGGGCCCGGAAGAAGAGGCGCCACACGCGCACGAGGAACCGATGCAGCCCCTCGACCTGCGCGTCGCTCCAGGCGTAGTCGCGCTCCACCGGCCCCGCGAAGAGCACGAAGAGCCGCGCGGTGTCGGCGCCGAAGCGCTCGACGTAGGCGTGCGGCGAGACGACGTTGCCGCGCGACTTCGACATCTTCTCGCCGTCCGGGCCGAGGACGATGCCCTGCGTGATGAGCCGCTTCGCCGGCTCGCGCACCGCGAGCAGCCCCATGTCGGCCATCACCTTGGTCCAGAAGCGGAAGTAGAGCAGGTGCAGCACGGCGTGCTCGGGGCCGCCCACGTAGATGTCGATGGGGAGCCAGCGCTTGGCCTGCGCGGGGTCGAAGGGCGCCTGGTCGTCCTTGGGAGACAGGAAGCGCGCGAAGTACCAGCAGGAGTCCACGAAGGTGTCCATGGTCTCCGGCTCGCGCCGGGCCGGCCCGCCGCACACGGGGCAGGTGGTCTCCATGAACGACTTCACCTTGGCGAGCGGCGGCTCGCCCGAGCCGGTGATGACGGCCTCCTGGGGCAGCAGCACGGGGAGCTGGTCCACCGGAACGGGCACGGCCTTCGGGCTCTCCTTCGTGCCGCAGCGCTCGCAGTAGACGATGGGGATGGGCGTGCCCCAGTAGCGCTGCCGCGAGAAGCCCCAGTCGCGCAGGTGGTAGTTGACCTTCTTCTTCCCGAAGCCCTTGGCCTCGGCGTGCGCGGTGAGCAGCGCGCGGGCCTCGGCGGAGCTCTTGCCGGCGGCGAGGCCGCCCTCGCAGACGCCGTCCTCGGTGAAGGCGGCCTCGAGCGTCGCCGCGTCGAGCCGCTGGCCGGGCGGCGAAGGCTGGATGACGACCTCGATGGGCAAGCCGTGCTTCTTCGCGAACTCGAAGTCGCGCTGGTCGTGCGCCGGCACGCTCATCACCGCGCCGGTGCCGTACTCGCCGAGCACGAAGCTCGCGGCCCACACCGGGACCGCCTGGCCGGTGAAGGGGTTCACCACCCTGGCGCCGGTGTCGAGCCCCTCCTTCGGCGCACCCTCGGCGGTGCGCGCCAGCTCGCCGGCCTCGAGCATCCGCTTCGCGAAGGCGGCGAGGTCGGCCCGGCGCCCGGGCGCGGCGATGCGCTGCACCAGCGGGTGCTCGGGGGCGACGACGACGAAGGTGCAGCCGTAGATGGTGTCGAGGCGCGTCGTGTAGACGCGGACCTTCTCCGACGACCCCTCGACGGCGAAGTCGACCTCCGCGCCCTCGCTGCGGCCGATCCAGTGGCGCTGCATGGACGTGATGCGCTCGGGCCAGCCCCCGAGCTGGTCGAGGTCGCGCAGGAGCTCGTCGGCATAGCGGGTGATCCGGAAGGCCCACTCGCCGATCTGCTTGCGGGTGACGCCGGGGTGGCCGCGCCAGCAGACGCCGTCCTCGACCTGCTCGTTCGCGAGCACGGTCATGCAGACGGGGCACCAGTTCACCCAGCCCTGGCGCCGGTACACGAGGTCCCGCTCCAGCATCTTCACGAAGAACCACTGGTTCCAGCGGTAGTAGGCCGGATCGCAAGTGGCCAGCTCGCGCGTCCAGTCGAAGGAGAGCCCCATCCCCTTCAGCTCCTCGCGGAACGAGGCGATGTTCTCGCGCGTGCGGATCGCGGGGTGGACGCCGTCCTTGAGCGCGGCGTTCTCCGCCGGCAGGCCGAGGGCGTCGTAGCCCATCGGGAAGAGCACGTTCTTGCCCTGCATGCGGGCGACGCGCGCGATGACGTCGGGGATGGAGTACACGCGCGCGTGCCCCATGTGCATCGCGCCCGAAGGGTACGGGAACATCGCGAGCACGTAGAGCTTCTCGGCCTCGGGCTTGCGATCGGCCTCGAAGACGCGCCGCTCCGCCCACACGCGCTGCCAGCGCGCCTCGATCTCGCCGTGCTCGTAGCGTTCTTTCATGGCCCGGGGGATGTACCGCCTGGCCCCGGGAAAGCCAAGGGTCTAGGATCGCACTTGGATGCCCGCTTTCCGGTCGCTGGTCCGCTTCCTCGCCGTGCTCACGCTCGCCGGCGCGGGCCGCGCGGCGGGCGGCGAGACGAACCTCGACGACTTCTCCTCGCTGAGCGCCTGGACCGTCGCGCCGGGCACGGGCTGCAAGGGCACCATCACCGAATCGCTCGCGGCGGGGACGGGCTACTCCGGGCAGGGCGCACTGCTCACTTACGACTTCACCGCCGTGACCAAGACGCCGAACTTCTACACGGGCTGCTGGGTGCAGATGACGCGCGACCTCTCGCTGTCGACGGTCCCGGCGGCGCTCGCGTTCTGGGTGCTCTCGCCGCCGGACGCGATGCTGAACCTCGCCGTGGAGGATTCGACGGGACAGTGGCTCACCTACCACCTGTCGCGGCCGTTCTATGCCCTGGACCCGACGCAGTGGTACCAGCAGGTCGTCGAGCTGGACGCGCCGAGCAGCTGGGCCGGCGGCAACGGGGCGATCCAGGCGCCCATCCAGGCGGTGGCGATCGAGGTGCAGAACCGCGCGAGCTGGCGCACGAGCGGCACCGTCTCGATCGACGAGCTGGGCTCCTTCGACGCCATCGGCGGGCCGCTGGAGCCCTTCGGCAGCCCGCTGTACCCGCCCCCGGACGGCGGCGCGTTCGCGGGCGGCTTCTCGGTGAACATCTACCAGAACAGCACGGTGATCCCCGACGTGGCCGACGCGGGCTTCGACTTCACGCGCACCGACGTGCACTGGTCGACGACGGAACCCGACGCCGGGGTCTACGACTTCACGCTCGAAGACCAGGTGGCCGCCGCGCTCGCCCCGTTCGGCATGCACGCGCTCTTCCTCGTGGGCGGCGGCAACCCGGTCTACGGCGACTGCGGCCCGGACGCCGGCTGCTCGGGCGGCTGCGCGCCCTCCTCACAGAAGTCGATCACCCACTTCCAGACCTTCGCGAAGAAGCTGGCCGCCCACTTCGCCGGGCAGGGGCACCGCTACGAGATCTGGAACGAGCCCGAGAGCACCCAGTACTGCTGGCCCACCTCCGCGACCGTCGACTACCCGCCGGTCCTGCAGGCGGGGATCGCCGGCGTGCACGCCGGTGACCCTTCCGCCCTCGTCACCACGGGCGGCCTGGCCTCGCCCGGCGGCGGCGACGCGCTCTGGCCGGCGACGTTCGCCTGGTCGTTCCTCGCCTCAATGCTCGAGGCCGACGGGGGCGTCGCGGGCGCGGACGCGGTGGCCTTCCACCCGTACCGCCCCGGCGGCGCTGAGACGATCACCGACGATCTGGTCCTCGCGCGCTCGCTGATCGCGCCGTACCTCGGCGCGCCGTCGATCTGGAACACCGAGTGGGGCTACGACGTCGCCGACGATGCGGACGCGGGCGTGCAGGGCGCCGCGGCCTGGCAGGCGCTCGACGACGTGCGGATCCTGCTCGCCACGGGCGCCGCCGGGATGGGACTCTCGAACGTGTTCTCGTCGGACTACCCCGGCTTCACCATCCTCGAGCCCGACGGCGGCTTCGCGCCGGCGGCCTCGGCGATCGCGGTGCTCGCGAGCCAGCTGGCCGGGCGGAGCTTCGCGGGTTTCGTGCCGGCCATTCCCACGAGCCTGCATGCGCTCCGCTTCGACGGGAGCCGCGACGCCTTGCTGGTGCTCTGGTCGGACGCGCCCGGGGGGAGCACGAGCGTCGAGGTCCCGGCGCCCACCGCCGCCGTCGGGGAGACGGGGAACGCGCTGACGCTTCCGCAAGACGGCGGGCTCGCCACGGTGACCGTGCAGGAGAGTGCGGGGCCGATCTACCTGACCGAGCCCTGGCCGGTCGACGGCGGCGTGGACGGCGGTCCGGCGGACGCCGGGAGCCTCGAGGCCGGCAGCGACGCGGGAGGAGCCGGGGACGGCGGCTTCGACGCCGGCAGCCACAGAGATGCAGGAGAGGACGCCGGGACGGGCGCCGACGCTGGCCGTGACGGCGGCGAGGCCGTAGACGCCGGGGTGGGACCGACGGACGACGGGGGCGACGGCGGCGCGATCACCCGCGATGGCGGCACCGACGGGGGGGCCGCAGACGCCGGCGCTGGACCGAAGGACGGCGGCACCGACGGAGGGGCGATCGCAGCGAACGCCGGGAGCGACGCCGGGGCCGGCGACGCAGGCCGCGGATCGACGGAGGCGCCGGACGGGGGCACGCACGTCGCGCCCGGCGACGGCGGGGCGGCCATCGGGGGCGCCGCGGGAGGTTGCGGCTGTTCGCCCGGCGCGGGCCAACTCGACGTCATGTCCGTGCTGTTGGCTCTGGCCGCGCTGCGGCGTCGGCGGCTATAGTGCGCGGCGGTGAACCCCGTCGCATACCGCGTCTCCGTTCCGGATCCGAGGACCCACCTGCTCCACGTGGAGCTCGACGTGGACGGGCTCGACGGCAAGCCGCTCGTCCTCTGGCTGCCGGCCTGGACTCCCGGGAGCTACCTGATCCGCGAGTTCGCACGCCACGTGCAGGGGCTCGCCGCCCGCGGTGCCAACGGGAAGCCGGCGGCGGTCACACGCGTCGCCAAGGACGGTTGGCGGATCGAGCCGGGCGGCACCAAGCTCTCGGTCGGCTACGACGTGTACGCGTTCGATCTCTCGGTGCGAACGAGCCACGTGGACGAGAGCCACGCCTACTGGAACGGCGCCGCGACGTACCTCACCTCCGACGGCTGGCTCTCGAGGCCGGCGGCGCTGCGCATCGAGGCGCCGGCCGGCTGGAAGGCCATGGTGCCGCTGCCACGGGACGGCGACCGCTGGTCGGCGCGCGATTACGACGAGCTGTGCGACAGCCCGGTGCATTGCTCGCCCGACGACCGGACCGTCACGTTCCAGGCCGCGGGCGTGCCGCACGCGCTGGCGGTGTGGGGGCACGGCAACGAGGACCTGCCGCCGCTCGCGGAAGATCTCCGGAAGATCTGCGAAGAGGCCGCGAGGCTCTTCGGCGGCCTGCCGTACCCGGAATACCTGTTCCTCACGCTGCTGACCGATCGGGGCCGCGGCGGCCTCGAGCACCGGCGATCCTGCACGCTCCTGTACCCGCGCTTCGGCTTCAGACCCGAGAAGGCGCGCGCCGACTTCCTGACCCTCGCAGCGCACGAGCTGTTCCACGCCTGGAACGTGAAGCGGCTCAAGCCGCTCGCGCTCACCCCCTACCGCTGGCGAGAGGAGAACCTCACCCGGCTGCTCTGGTTCTTCGAGGGCTGCACGTCTTACTACGAGCTCCTCCTGACGGTTCGCTCGGGCGCGATCTCTCCCGCGCGCTTCCTCGAGCTCTGGGGCGAGCGCATGACCCAGCTCGCGCGCACGCCGGGGCGCGCACAGCAATCGGCGGAGGAGGCGAGCTTCACCTCGTGGATCAAGCACTACCGGCCCGACGAGAACAGCGTGAACAGCTCGGTGTCGTACTACCTGAAGGGCTCGCTCATTGCGCTGTCGCTCGACATGGAGCTGCGCCGGCGGGGCTCGAGCCTCGACGAGCTGTTGCGGCGGCTCTGGGCAAAGTACGGCGAGGCGGAGAAAGGCGTGCCCGAGGATGGCGTGCGCGCCGAGGCGGAGGCGCTGGCGGGTGGGCGCCTCGACCTGTTCGATCGAGCCGTCGCGGGTACCGAGGATCCCGGGTACGAAGGGCTCGCCGCGGTGGGCTTGCGGGCGCGCGCCCGAGCCCGCGAGTCGGCCAGTGACAAGGGCGGGAGCAAGCCCCGAGAGCGCAATGACGACCTCGCGTCGTTCTTTGGCGCCCTCGTGAAGCCTGGCCACCTCACGGTGCAGGGCGTGCTCGCGGGGAGCCCGGCGGAGCGAGCGGGCCTGGAGGCCGAGGACGAGCTCGCGGCCGCGGACGGTTTTCGCCTGCACCCGGACGGCTGGCAGGCGCGCGTGGAGGGGCAGCCGCCGGGCACGCGGATCGAGCTGGCCTACTTCCGTCGCGACGAGCTGCGACGCGCGACCGTGGAGCTGGGCGAGCGGCCGCAGGACACCTACTGGATCGAGCGCGTCGAGGGCGTGAGCGAAGCGCAGCGGGCCGCGTTCCAGGCGTGGGTGGGTCACCCGCTGAACGAAGGGAAGGGCACATGAGGCGCCGCATCGGACTGGTTGGGGCGATGGCCCTCGGCGTGGCCTGCGGTAGCAAGCCCGCTCCGAAGCCGTTGCCGGCGTTGAATTTGCCCGCGGGCTGCAACCCGCTGCTCGCGGGCTACGACTGCTTCCTGCCCTACCCCACGGACTACTTCCGGGTGGCCGACGCCGGATCCCCGACGGGCTACCTCATCGAGACCACCGGGGCCGCCAAGCTCCGCGAGCCCGCCAGCGGCGTCATCCCCGGGGCCAGCGCCGACGTCTCCGACTTCCGCCTCATCGACGGCTACTCGACGCTACCGGCGGTCGAAGCCGTGTTGCCGGCGGCCATCTCTCCCGCAGGCTTCGTGGGGCTCTTCGACGACCCGGACGCGGGGCTCTTGCCCACGAGCAACATGCTCCTGATCGAGGCCGACACGGCCCAGCCCGTGCCCAGCTTCGTGGACCTCGATCCGCGCGCGCTCGAGCCCGACGGCGGCGGCGACCCGGAGCACCAGGCCATCGTGCTGCACCCCTACGTGCCGCTGGCCTATCAGACGCGCTACGTGGTGGCCCTGCAGGGCGTGCAGTCGATCGACGGCGGCCTCGTGCCCGCGCCGGAGGGCTTCCGCCGCCTGCGCGACTCGCAGACCACCGGGGATCCCGTGCTGTCGCCGCTGCAGGCACACTACGACGACGACGTGTTCCCGGTGCTCGAGAAGGCCGGGCTCTCGCGATCGAACCTGCAGCTCGCCTGGGACTTCACGACCGGCGACGAGGCGCAGGTCGATGGAGACATGTTCCAGGTGCGCGACCTGACGATGCAGTGGCTCACGCAGAACAGTCCCCAGGTCTCGATCACGAGCGTGCAGGAGAACGCGGACGACGACAGCTGGCGCATCGTGCAGGGCACCGTGCAGGGGCCGCTCTACGAGACGACCGGCCAGCCGGGCTCGCTCGTCAACTACGGGCCCGACGGCAAGGTGGCGCAGAACGGCCTCACCACGTTCACCTTCACCGCGAACGTGCCGGTGTCGGTGCGGGACCAGTTCGGCCCGGGCCGGACGGTGTCGTACGGCCACGGCTTCTTCGGCAGCCAATCGGAGGTGACCGACGGGGAGACCCGACCCATCGCGCAGGTGCTGGGGGCGACGTTCTTCTGCATCGACTGGTGGGGCATGTCGACGCCCGACGCGGTGGTGCTCGGCGGCGACATCCTCAATTCACCGAGCCAGATGATGTTGTTCAGCGACCGGGTACCTCAAGCCATGGCCAACTGGATCGTGATGAACGCGGCGATCCGCGGGCCCCTCGCGGCCGAGAGCGCCTTCCAGCGCCCGGCGTCCGGACCGGGGACCTCCACGAATGTGCAGGGGCAGTCCAACGCCGGCCAGACGGTCTACGACGGTGCGACGAATTACTACCTGGGCATCAGCCAGGGCGCGATCCTGGGGGGCGTGCTGGCCGCGCTGAGCCCCGATTTCCGGCAGATCGTGCTCAACGTGGGCGGCGCCGGCTTCACGCAGCTCATGTGGCGCGCCGAGCCCTTCCAGAGCTTCCTCTTCTTCATCGACATGGCCATTCCCGATCCGCTCGAGCAGCAGGAGCTCACCGGGAGCACGCAGGTGCAGTTCGACCGCATCGACCCGCTGACGTATGCCCCCTACGTGCTCCGCAAGCCGCTGCCGGGGAGCCCGCCGCGCCGGGTGCTGATGCAGAACGGCCTCGGCGACCTGGAAGTGCCGAATCTCGGGACGTTCCTCGAGGCGCGCGCGCTCGGCGTGCCCGAGGTGACCCCCAACGACTACCCGGCCTACCTCGTGCCGCAGCAGGCCGCGCCCATCGCCGGCTCGGCGCTGACGCTCTGGGACTTCGGGATCGACCTCGAGGCGGTGTACGCCCAGGCCGTGCCCGCGGCGACGAACGACAACCCGGTGCACGAGGGCGTGCGCGCGCAGCCGTCGGCGCTGGCGCAGATGGACGCCTTCTTCCAGGACGGCGGCGTCGTCATCGACCCGTGCGACGGCGGTGTCTGCTACGCGACGGACGCGGGCCTCGACGAGCACCTGCCGCCGCCGGACGGAGGCTGATTTCGCTCACCACGGAGGCTGACGATGAAACATCCCCTGTCGATCCTAGAGGTCCTCGCGCTGGCAGTTCCGCTCGCGGCACCGGTGTCGCTTGCCGAGGATGCGCCGATTCCCCAGGCCGCCGCCGACGTGGCCGGCAGCGCCGCTCAGAATGCACCCAACCCGCCCGAGCGGGAGTACCTGTTCACCGTGGACCCCTCGCTCCCGGCGGCCGGTCACGTGGTGGTGACCGCCGGGCTGGGCAACGTGACCAGGACCGGCGAAGAACGGCCGGTGGGCGCCGGGCAGCTCGTGCCGACGCTGGGAGCCGAGGTGGGTCTGTGGTCGCGCCTCGCGCTCTACGTCGAGGGCGGCGCGGCGTTCGAGCAGGTCGGAAACCCCGGAGGGCTGGCGTCTCCGGTCGTCTTCGAGGGCGGCGCCCACATCCTGCTCACCGACCCGGCGAGCCGGGTGTGGCGGGTCTCGCTGCGGCCCAGCTACACCTATGACTTCGACGGCTCGTCCACGCTGAACCTGACGGCGACCGGCGCGTGGAACTACAAGGCCGTGCGGGTGGCGGCCTCGGTCATGGGCTCCCACACCTTCCAGGGCGACGCCGATGCCCTCGACGTTCAGGCCACGCTCGGCGCCACGTACGCGCTGCCGCTGGGCTTCCGGGTCGGCGTGGAGGGCGTGGCCGCCGACCTCGAGGAGATCGCCGACGCGGGCGCGGAAGGTGGCACCTCCGCCTTTGCCGGCCCGACGCTGGGCTGGGAATGGGGCCGCTTCCAGATCGTCGCTGGACCTGCCTTCGGGGTGACGCCGGGCGCGATCTACGACCCGTTGCTCTTCCGGGCGGCGGCCGCGCTGCGCCTGTAAGACCGGTTCGATATCTCTTCTGGCGCGGCGCGGGTCGATCTATTCTCCGACCGTCCTTCCAAGGAGGCGACATGAAGACGATCGCTTCGATCCTGCTCGCGCTGGCCGCGGCCGCGATCGCGGGGTGCGGCAGCGACTACTGCGGCGGCGCGCAGACGTTCGAGCAGAACGCCGTGAACCGCCAGGGAAGCTGCAACGGCACCGTCGTATCGACGAACTTCTCGCACTCCGCCTGCGAGCAGGCCCTGTCCACGTGCAGCTCGCAGGATCAGAGCGAGCTGAACGCCTCGGTCGACTGCCTCAACGGCCTGCCGGCCTGCACGCCCTCGACCGAAGGCGCCTTCGTGGGCTCCGAGATCGACTGCGCGGGGAAGGCGTCGAGCGTGAGCGTCGGCTGCATCGCCGCCCTCGCGCAGGCCGACGTCCCGGCACTCGTGGGCGGCTTCACGTTCTCGACCTGCACCGACAGCGGCGGCGCCTGCAACAGCGGCAACGGCAGCGACTGCTGCTCCGGGACGTGCACCAACAAAGTCTGCCAGTGAGGCTCAGCCGCCGTCGGGCGGATACTCGGCGAGCAGCGCAGGAGTCAGACCGCCGTCGATGATGGCGGCGTAGACGCCGGGCGCAGGGGAGAGCGGCACGCGAGTCTCGTCGGTGGACGCGCTGGGCGCCCATGGACCGCCGTCTGATCCGGGGGGGAGACCGCCGTCCGGTCCCTTGAAACCCGCGACGTCGTAGAGACCGTAGCTCTGGTCGTAGCCCGACGCCCACTCGTAATCCCGATTCAGCGTCCAGTACGAGTAGCCGATCACGTTGACCCCGGCATCGAGGGCCTCGTGGAGGGCGAGCAGGTTCTGCACGAGGTAGGCGGCCTTGCCCGTACCGCTGGCACCACCGCCGCCGTTCTCGGTGACGAGGATGGGCAAGCCGTAACGCTGCGCGTAGTCGACGAGGACGGCGGTGAAGCCGGGGGCCTCCGGCAACCCCTGTGCCGGACAGCCGAGGTTCTGCAACACGCCAGGCAAGCCCTGCTCGAACGAGGGATCGCAAGGAACCGCGTTCAACGGAGCGAGAAAGCCATCCTGCGCGACCACCGCGTCGTGGTTGTAGTAGTTGACCCCGATGTAGTCGAGGGTCTGGGCCCAGTCCGCGTGCGCGACGCCCGCGTCTCCGGCCCCGACCAGACCCGTGTCGTAGACGCCCGTCGTGACCGCGTCCAGGTAGAGATGATCGTAGAGGGCCTGGACCCGCTGGGCAGCCTCGACGTTCCCGGTGTTCTGGGTGATCGGATCGAACGCAATCGTGTTGTGGGCGATGCTGACCATGGCGTTCGGCTCGGCGGCCTTGATGGCGTGGTAGGCGTCGGCGTGGCCGGCGATCATGTTCTGGATGACGCCCGAGATGCCGGCGTCGCCTGGGAGGGAGGGCTCGGTGAGGCTGATGTCGGAGAGGCCCGGGGGAAGGACGCCGGCGAGGTAGCCGCCGATGACGTCGACCTCGGGCTCGTTCTCCGTGAGCCAGTAGGTGACCTGCGTGCCGTAGGTTTGCGCCATGAGACCCGCGAACGCGCCGAAGGCCACCGCTGTCGCAGGATTCGTCCAGCCGCCGAGCGAGCTGTCGGTGAAGGCATTGACGCCGCCGTCATAGGCAGCTGGATTGTCCACCCACACCGGCAACGTGTAGTGCGTGAGGGTCACGAGGGGCGTGAGCCCGTGCTTCTGCAGCGAGGCCAACACGGCCTGGTAGTGCGCTACCGCGGTCTGGTCCATTTCCGCCGCGGTCGGGTGCGCCGGATCGGCGGGCGCCTTGGGGAAGAAGCGCGCCCACTCCAAGGTGAGGCGAAAGGCGTTGCAGCCCATCGACCGGGCCGTGGCGAAGTCTTCGTCGTAGAGATCGTACATGTCGTCGGCGAGGCCCACTGGCGGCACGCGGCCCATCCCTTCGAAGGCGTACCAGTCGTTGGTCGTGTTGTTGCCTTCCGACTGCTCAGCGGCCGTCGAGACGCTCCACAGGAAACCCTTCGGAAAGGTGATGGACACGCTCCTGGGGGCCGAGGTGCAAGAGACCAGCAGCGCGGCGAAGACGGACGCGGTGCGCGGTGGCGCCATGGGCGGCAGGATAGCCGAAGGGCGCTCCGGTCCGCCACGTTGACGCCGCGGCGGGCGGAGCGGTAGGGGTCGAGCGTGCGTGTGGCGCTGACCTTCGACGACGGGCCCGGCCCGGCGACGCCGCGGCTGCTCGACGTGCTCGCCGCCCATGGCGTGCGCGCGACCTTCTTCCTCCTCGGCGAGAACGTCGTCCGGTCGCGCGACGTCGCGGTGAGGCTCGCCCGCGACGGCCACCTGCTCGGCAACCACAGTTGGTCGCACCCGCGGCCCGAGGCGATCTCAGCGCGCGACTTCGCCGGGGAGATTCGGCGGACCGACGCGCTGCTCGCGGAGATCCGACGCGAGGCAGGGCTGGCACCGCTGCGCGGAGCGTTTCCGACCCGCCTTCCCTACGGCCCAGCCGCCGACGACCCGCGGCTGCGCGCGCTCGCCGCCCTGGACCGGACCCACGTGCACTGGACCGGCGACTTCAGCGACTGGGTGCAGCCGCCGCCCGAGCCGGCGGCGCTGGCGCTGCGCCTGCGCGAGCACGTGACGAGCCAGCACCTGGCCGGCCTTCCCGCGGTCCTGGATCTGCACGACTCGTCCAAGCGCTTCGAGGAGCGGTTCGCGACGGCCGAGGCCGTGGGCCTGTTCCTAGCCGCCGGAGACCTCGAGATCGAGACCGTGCCGGGCAGCGTTCCCTCGGCCTGAAAACGCTATACTGAGGCGTTGCCATGAATTCGCTTTCGACCATTCCCCCGGGGCTGATTCCTCAGAACCTTCGGGGCTACCACGTGGGGCTCCTGGTTCGAGGCGCGAAGTGGGCGCCGGGCGAGCCGCCCGCCGACTTGCTCAAGCGCCACCTCGAGTTCAACCGGCGAATGATCGAGGAGAAGAAGTTCGTCCTGGCGGGACCCACGCTGGACGACGGCCGACTGCTCGGGCTCGCGATCGTCGTGGCGAAGTCCACCGCCGAGGCCGAGCAGATCCTGGGCCAGGATCCCGACGTGCTGGAGGGGCGGGCCGCGATCGAGCTTCACCCGGCCCTCCTGCCGTCGCTCGACACGGTCTCGGTCAAGTACTGACGCGGCGCGAGAGGATGCGGCGTCCACCCCGCCAGATGCTGCGACTGGTCGTCAACGGCGAGGCCGTGGAGCTCGCGGTGCGGCCCCACGAGACGCTGCTCGAGGCGCTCCGCTACGGCCTGCGCCTCACCGGCAGCAAGCAGGGCTGCGACAAGGGCGACTGCGGCGCTTGCACCGTGCGGCTGGGTGGTGTGCCCACGCTCGCGTGCATCACGCTGGCCCTCGACGCCGCGGGGCGAAGCGTCACGACCATCGAAGGACTCGCGCGGGACGGCGTGCCGGACGCGGTGCAGGCGGCCTTCGATCGCTGCGGCGCGCTCCAGTGCGGCTTCTGCCAGAGCGGCATGATGGTCTCGGCCCGAGCGCTCCTCGACGAGAACCCGAAGCCGTCGCTCGCCGAGATCAAGCAGGCCCTGTCCGGCAACCTGTGCCGCTGCACGGGGTACACGAAGATCCTCGAGGCGGTGCAGGTGGCCGCCGGCCTTTGCCAGCCCGGCGAGGGTCCGGTGGGCGACGGCCTGGAGCGAAAGCCGTGAGCCGCGAGCGGAAGGCCACGCGCGTGATCGGCGGCCGCCACCGCAAGGTGGACAGCGGCGACAAGGCGACCGGCCGGGCGATCTACACGGACGACATCCAGCTCCCGCGCATGCTGCACGCGAAGATCCTCCGCTCCCCGCACCCCCACGCCCGGATCCGCGGCATCGATTTCGGGGAGGCGCTGAAGCTCCCCGGCGTGGTGGCCGTGCTCGAGGGCCAGGAGCTGCCGACCCGGTATGGCGTCATCCCCTGGACGGAAGACGAGCAGGCGCTGGCGGCCGACAAAGCTCGCTTCGTCGGCGACCCGGTGGCCTGCGTTGCGGCCATCGACGAGCTGACGGCGGAGGAAGCGCTGGAGCTGGTGCGGGTGGACTACGAGGTGCTGCCCGCGCTGCTCTCCGTGGACGAGGCGCGCGCGCGGCCGGACGTGAAGATCCACGATCGCAACAAGGATGGCAACGTGAGCAAGGCGGTCGATCTTGCCTTCGGGGACGTGGAGGGCTCGCTCGCCGGCGCCGCCGTTCTCGTGGACGAGCGCTTCTACTACGAGGGATCGACGCACGCGCCCATCGAGCCGCACTGCGCGGTGGCACAGGCGGACGGCGACGGCAACCTGACCGTCTGGTCATCCACCCAGATTCCGCACTACGTGCACCGCGCGCTCGCGAAGGTACTCGGGATCCCCGAGAAGAAGATCCGCGTGATCCAGCCCTTCCTCGGCGGCGCCTTCGGCGGCAAGAGCGATCCCTTCTGCCTGGAGTTCTGCGTCGCCAAGCTGGCGCTGAAGACCGGCCGGCCGGTCAAGATCCTCTTCACGCGCGAGGAGGTCTTCTACGCGCACCGCGGGCGCCACCCGATGCACATGCGGTACCGGGTGGGCACGGATCGCGAGGGCAAGATCACCGCGGTCGACGCCAAGATCGACATCGACGGCGGCGCCTACAGCTCGTTCGGTCTCGTGACCGCGTACTACGCCGGCCAACTCCTCACGGGGCCCTACCGCTTTCCGACATACCACTTCGATTCGACGCGCTGGTTCACCAACAAGCCCTGCTGCGGCCCGAAGCGGGGGCACGGCAGCGTGCAGCCCCGCTTCGCCTTCGAGGTGGCGCTGGACATGGCGGCCGAGAAGCTGGCGCTCGACCCCATCGAGATCCGGCGGCGCAACTTCATCGGCGAGGACGTGCAGACCGTCAACGGCCAGCGCATCACCTCGAACGGCTTCGTCCAGTGCCTCGACGCGGTGGAGCGCGCCTCGGGCTGGAAGGAGCGCTACGCGACGCTGCCGCGGGGGCGCGGCCTCGGCGTGGCGGGCAGCATGTACATCAGCGGAACCGCGTACCCCGTCTATCCGAACGACATGCCCCAGAGCGGCATCCAGGTGAAGCTCGACCGCAGCGGGCGCGTCACCGTGTTCAGCGGCGCGTCCGACATCGGGCAGGGGAGCAACAGCGTCCCGGCGTACATCCTCGCCGAGGAGCTGGGCTGCCTGCCGGAGGACGTGGTCTGCGTCGTCTCCGACACGGACCTCACACCGGTCGACCTGGGCGCTTACAGCTCGAGGGTGACCTTCATGATGGGGCTCGCCTGCATCGAGGCGGGACGCAAGCTGCGCGCACAGCTCGACGCGGCGGTCGCCGAGAAATGGGGCGTTGCGCCCGGCGACGTGACCGGGGAGCTCGGGACGTTCCGGGAGAAGGACGGCGCACGCAACCTGTCGTTCGTCGAGGCCGTGCGCCTGGCCGAGGCGAAGTTCGGCACGCTCGGCTCCACCGGCAGCTACCGCACGCAGAAGCTGGGCGGAGACTACCGGGGCGGGACGATCGGCGCCTCGCCCGCGTACTCGTTCACGGCCCACGTGGCGGAGGTGACCGTCGACGAGGAGACGGGAATCATCGAGGTGCCGAAGCTGTGGATCGCCCACGACTGTGGGCGCGCGCTGAACCCGGCGCTCGTGGAAGGGCAGATGGAAGGCTCCGCGTACATGGGCTACGCCGAGGCGCTTTTCGAGGAGCAGAGCTTCACGGACAGGGGCCTCCACAAGGGGCCATCGCTCCTGGACTACCGGATCCCGACCACGCTCGACACGCCCGACATGCAATCGCTCATCGTGGAGAGCATCGACCCGACAGGCCCCTACGGTGCGAAGGAGGCCGGGGAGGGGCCGCTCCATCCCTCCATCCCCGCCATCTCGAACGCCGTCTGGAAGGCCGTGGGCATCCGGCTCACCGAGCTCCCCTTCACGCCGGCGAAGGTGCTGCGGCTGCTGCACCAGAAGCGAGAAGGCGCCGCCAAGGTAGCCAGGGCGAGCTGACGGATGCTGACCCTCCCCCCCTTCGAGCACCACGCGCCCCGGACGCTCGCCGAGGCGCTGCGCATCCTGGGCGAGCACCGCGGCGACGCCCTGCCCATGGCCGGCGGCACCGACCTCGTGCCGAACCTCAAGCACCGGCTCTACGACGCGAGGCACGTGGTCTCGCTGCGGGGCCTGCCGGAACTCCGCGCCCTGCGCGAGGAGGCCGACGGGACGATCGTGCTAGGCGCGCTCACCGGCATCGCCGAGCTCACGCGCGCGCCGCTGGTCCGGGCGAAGCTGCCTTCGCTCGTGCAGGCGGCTGCCCAGGTGGCCGGGCCCCAGCTGCGCGAGATGGGCACGCTCGGGGGCAACCTCTGCCTCGACACCCGCTGCGTCTACATCAACCAGACGCACTTCTGGCGGCAGGCGCTCGGCTACTGCCTCAAGAAGGACGGCACGGCCTGCCACGTCGTCGCCGGCGGCAAGCGCTGCGTGGCGGCGGCCTCGAACGACACGGCGCCGGTGCTGCTCTCGCTCGGGGCGCGGGTGAAGCTCGCCTCGCCGCGCGGTGAACGCGTGCTCCCCCTCTCGGAGCTCTACGTCGCCGACGGCGTGCGCAACACCGTGCGCGAGCCCGACGAGATCCTCGTGGAGGCGAGGGTCCCGCCGCGCCCGGCCGGGCTCGCGGCGGGCTACGCCAAGCTGCGCGTCCGCGCAGCGATCGACTACCCGGCGCTCTCCGTCGCCGTGGCGCTGCTCCGCGAGGAAGAGCGGGTGACGAAGCTGTCAGTCGTGGTGAGCGCGCTCGCCGCGAGACCGCACGAGGTGCGGGGACTCGATCGCTTCCTGGGCAAGCGCTGGGGACGCGGGCTCGCGGACGAGATCGGCGCCCACGCGCAGAAGCAGTGCCATCCCCTCACCAACATCAACGTCGATCCCGATTGGCGGCGGCAGGTCCTGCCCGTGTACGTGCGCCGCGCCTTCGCGGCCGCGGGCGCCCTGGGCTAGCCAGGCTAGGCCAGTACGGGAAGCTTGTGTGTGGCGGGCTGCCGCGCCTTCCAGTCCTGGACCTTCGGGCAGCCGGGATCCGGTTGCCACCAGTCGCCGGCGGCCTGGGAAACGACGCGGCAGCCGCCCCGGCAGAGCGAGAGGTAACTGCACGACGCGCAGGGCTCCGGCGCGCGCTTCACGTAGTCGCGGAACGCGCCGAACCCATTCTCCCACACGCCCTTCTCATGGACGTCGCCCTCGTCGGGGCCGCCGAAGCTGCAGCCCATCCACTGGCCGTTCGGCATCACCGAGGCGAGGACGTCGCCGCCCACGCAGCCCATCACGCCGAAGAAGTCGACGAGCCGCTTCGGCGGATCGTGGGCGTAGACCATCGGGGAGAAGCTGCAATCGAGCTTGATGCGCATGCGGTAGCGGAGCGCGTACCAGAGCGCGCGCGGGTAGAGCTTGCGGGCCTGCCGGGGCGTGAGGTCGCGGTCCGCAAACACGCCGCCGCCCCGGCCGGCCGGCTTGAAGCGCAGAAGCTCGACCTCGGAGAGGCGGAGCCGCTTCGCGAAGGCCACGATGGGCGCCAGTCGGTCGGCGTTGTCGCGCGAGACCACGCAGTTGATGCCGACGTGGCGCGTGTGCGCGCGCAGCAGGCGGAGCGCGGCCTCGGCCCGCTCGAAGCCGTCGTAGCCCCGGGCGGCGCGGTAGTCGTCTCCGAGGCCGTCGAGGCTCACGTTGATCTGACCGAAGACGTCGGCGGCCTCCCGAGCGAACACTTCGTCCACCGGGAGCCCGCTCGTGGTGAGGTTCGGCACGAGGCCGCGCGCGCGGGCGTGGCGCGCGACGGGCAACAGGTAGGGGAGATCGACGGCTTCGCCGCCGCCCAGGGCCACGTGGAAGACGCCCATGTCGGCGAGTCGATCGATGGCGGCCTTGGCCTGCGCCTCGCTCAGCGCCGGGCCGTCGGGCGTGGCATCGACGTAACAGCCCGTGCAGCCGGCGGAGCAGCGCCGCGAGATGACGAGGTGAACCTCGGTGGGCGCAGAGAGGGGGCCGTCCCCGAGCGCCGCCTCCTGTTGCCACAGGGGGTCTTCCGCGAAGCCGAGGGACCGCGCGTAGTCGCGATCGACGTAGGCCAGACCGCGCGGCCGGTGAAGCGCGATGATGCCGCCGAACCGCTCGTACCGAAATCGCGGCTCCTGCTTCATCCGGGAGAAGGCCCCTCGGCCTTGGGAACCCCTCGGCTTCGCCAAGACCTCACCACCGCCGACACGATCAAGGTCGCCGCGGTGACCGCGACGGAGCCGAAGAGCAGAAAGCTCACGTCCACTCCGAGCGAGCTGGAGTTGGGGTTGTACCCTGGGACGACTCGCAGGATGCGGCCGCGCCGACGCGCGATCATCGATCGGCCCCTTGCTCGATCGTGGTGATCACGAGATCGGTCAACCCGCACGCGTCGATGGCGCAGAACGCCAGGCTGGCCGCGGCGCCCGCGCTGACCAGGACGTGAACGAGCCGGCGAAGCCCCCGCGGCGCGGAAGCCCGCAGGTAGACGCCTTGCAAGGTGGCCAGCAAGACCCCGCCGCCCGCGATGATCGAGACGGCCACGCCGACCCTCCGGCTCTCGACGAAGGTGAGCAGGGCCATCACGACGGCGATCGGGCCGAAGAGTCGGGCCTCGAACGGCAGGGGCCAGAACGGCGCATGGCGCCGGAGTATCCCGAGGGTCAAGGCGGCGAGCCAGCCGCCGAGCAGCACGAGGCCGCCGCGAAAGAGCCAGAACCAGAGCCTCAGGTTCCGTGCGACCCGGAGCTGCGCCCGGGCCAACTCGCGCGCCAGCGGGTCGTCGGAATCGACGTAGCGTTCGAAAGTGCTCATCGCCGCCGCAAATTGGTGCTGCGACACGGCGTCCTGCGCCAACGAGATGTCGGCCCGGTGCGCGTCGCCAGTCCCGGGATAGTCGTGCAGGACGACGCCCAGCCAGTGGGCCGCGCCGTCGAAGTCCTGCCGCTGCCGCAGGATGTTGGCCAGCCAGAAGCACGCCCGGGGACGGAGGGGAAAAGCCGGGTAGCGATCGATCACCTGAGACATCCGCGGAACCAGCTGAGCGCTCGGGTGACGTGCGAACTCTCCCAGGATGGCCTCGTATTCTGCCAGAGCCTGCGGGGCCGGCGTGCCATTGCGCACGAGATACTGCTGACGGTCTGCGGACAGACGCGCGTAGGGTCCCTGGGGGAACGCAGCGACGTAGTCGCCGTAGAGCTTGGCCGCAGACAACGGATCGCGCAGGTGCTCATCGGTGATGCGCGCGCGCTCGTAGAGGACCCGGCCGGACGACGCCGAGCCCGGGGGCTCGTGAGCGGAGGCGAGCGCGGCCAGTGCATCCGGTACCTTGCCCTGCCGCTCCAGCGCGAGCGCCACCTCGACTTCCGGCGGTGTCGCGGGTGGAATGAGACACAAGCCGAGCGCGAGGAGCGGGCCCACCGGCGCACTCTACCGCCATCGACCAAGCAGGAGAAGCCTGGCGCGCCGGGTTGACCTCGACGGCGGGCGGGAGCAGCATCATCGCGTGGCTTCCGTGCCCCCGAAAGCGCCTCACCTCACTCCCGTCCCGCCGCCGCGCGGTGAGGGGCGGGCCCGGGACGCGCTCCGGCGTGCGGTTTCCAAAGCGGCCGCGCTCCTCATCCTCGCGGGCGTCGGGGGCGCCGCCGGCGCTCTCCTGACACCGGGCCTCTCCGGGCAGCGGATCCCGTACGACGAGAAGAGCCTCGGGCAGATCGCCACCACCACGATCAAGGCGTCGCGCGACTACGACATTCCGGACGAGGAGACGACGAGACGCAAGCGCGACGAGGCGGTCGCGCAGGTGCGACCCGTCTACGACCTCGACGGCTCGGCGCTCTCCGAGGTGCAGAGCCGCATCCGCGACGGCTTCGCCTCGATGCGCGGGCGGCTGGGCGTGGCTCCGGATGCGACGGTTGCCTCTCCGGCCCCCCCTCCGGTGGACCCGGAGGCCCTACGCGCCGAGCTAGTAGCCAAGTTGCAGACCCCGATCGAGCCGCGGGACTTCGAGTTGCTGGCCAAAGAGGGCTTTTCCGAGAAGGCCGAGCAGGTGGAGCTGGAGTTGGTCGCCCGCGAGATGTCCGCCGGGCAGGACACTCCCCGGCCGCTGGTCAGCGATCGCGAGCTGCTCGGCACCGACCGGCAACTGGGGATCTTCATCCGCCCGCTACCGGAGGGGACTCCCGGTGGCGACGTCGTCACCGACTTCGACGCCGTACGGGATCTGGCCTCGGCGCGAGCTGACGTCGAACGGGCCGCAGTGGACTCCCACCCGGAGCTGGCGCTCCCTGTCCGGCGCGCGCTGGCCCACCTGGCCCGAGGCGCCCTCCGGCCCAACTTGACTTACGATTCGGCGGAGACCGAGCGCAGGCGCCTGGACGCTTACCAGGGCGTCAAGCCCGTCGTCATCCAGATCAAGAAGGGCGAGAAGATCGTCGGCGACGGCGAACGCATCGAGCAGCGGCACCTCCTCGAGCTCTCCGGGATGCGCTCGCAGGCGCGCCCCGGCCAGCTCGCGCAAGCACGGCTGGGGGGCGGGCTCTTTGCCGCGCTCCTGGTCTTTCTCTGTTACCGATTCGGCCGGAGGCAGCTGCGCGGGTTCGCGCCCCGCCGCAAGGATGCCTTGTTCGTAGGCATCTTGCTGGTCGGCAGCCTCGCGCTCGCGGCCGCCGCATCCTCGGCGGGCGAGGCTCTCCAGAACCGGGCGAGCTGGGTGCCGGTCGATGCCTTCGCTTACGCCATTCCCATGGCCGCCGGCGCGATGCTGGTTCGACTCTGTCTGGGGCCCGAGCTGGCCCTTCTTTATTCGGTCGTTGCGGCGGCCCTCTTCGGCCTCCTCGAAGGCAACTCGCTTTCGCTCGCCGTCTTCTGCCTCGGCGGTTCCGTGCTCGCCGCGGATCGGGTGGCCCGGGCGCAGAACCGGGCG
>DATJNL010000435.1:0-6766 GCA_035508175.1 Myxococcales bacterium
GGGGCCGGCCGGTCCACTCGCGGCTCGGCCTCGCCTGACTCGATCCCGCGTCGTATAGACCCTCGTTCGCGAGTGGCATCGGCCTCGACGCTCGGTCCCAGCCGCCCCCTCACCCGCCCCGCCTCTCCTCTCTACGAACCCCCTTCAACCCAAGTTCATGCACTCAGAGCCTTGCCTGCGGCGCTGATCGAGATGCAGTCGAGATCAGGTGCAAAGGCGTGATCGAAGAATGAAAATGGAGGCGGGGTGGGGGGAAGGGAGTGTTCGGAGGGCGAGTGGGGTATCGAGCCCGGAGGACGCTCCCTTTCCCCCAAGCCCGCACCCGGATCCAATCTTCGTCCCAGGCCTATGCACTTGATCGCGAGCTCGTCGCGAGACGGGGGCGCGGGGGCGAAGCCCCCGGAGGAAGAAATCCCCGCCATTGACATCTTCCCCTCGATGTACGAGTGATTGCCTTCCGTGCCCGTCGGCAAGATCGCGGTGGTCATCCCCGCACGGTTCGCCTCGGAACGGCTCCCCGGGAAACCTCTCGCCGAAATCGCCGGGCGCCCGATGATCGCCCATGTGGTGGAGCGCTGCGGGCGCGCGCGCGGCATCGACGAGCTGCTGGTTGCGACCGACGACGCGCGCATCCGCGAGGCGCTCGCGCCGACCGGCGTGCGCGTGGAGATGACCTCCCCGGAGCACGCGAGCGGCACCGACCGCGTCGCCGAGGTCGCCCGCAAGCTGGACGCGGACTCGCTCATCAACGTGCAGGGCGACGAACCGCTCATCGAGCCGGCCGCCATCGAGGAGCTGGCCGCGTGCCTGCGCACCGGCGTGCCCATGGCCACGCTCTGTCGCCCGGCGCGCGACGGCGAGGATCTCGACGATCCGAACCTCGTGAAGGTCGTCCTCGACGCCCGCGGCAACGCGCTCTACTTCTCGCGCGAGCCCATCCCGCACTACCGCGGCGGCCGGCCGCCGAACACGATCAGCTTCGTGCACGTGGGGCTCTACGGCTACCAGCGCGACTTCCTCTTCCAGCTGGCGGCGCTGCCGATGGGACGGCTGGAACGCGCCGAGCGGCTCGAGCAGCTGCGCGCGCTGGAGCACGGCCACCCCATCCGCGTGCTGCCCACGCCCTACGCCTCGGTGAGCGTCGACACGGCGGAAGACCTCGCGCGCGTGCGCGCGCTGCTCGAAGCGGGTGACAGGGTCGTTCATTAGAAAGGCACCATGAAGCCCAAAGGAAAGAAGACGACGAAGTACCTGTTCGTGACCGGCGGCGTGGTGTCGTCGCTCGGGAAGGGACTCTCCTCGGCGAGCATCGGCGCCCTGCTGGAGGCGCGCGGGCTCACCATCACGCTCCTGAAGCTCGACCCGTACATCAACGTCGATCCGGGGACGATGAGCCCCTACCAGCACGGCGAGGTCTTCGTCACCGACGACGGCGCCGAGACCGACCTCGACCTCGGCCACTACGAGCGCTTCACGCACGCGCGCATGTCGCGGCGGAACAACTACACGACCGGCCGCATCTACCACTCGGTGATCGAGAAGGAACGCCGCGGCGAATACCTCGGCAAGACCGTGCAGGTGGTGCCGCACATCACCGACGAGATCAAGGGCGTGGTGAAGGCCGCGGCCGAGGGCTTCGACGTGCTCATCGTGGAGGTGGGCGGCACGGTGGGCGACATCGAGAGCCTGCCGTTCCTGGAAGCCATCCGGCAGCTCAAGTACGACCTCGGGCCCGACAACGTCCTCTACCTGCACCTCACGCTCGTGCCCTACATCGCCGCGGCCGGCGAGGTGAAGACCAAGCCCACCCAGCACTCGGTGATGAAGCTGCGGGAGATCGGCATCCAGCCGGACATCCTGCTCTGTCGCTCCGATCGGCCGCTGACGCGCGAGCTGAAGGACAAGATCGCGATGTTCTGCAACGTCGATCCCGGCGCGGTCTTCACCGCGGCGGACGTGGCGTCGATCTACCAGCTCCCCCTCGCCCTCCACGAGGAGGGCATCGACGAGAAGATCGCCGAGCTCCTGAACATCTGGTCGCGCGCGCCGAACCTCGGGGAGTGGGAGCAGATCGTCGCCCGCATCCAGAAGCCGCCCCTGGGCGAGGTGGAGATCGCCGTGGTGGGCAAGTACGTCGAGCTCACCGAGAGCTACAAGAGCCTCGGAGAGGCGCTCGTGCACGGCGGCATCGCCACGGGCGCGAAGGTGAAGCTGCGCTACGTCGACAGCGGGCAGATCGAGGAGCAGGGGGCGGAGAAGCTGCTCGCGGGCGTGCACGGCGTGCTCGTCCCCGGCGGCTTCGGCGTGCGCGGCACCGAGGGAAAGATCGCCGCGGTGCGCTGGGCGCGGCTGCAGCCCGTCCCTTTCTTCGGCATCTGCCTGGGGCTCCAGATGGCCGTCATCGAGTTCGGCCGCGACGTGGTGGGACTCGAGGGCGCGAACTCGATCGAGTTCGACCCGGCCACGCCGCACCCGGTGGTCACACTCATGCAGGAGCAGCAGCGCGTCGATCAGAAGGGCGGCACCATGCGGCTCGGCGCCTACGCCTGCCACCTCGAGCGGGGGACGCTGGCGCACAAGCTCTACGGCAAGGACGAGGTCAGCGAGCGGCACCGCCACCGCTACGAGTTCAACAACGTCTACCGCAAGCGCTTCGCGGACGCGGGGATGGTGTTCTCCGGGGTCAACCCCGACCTCGACCTCGTGGAGATGATCGAGCTGCGCGGCCACCCTCACTTCCTGGGTTGCCAGTTCCACCCGGAGTTCAAGAGCCGCCCGGCCTCTCCGCACCCCCTCTTCGCGGGCTTCGTGCGCGCGGCGCTGGTCCACCGCGACCAGGCGGGGAAGGGCGCGGCGGCGGCGGAGCGGCCCGAGACCGCGGAGCCGGCCGGGAGCTGGGCGTGACCCAGGCCGCCGCGCCGGTGCGAATCCGCTTCGGCGGCCACGACGTGGGCGAGGGCTGTCCCTTGTTGCTCATCGCGGGTCCGTGCGTGGTCACCACGGCCGACGAGGTGCTGGCCAACGCCCGGCGCGTGGCGGAGCTGGCGGAGCGGCACGGCGTACCCGTGGTGTTCAAGGCGAGCTGGGACAAGGCCAATCGCACGACCACCGACGGCTTCCGCGGGCCCGGCATGAAGGAAGCGCTGGGCATGCTCGGAGCGGTGCGCAAGGTGCTGGGCCTTCCCGTCATCACCGACGTCCACGAGACGTCGCAGGTGGCGGAGGTCGCCGAGGTCGCCGACGCGCTGCAAGTCCCGGCCTTCCTCTGCAAGCAGACCGACCTCATCCTCGAGGTGGCGCGCACCGGAAAGCCGATGAACGTGAAGAAGGGGCAGTTCCTGGCGCCCGAGGACATGCATGGGGTGCTCCAGAAGGCGCAGACGCTTGGCAACCGGAACGTGCTGCTCACGGACCGCGGAACCTGCTTCGGTTACCATAACCTGGTCGTCGACATGCGCGGCCTCGCGGTGATGCGGGGGCTCGGCGCGCCCGTGTGCATGGACGCGACGCACGCGGTGCAGCGGCCGGGGGCGTCCTCGAGCGGGCGCAACACGGGCGACCGGCACTTCGTCCCCCTGCTCGCGCGCGCCGCAGCAGCGGCCGGCATCGACGCCCTCTTCTGTGAAGTACACGAGGATCCCGCGACCGCCCCGTCGGACGGCGAGAACGCCTGCGACTTCCCCATGCTGGACCGCGTGCTCGGTGAGGTACTCGCGGTGCGCAAGGCGCTTGCGGCGCTCGCTTGAGGGGTGGATCCCACGAGCGTTCGCGGTCCCGCGGGCCCCGGTCGCCCGGCACCTCGGGGCGGGGGACCGGTGGTGACGGCCGCTCGCGCTGAACCCGGCGCGGAGCGTCCGGGTCGCGGCGAGTCCGAGCGGGCGCCCTTCCGCAAGCGCCTGAAACGCGCGCTGCGCTACCCCCTCGTCCGGCTCGGCCTGGCCCTCGCCGCCGCTCTGCCGTTCCGCTTCGCGCTGTCCTTCGGCGCCTGGCTGGGCCGGGTCGCCTACCGGCTCGTCGGCTCGCAGCGGCGACTCGCCCTCGAGCACCTCGCGATCGCCTTTCCCGAGAAGAGCCTGGACGAGCGCGCGGCCATCGCGCGCGCGTGCTTCGAGGAGCTCGGCCGCTCGGGGTTGGAAGCCTGCCAGGCGGCGAAGATCGACGTGCGGAGCTACGTGGCGTGGCCCGAGGCCGACATCGCCGAGATCCGCCGCGGCCTCGCGGAAGGGCGGGGCGGGCTGTTCGTCACCGGCCACGTCGGCAACTGGGAGCTGCTGGCGCGCCGCATCGTCGCCGAGGGCTTCGACCACGCCGTGGTCGTGCGCGAATCCGGCGATCCGCGCCTGGCCTCGCTCGTCGAGCGTTTCCGCTCGGCAGGGGGCGTTCGCACGGTCGGCCGCGGCAGTGGCAGCGGGCCGTTGCGCGAGATGCTGTCTGCGTTCAAGCGCGGAGCCCTCCTCGGGCTCCTGATCGACCAGGACACGCGGGTGCAGGGCCAGCGGGTGCCGTTCTTCGGCCGTCCCGCTCATACGCCCCGCGCGGCCGAGGATCTCGCGCTGCGCACGGGAGCGCCCGTGTTCGTGGGCTTCATCCACCGCGAGGCGGGCCAAGGGCACCGACTTCACACCGAGCGCCTGCCGGTCCCCCCGGATTGCAAGGAAAGCGAGTTGACCGCGCGATTGACGGCACGCATCGAGGCCGAGATCCGGGCCCAGCCGAGGGATTGGGTGTGGATGCACCGCCGCTGGAAACGCGGCGGCGATAATATGCAAGCGTTTGAAAATACTACATCAATCGCCAGTTAGCAATTCGCATACCAAACCATGCTTCGCTTGGACATGGGCCTCGGCCGGTGCTAGGATCGAGCCGTGCTGCCACGGTTCCTCGCGCTGGGCGCGCTGCTTCTCGGCTGCGGATCGACCCGCCTGCCGGCCGTCGCGCCGCCTCCCCCCTCGATCGAGCTCCGCGGCGCGGAGACCTTCGACTACCAGGAGAACCGGCTGCGGGCGCATGGCTTCGCCGACCGGGTGCTCTACCGCCGTGACACCGGCGACGGCCAGGCCGAGCGGGTGCGGCTCACGCTCTTCGGGACCCGGGCGGCCGCTGCCCGCGGCGGCGCCGCCTCGGTGCTGCTGACGGCGCCGCTGGCCCGGGGCAACCCCACCGGCCAGGACGTCGAGGCCGAGGGCGGGGTGGCGCTCGCGAGCGCGGCCGGCGACCGGGGCGAGACCCTGCGGGCCTCGTACCACGGCCGGGAGGGGCGCGCGGCCGGGCGCGACCCCGTTCACCTCTGGGGCAAGGGGTACGATTTGCACGCGCCCGGGTTCACGCTCGACACCTGGCACGACCGGCTGGATCTGGGGCCGGCCCGGCTCGTCGCGCGCGGGGAGGCCCCATGAGCGGAGCCCTCCTCTGGTTGGCCGCGGCCGCGGCGACGGCGCCGCCCCGCCGGGACGTACCGGTCCAGGTGCGTTGCGACGACATGGTCGTCGAGAACCGGGAGGCGCTGGCGCGCTGCGAAGGGCACGTCACCGCGGTGCGGCAGAACGTCGTGGTCACGAGCGAGCGGGCGGTGGCCCGCTACGACGACGGGGGCCGCATCACCGAGCTGACCTGCCTCGGCCACGTGCACGTCATCCAGAAGCTGGCGCCGCCCGGCAAGGCCGCGCTCCAGCGCACCGCCGACGGCGATCGGGCGGTGTACCGCGAGGCGAGCCGCACGCTCACCCTGACGGGCCACGCGCAGCTGCAGCAGCCCAACGACCGCCTGGTCGGGGAGCCGATCGTCTTCTACCTCGACGAGGACAGGGTCACGGCCAAGGGCGCGAAGCTGGTGGGCAAGCCGCAGGACGCGCAGCAGGACGGGAAGGCCCATGAGTGAGGCGACGCTCGCCGCCGAGGGGCTGGTGAAGCGCTACGGCCGGCGCACCGTCGTGCACGACGCCTCGTTCCACGTGAAAGGGGCCGAGGTGGTCGGCCTCCTCGGTCCGAACGGCGCTGGCAAGACCACCTGCTTTCGCATGGTCGTGGGGCTGGTCTCGGCCGAGCGAGGGCGGGTGACGCTGAAGCTGGACGGCGCGGCGAGCGACGTGACGTCGCTGCCGATGCACCGGCGCTGCCGGCTGGGACTCGGCTACCTGCCGCAGGAGGCCTCGATCTTTCGCCGCTTGACCGTGCGCGAGAACTTCCTCGCCGTCCTCGAGGTGGTGGGCTGCCCGAAGGCGGAGCGAGAGGGCCGCGCGTCGCAGCTGATCGACGACTTCGAGCTCGAGCGCGTGGCGGACAGCCTCGGGGACAGCCTCTCGGGCGGCGAGCGGCGGCGCGCCGAGATCGCCCGGAGCCTCATCCCGGGGCCGCGCTTCATCCTCTTCGACGAGCCCTTCGCGGGCGTCGATCCCCTCGCGGTGGGCGAGCTGCAGGAGCTCATCGCCGCGCTGAAGGGCCGCGGGCTGGGCATCCTGATCAGCGACCACAACGCGCGCGAGACGCTGGCGATCTGCGACCGCAGCTACCTGATCGCGGACGGCCGCATCCTGGAGGAGGGCACCCCGGCCGAGATCGCGCGCAGCCCCCGCGCCCGGGCCGTGTACCTCGGCGAGTCTTTTCGGCTAAACTAGAAGAGGAAGAGGCGATGTCCCTAGAGCTCAAGCAAAACCTCAGGCTTTCGCAGCAGCTGGTGATGACCCCCCAGCTGCAGCAGGCGATCAAGCTGTTGCAACTCTCCCGGATGGAGCTGGTCGACATGGTCCGGGACGAGATGCTCGAGAAC
>DATJNL010000436.1:0-6176 GCA_035508175.1 Myxococcales bacterium
CAGAGCTTCGTGCCCGGGCGGGACGCGGAATTCGGCGACGTGGCGGCGGACACGCTGGGAGCGCTGCTGGGCGGTGGCCTGTCTCTGCTCGGGCGCCTCCGGCGCACGCCGTGATCAGCTCCCGGCCCCGCCCCACCAGCGCAGCCGCTTCATCTGACTCTTCGCGAACTTGTGGTCCTTGTTCAGCTCGAGCACCGTCTCGAGCTCCTTGCGCGCCTTGCCCTTCAGGCCGGCGATCAAGTACGCACGGGCCAGGGTGGCGCGCGCCTCCGCGTCGTTGGGAAGCAATTGCACGGCCCGGTCGGCGAGCTTCTTCGCTTCGGTGAAGCCGGCCTCCTGGTACAGGAGCTTGCGGGCCACGCGCTCGACGTAGCGGCCGTTGCCGGGACGGAGCTCCATCGCGCGGCGGAAGCGATCGAGGGCGGTCGAGAAGTCCTTGCGGGCCTCGGCGGCCGTGCCCTCCTGAAAGAGGCGCTCGGCCTCGCTCTGATCGACCTTGACCTGGGCGTCCTCGATGAGGCGGTTCAGGTCCGCGTCCTTCGGATCGAGCGCCGCCGCCGTCCGGAAGTGCGCGAGGGCCTCCTTGACGTGCCCGCGCGCGAGCGACTCACGGCCGCGTTGCACGAGGACCTGCTTGCGGACGAAGCGCGAAACGAGAGGGTTGTCCTTGGCCCGCTCCCGCCGCTCGTGCTCGCGCGACTGCTCGGCCGGTGAGCCCGGCGGCGGCCGCGAGGCCGGCGGGGCGCGCTTGCCCACGATGCCCTTCGCCAGGAGGCCGTTGATGATCTCGACGGCCCGTGTCCGCGGCAGACCGCTCGCCTGGATCAGCTCTTCCATGCTGGGCGACAGACCGATGAGGCGGGAAGCGACGAACCCCTCCTCGGGGGTCAGCGCCTCCTGGCGAAGATCGGCTCGCAGGAGGACCAGTTGCTCGCCCGTGGCATGGCCGGCGGCCCGGAGCGGCGTGGGTGTGGGCGTGGGGCGCGGCGCGGGGGGAGGCTGCGACGGAAACGGCCGACGCGTCATCGCCGGCGTCGGGGTCGGCGTGGGCAGCGTGTCGCGACGGACTTCCGGCGTCGCCGGCACCGGCGCCGGCGGCGGTGGCGCCGCGGCCACGGGCGCCGCCACGGCGTTGGCGGCTTTCGCCGCGACCGTCGCCTGGCACCGCTCGACGTCGGCGAGGCACTCGGCCATCGTCTGGTAGCGATCCTGGACGCGCTTGGCGAGCGCCTTGCGAACGATGCGCTCGATCTCGGGGGGAAAGTCGAGGTCGGGGCGGACGTCCGCGAAGGTGGCCGGGGGCTCCGTCTGGTGCTTCATCAGCATCGCGACGGGGTTGTCCGCCTGGAAGGGTAGGCGTCCGGTGAGCATCTCGAACAGCACGATCCCCCAGGAGTAGATGTCGGTGCGGAGATCGACGGGGCGTCCGGCTGACTGCTCGGGCGACATGTACTCGGGGGTCCCCAGGATCATGCCAGTCTTCGTGAGCCGCTCGCCTTCCGGCATGTCCTCGACGACCTTCGAGATGCCGAAATCGAGAACCTTGACGAACTCCGGCTGGCCTGGCCGGCTGACGAGGAACACGTTGTCGGGCTTGAGGTCGCGGTGAACGATTCCGGCCGCGTGGGCCGCCGAAAACGCCTTGCAGATCTGCGTCGAGATGGCGAGCGCTCGCTGCGGCTCGAAGCCGGGCTGCTCGCTGATCGCCTGGGCGAGCGAGACGCCCAGCAGCTCTTCCATCACGAGATAGACGATCCCCTCCTGGGTCCAGCCGAAATCCGTGACCGAGACGATGTTGTCCTGTCCGATGGAGCTCGCGGCCACGGCCTCGTTCTGGAACCGGTGGACGAGCTCTGGATTGTGGCCGAAGTCGGCGCGGAGCACCTTCATCGCCATGCGCTTGCGCAAGAGGACGTGCTCGACGGCGTAGACGGTCCCCATCCCGCCCTCGCCGATCTGCTGGACCAGGCGGTAGCGATCGATGGTCGTGCCGATCAGGGAACCCCCGTCGGCGCTCGCCATGGGTTCGTCGGGCACGCGCGTACTCCCAGCGGTCGAGTTTAACCGGACGCGCTCCGCGGTTCAACGGCGCGTGCTCGGTACTGCACGGCGAATCGATTGACAGAGCGGGCGCTCGCCCCGAGGATGTGCGGGCGGCCGCTCGTGGCCGACTGGAGCCGCGGGATGGCCTTGCAGGGACCGGCGCTGACGCTAGCTGGGTGCGAGCTCTTCAAAGACTTTTCCGAGACCGGGCTGTCGATCCTCGCCACGATCTCCGCGGAACGCGCCGTCCCATTGGGAGTGCCCCTCTTCGTGGAAGGCATGGCCTCGGACGCGCTCTTCGTCCTGAAGTCCGGCCGCATTCGGGTGCTGCTCAAGGACGCGGACGGGACCGATCGTGAAGTAGGGATGCTGGGGCCCGGCGAGGCCCTGGGACAACTGTCGCTCCTGCAGACGAACGGCACCCGGCTGGCGACCGCCGTGGCGGCCGACGCGTCCGAGATCGTCGAGATCCGGTCACGCGACTTCCTGCGTCTCCAAGCGCAGAAGCCTCAAGCTTGCATCAAGCTGATGATGGCGATCGCCGGCCAGGTGGGCCGTCTCCTGGGCCAAAACCGCGACCTGCTGCGATCGATGGCGCGTGCCAGACCACCAGCCAAGGGCTGAAGGCCTGGGTCAGGGCAGGCGCCGGCAGCCCTTCTCGATCGCGTGTTCCCGGAAGTGAACCGGGCACAGCAAGCTCTCGTGAACCGGGCAGCGCACCATCGCGGCGTCGCTACAGCCGGCGATCTGGCAGCGAGGCCGGGGTTTGACCACGACCACGGGAGCGTGGGACGTCGTTCTCAACGTTGACCTCCAGGAACGATGCAACACAAGGTAGATCGCCGGGCTGACGTTCGTGAGCCCGAGGGCGGGAGGCGGCGAAGGGTGGGCTTCCCTTGCTTGCTCGGCGGCCTCGCCCCTATACTCCGGCCCGCTTCATCAACCGCCCAACACGCGGAGGTGTTCCGTGGCCCGCCCGGCAGCGTTCGCTCCGACCTTTCTTCTCGCCCTCGCCGCTGCTAGCTGTCAGAAGCCGGCGGCTCCCGCTCCCACGCCCACGCCCACGCCCGAGCGACCCGCAGCAGCGGCCGCGGCGCCGCCCGCCGGTCCGCAGACCTTCGCGCCCTCGATGCCGGGGAAGAGCGATCCGGAGTGCGTCGGCTCCCTGGACTTCGCGCCGCCCGAGACCATCACCTCGGGAGGACACACCTGGAAGCAGGATGGCTATCGGCTCACGCTCGACGTCGCGCCGGGCACGCCCGTCACGCTGGGGGTCGTCGCCAACCTGAACGAGCCCAGTCCGGAGAACCTCAAGGCTGCCGAGGCCTACCTCGCCTACTTCCACGAGAAGGGCGTGCAGGCCATCGTGGTCGACGGCGACAGCGGGGAAAACGCCGAGGCCATCGAAGGGACCCTCACGCCTTTCGCCAAGGCGGGCCTGCCCCTGCTCGTGGACATCGGCAATCGCGAGTCGAAGGGTGGCTTCCTCGACGCCATCGAAGCGCTTCGCAAGCAATTTCCGAACGTGTTCAACCTCAGCAAGGCGCGGGAAGTCGACGTCGGCGACGTGAAGATCCTCTCGCTGCCCGGGTATCACGACCCCCGCTACCTGCTCGCCGGGGCGGACGGGTGCCTCTACCACACCGACGATCTGAGGGCCCTCAAGACGCTGGCCACCTCCCTCAAGGGACCGATCGTCCTGGTCTCGCACGGGCCACCCCACGGCGACGGGCCGCACGCGCTCGACCGCGTGCAGAGCCCCCCCGGAAACGTCGGGGATCCGAACCTCACCACCTTCCTCGCCGAGTCGCGCATTCCGTTCGGCATCTTTGCCAACATCATCGAGGCGGGGGGCACCGCGACGAGCCTGCACGGCGATCGTACGATCGCGCCGGGCACCTGGAGCGACGAGCTCTACCTGAACCCGGGCGCGGCCGACACCGTGCCGTGGTCGATGAACGACGGAACGCAGGCCCGCGGGCTGGTGGCGACCCTGTCGTTCAAGGGTGGCAAGGCAGCGTACGACCTGTACCGGGCGGGCCCCACCAAGGCCAGCCAGCCCTCGGCGAAGCGCTAGCAGGCAGCCTCAGCCGGTCGAGCCCGTGCGCTCGCGCCGGGGAGCCGCCGGGCCGTCCAGCGCTGCGACCTCTCCCTTGCCAGACGAAGCTCCGCCGTTGCGGCGGAGGAGGAAGATGGCCACGCCCAGGCCGATGACCGCGGCCACGCCCATCAGCACCCAGTGGAAGCGGCTGACCCAGATGAGCGCGCGGTTCACGTGCCTGCCCAGCCTGCGGCCGATGAACACCCAGAGCGGCGCGGACACGCACGCCGCCAGCGCATCGAACAAGAGGAACCGGCCCGCCCCCATCTCGGAGGCGCCGGCGCTGAAGTAGGTGACCACGCGCAGGCCCGGCAAGAATCTCGCCGCGACCACCAGCCCCTGCCCGTACCTCGCAAAGTAGCCCTCGACCTTCTTCCGTTTCTCGTCGGTGAGGTAGCGGTGGAGCCAGCGAGTGTGAGCGAGCTCCTGTCCGTACCGGTGGCCGGCGGCGTACACCAGGAGGTCTCCGCCGAGGATGCCGCAGAGCGCGAAGACCAGCATGAGCCACAGGTTGGCCGCCCCGATGAACGAGAGGTACCCACCCATGACCAGGGCCACGTCCTCGGGCAGCGGCAGGCCGAGACCGCACGCCACCAGGAAGCCGAAGACGAGCGTGTAGGCGAACGTGCCGTGCGCCGTGGTCAGGAGGTGAAGGAGGAATTCGCTCAAGCTAGCGTTCGCGGTGGCGCGGGGGCGCTGCCGCATCCGCTCCCGGGGGAGACATCGAGAGCTTGCGGACGTCGAGGCTTCCCAGCCGCTCGGTCACGAAGCTCTCGAATGGGTTGCCCCCGGGCCCCTTGTCGCCGATCAGCTCCACGAGCGATCGCGACAGGTCTTCCGTCAACCAGCATCCTTCCGCGGCGGCCCGCGCGAACGCCGCTTGCTGAAAATCTGGCAGCGCCTGTGCCGCGACGGCGAGCGAAAAGCAGGCGGTGAGGTAGTCGCTCGGTGATAGATCGCCGTCGGGAAGCCCCTGCCGGTGGACGCGTTCGACCAGCTCGGGGAGCCCCTTGATTGCCGAAGCACGCTCCGCGAGCGCGGCACCGGCGCGCACGCCGGCATAGGCGGCGACGGCCGCGCCGAGGTCCTCCGGCTTCCCATCCGCTCCCGGCCCCACCACCAGGAGCGCCGAGCCGCCCCGGCGCAGCCCGTACGCCTTGCCGGGTGCGTCGAGCAGGTTGACGACGAGAACCGGTGGCGGGATGTCGCCCGGCTGGGGTTGCAGCATTCCGTCCGCACGCTGCAGCGCATCGTCCAGGCGGGGCAGATAACCCTTCAGGGCGGCGCGGTACTGCGGCAGGAGCTTCTGGTAGAGCGCGTCGAGGTGCGCCTCGCGGTAGTAGCGGGCGAGCAGCTGCTCGAGTCCGCGGAGCGGCGCGCTCTCGGCCGGTTCGCTGCCGAGGGCAAAGTCCGGGGGAGCGCCGAGCGCGGACGCGAAGGCCACATAGACGCGGAGAGGCAAGGGATGCGCATCGAGGAAGGCCTGGAATTGAGAGGCCAGGGCCGCCGACATCGGTGCGTCTACGCGAACTGTCTGCCGCGCCTCGTCCAGAGCGGGCCGGGGGAAGGGCTCCCGGCGCGCGACGGGCCCCGCGTCGTAGCCGAGCGCGTTGAAGGCGGCGAAGAGGGTGAAGACCCGGGCGTCGGCCTGCACCTCGATCCCCTGGTCGGACATCATCCCGGCGTACCAGTCCGGGGCGATCTCGCTCCTCGCCGGCATGGCCGCGGCGAGAAAAGCGATCAGCGTCGCAAGTTGCAGACGCGTCATGGACGCATTCCTAGCACGTGCGTGCGGGTCAATCGAGATGCCTCAGCCGGCGAATCGGTAGACCGTCTGGCCGTCCTTCGCCTTGGCCTCCTGGACGCGGCCCGCATCCACGAGGCTCTCCAGCACCTGTGCGGTCATCCTCGTGTCCGCCGCGATGGCGCGCGCCACGCCGTCCAGGGTGACCCAACCGCCCATGCCACTCATGGCGTGGACGGCGACCGCGGCGAGCTGATCGGCCGAAGGAGGCCTTCGGGCTGGCTCCGG
>DATJNL010000437.1:0-6137 GCA_035508175.1 Myxococcales bacterium
GGGCGCGGGAACCCACAGCCGCAGGAGCAGGCCCGACGCCCACAGGCCGGCCAGGAGCAGGCCCGTCCCGAGCATGGCCAGCATCCGGTTCGACCGCCGCGCCTCGATCCGGGCGAGCACGCCCGGCGCGAAGCCGGGGGCCGGCGGCAGCGGCAACGCCGACAGGGCCCGCGAGAGCGCCCGGTAGTCCTCCACGAGGGCGCGGCAAGCCTCGCACCCCGCGAGGTGCTCCGCCTCGGCCCGCGGCGCCGAGGCCAGCGCCAGCTCCTGCGCTCGCTCGTCCGTGAGGTGCCCGGCGTCGCTCACGGCTCGCCCCCGAGATCCGCGCGCAACCGGCGGCGCGCGCGGTGCAGCCACGTCATGACCGTGCCCAGCGGCGCCTCGAGCACCACCGCGATCTCGCGGTACGAGAGCTGGTCGTGGTGGAAGAGCAGCAAGGCCTCGCGCTGGTCGTCCGGCAGCCGCGCGATCGCTGCCTGCAGGCGCTCCTGCCCTTCGGCGCGGACGAGGCGCTCGTCCGCGGCCACCGCCTCGCGGTCCGCTGCCGCGGCCGCCTCTTCCAGAGAGGTCGTCGCGGGCCGGACGGCCGCGCGCCGCCGGAGATCCAGGCAACGGTTGCGCGCGATGCGCAGCAGCCACGGCCGGAAGGCGAGCGCGGGGTCGTAGCTGCCGAGCAACTCGTATGCGCGCACGAACGCCTCCTGGGCCGCGTCGCGCGCCTCCTCCCGCTGGCCGAGCAGCCGCAGGCAAAGGCCGTAGACGGCCCGCTCGTGGCGGGCCACCAGGCGCCCGAAGGCGTCTCGATCGCCACCCCGCGAGGCGCGCGCCAGATCGCCGTCGACATCGGTGGTGGCGTCCCCGCTCGTGGCTCCCCTCGGCAAGGGGAGCCACGCTAGCGCCGCGGCCTCGACCTGAGCAACCATGCCCTTCCATACGCCCGCCGGGGCCGGATATTTCGCGAGGCCTTCGCGGGGCGCCCCTTGAGGGGATGCTCCGTCCCGTAGTAGACGGTCACGGGTGGCTGCCTGCGCGAACTGCGGTGCGTCCCTCGAGGGGACGCCGCGCTTCTGTCCCGTGTGCGGCACGGAGGTGCGGCCGCGTTCCGACACCGCGGCCTCCGCCGACCCCTACGTGGGCAACCTGTTCGCGGGCAAGTTCCGCGTGGAGAAGCTGCTCGGCGAGGGCGGCATGGGCCGGGTGTACCGCGCCACCCAGCTCTCGCTCGACAAGGTGATCTGTCTCAAGGTCTTGCGCCGCGAGCTCGCGACCGACCCCGAGACGCAGGCGCGCTTCCAGCGCGAGGCCAAGGCGGCGAGCCGGCTGAACCATCCCCACAGCATCCAGATCATCGACTTCGGTGCGGGCGACAACGGCGAGCTCTACATCGCCATGGAGCTCGTCTCCGGGCAGGACCTGCAGCAGGTCATGCAGGACCAGTTCCCGCTCCCCGAGGCGCGCATCGTCCACATCATGGCGCAGGTGCTCGACGCGCTGTCGGAAGCGCACGCGCAAAAGATCATCCACCGCGACCTGAAGCCCGAGAACATCATGGTGGGCCGCTTCCGCAACGACCCCGACTTCGTGAAGGTGCTCGACTTCGGCATCGCGCAGATCCAGGACGGCAGCGCGGCACGGCTCACGCGCGCCGGGCTCGTCTGCGGCACACCCGAGTACATGTCGCCCGAGCAGGCGCGCGGCGAGGAGCTCGACGCCCGCAGCGACATCTACTCCGCGGGCGTGATCCTCTACCAGATGGTGACCGGCCGGCTGCCGTTCCAGGCCGACACGCCGATGGGCTTCGTGAGCAAGCACCTCGTCGAGGTGCCGGCGCCCCCCGCGCAGGTGCGGCCCGACGTGTCGCCCGCGCTGAGCTCGCTCATCGTCCGCGCGCTCGCGAAGGATCGCGGCGAGCGGCCCCCCAGCGCCCTGGCCATGCGCGACCTGCTGCTGGCTTCGGCGGGCTCCGCGCCGGCAGCCGCGCCCAAGGTCCCGATCGCGCCTCCCGCGGCCGTGCGCACCGCGCCCACGCAGCCCAAGGCGGTGGCCGCGCCGGCCGCCCCCCCGCGCGCCGGCCTCGGCGTCTGGCTGGCCGTCGGCACCGTGGCGGTGGCAGCGGCCGGCATCACCGCGTGGCGGCTCTGGCCGAGCCCGCCGGCCGAGACGCCCACCCACGCGCCCCGGGTCCAGGGGTCCACGCCGGCCGTTCCGCCGGCGACGCCGGGGCGGGTCGACTACGAACGTTACTTCGCCGAGGGCAACCAGGACCTGCAGGCGCAGAAGCTCGACGAGGCCCTCCAGGCCTTCGAGCGCGCCGCGCGCGCCGACCCGGCGCAGCAGGAGCCGCTCAAGCGCATCGGGCTCATCTACCAGATGAAGGGGGACGCGAAGAAGGCGGCGGCGAACCTGAAGGCCTACGTGGACAGCGTCCCCACGCCGCCCGACGCGGACAAGATCCAGAAGATCATCGCCGCGCTCGAGAAGTAGGGTTCAGCCGAAGCTCTTCTCTTTCTTCTCCTGCTCTTCCTTGCAGCGAATGCAGAGGGTCGTCACCGGCCGCGCCTCCAGCCGCTTGACCGAGATCTCGTCCTCGCAGCGCTCGCAGATGCCGAAGGTGCCGTTCTCGATCCGCTGCAGCGCCTTGTCGATCTTCTTGAGCAGGAACTTCTCGCGGTCGCGCAGCCTGAAGATCATGGACTGGCTGTACTCGGAGCTGGCGAGGTCGATCTCGTCGGGGAGGTCGTCGGTGTCGAAGTTGCTCTCCTCCATCAGCGTCTTCCGGGCGTTGACGAGGAGGGCCCGCTTGCTCTCGTCGAGCATCTTCTTGAAGCGCTTCGTGTCCTTCTGGTTCAAGCGTCGACCCCCGGGGTTCGTGGCCTCAGGTCTCTGAAAAAGGACGGCATAGGTAACACTCGCTCCGGGCCCAGTCAACCGGCCGTGGCGAAAAAGGGGCACAGACAGACCAAACGGCCGCCCTTTTGGTCCTTCAGCCGGCTTGTCGTATAATGTGCTCGGTGCGGCTCCCCCTGGAGCCGGATGTGGCCCGAGGGGCGAGAAGGTAGGGACATGGCGGCAAGCGACAAGCGCAAGCAAAGCCTCTATTTTCCCGACGACATGCTCAAGGAGATCCAGGAAGAGGCCAACCGCCTCGACCGCTCCCTGAGCTGGATGGTCCAGCACGCCTGGCGCCTGGCGCGGCAGGAGCTGGCCCGCTACCCGTCCGTGAACGACGTCGAGGGCGACGACGACCAGGTCCCTTCGCGCGACCGCAGGGAGGGCTGACCCGTGGCCGGCAGCGAGAACCGCAAGCAGAGCCTCTACTTCCCCCTGGAGATGCTCGCCGAGATCCAGCGCGAGGCGAACCGCCAGGACCGGTCGATGAGCTGGGTGGTGCAGCAGGCCTGGCGGCTGGCGCGCGAGGAGATCCGCCGCCTGCCCTCGGTGAACGACGGGCCGGAGCGGCCGCGCGAGGGGTAGGTGCCCGAGGCCCCCTCGCCTTCGAACGAGCTCGACGCCGGACCGTCCCTCCCCCGTCCGCCGGAGACGGCGGCGCGTCCCGCCAGCTCGTGGCCGCTCATCGCGGTCGTCGCCCTCGTCGCGGTCGCCATCGCCGGCGCCTTCGCCTTCCGCGCCTGGCAGAAGCGGCAGAAGCTGCACGCAGCGGCCCGGGTCGCCGCCGCGGCGCTGGCCCGCGACAGCTACGGCGGCTTCCGCGACGCCGACCTCGCGCTGCGCGACATGGTCGGGCCCCTGAGCCCCGAACACCACCTGGCGCTCGAGCGCGCCTACGCCCTCGCCCAGCTCGACGCCCGCTACGGCGACGACCAGGCCGGCGTCGAGGCCAAGCTCCTGACCGGACCGATCGAGATCGCCGTCGACAAGGGCGATCTGACGCTCGCGCCCGAAGACCTCTCGCGCCTCTACGCCGCCGACGCCCTGGTGGCGCTCGGCGACAAGGCGCCCGGCGACGCCATCGTCTCGCTCGGCAAGGTCCCGGACGACCAGTCCTCCCCCGAGATCCTGGTGGTGAAGGCGCGGGCCGACGCGCTCGACGAGAACGAGGCGCTCGCCAAGGCCGCGCTCGACCGGGCCCTGCAGGGCGCGCCCGATTCGCCCGAGGTGCTCCAGCTCGCCGCCGAGGTGGCGCGGGCGTCGCACCGCCCCGCCGACGCCGTCGCGCTCTACCAGCGGATCCTCGCCAAGAACCCCACCCACGTGCCGTCGCTCCTCGCGCTGGCCGAGCTGGCCGTGGATGGGCAGGGCGACCCGCAGGCGGCGGCGGCCGGGATCGACCGGATCCTGCCCTCGCTGCCCGCCGAGGGCAGCCCGGACGAGCAGTGCCGCGCCCTGCTCGCGCTCGTGCGGCTCGACCTGCGGCAGGGCCACTCGGTCACCGCCCCGGCGCACCTCGATCGGGCCGCCGACCTCGAGGACGCGCCGGCGAGCTGCCAGATCGCCCTCGCCCGCCTCGACCAGCGGCTGGGCCGCGGGGAGGAGGCGCTCGCGCTCTTGAAGAAGGCGGCCGAGGACGACGACCCCGGCGAGGCGCCGCTCGCGCTGGCCGAGGCCACCGACGACCCGCGCACCGCGCTGAAGCTCTCGCAGACCCCGGAGCCCCCGGACCTCTCGATCGCTCAGAAGAACGCCTGGGAGGCCCGCGCGGCCGGCGTGGCGGTGCGCGCCGATCTGGCCCTCGGCCAGCGCAAGGCCGCCGCCGCGCTCGCCGACGCGCTCTCCGTGGAGAGCGTGCCCGGCATGCTGGGCACGGCGCGGCTGCGGCACGGCCTGGGCGAGCGCTACGCGGCGACGCGGGCCATGGCCGATGCGCTGCGGCTGGCCCACGCGAGCGCCGATCCCGGCGACGACCTGGCCGACGTGGGCGAGGCCGCCCTCGCGCTCGATTCGTTCGCCGTGGCCCGGGACGCCTGCGACGCCGCGGCCGCCGCCGGCGCGGGCAACTTCCGCGCGCTCGTGTGTGCGGCCCGCGCGCTGCACGCGCTCGGCAAGAACGACGACGCGCGCCAGCGGCTCGACCAGGCCATGCTGGTCAACCCCGGCGCCACGGGCATCGACACGCTTCGCAGCGCCCTGGAGCCGCCCGCCCCGCCTGGAGCGGCGCCGTGAGGCCCTCCGCCGAGACGCTCCGGCTCGCGGCGGCCAACGACACGCCCCGCGACCCGCACGCGGAGCTGATCGCGCTGCACCAGAAGCTCTTCGAGCGGCAGCGGCGCCTGGTGGAGCTCTCCACCGCCCCCGAGGGACGGGAGCTCGTCCGCTACCGCCGCCGCTACCAGGCCTTCGTGCGCAGCTACGAGCGCGCCGTGCCCTATGAAGACGTGCTGCGGCAGGCGGCCGCGGCCGACGTGGTGTACGTGGGCGACTACCACACGCTGCGGCAGGCCCAGCGCGCCTTCGTGAAGCTCGCGGACCGCCTCTGCGAGCGGGGGCGCCCGCCGGTGCTCGCGCTCGAGTTCGTGCAGGGCCGCTACCAGCGCGCCGTGGACCGCTTCCTCGCAGGGAGCCTCGACGAGGTCGAGCTCCTCGAGGCCATCCGCTACCGGCGCCACCAGGCCTTCGACGTGTGGCCCAACTTCCGCCCGATCTTCGAGCTGGCCCGGCGCCGGCAGCTGCGCATCGTGGCCATCGACCGGCCCGCCGGCGGTCCCCGTTCGTTGCGGGAGCGCGACGCCTTCGCGGCCCGGTCGCTCGCGCGCGCCGTGAAGCCGGGCGAGCTGGCGCTCGTGCTCGTGGGCCAGCTCCACCTCGCGCCGCCCCACCTGCCGGCCGCGTACGAGCGGGAGCTGGCGCGGCTCGGCCGCCCGCCCGCGCGGCGGCTGCTGCTCTACCAGAACTGCGAGGAGATCTACTGGAGGCTCGAGCGGCAGGGGCTCGAGCACCAGGTGGAGGCGGTGCGCATCGGCGACGACGCCCTCTGCCTCGTGAACAGCTCGCCCCTCGTGTGCCAGCAGAGCTACCTCGACTGGGTGGAGGCGACGCGCGAGGGCGAGCTGCTCGACTCGTGGGCGCCCGCCCACCACTTCCGCGAGGCGGCGCTGCTGCTCGGCCGCTTCCTCGAGGTCGACCTGGAGCCCGCGCTCGACTCGGTGCGCGTGCACGCCGCCGGCGACCTCGGCTTCCTC
>DATJNL010000438.1:0-4979 GCA_035508175.1 Myxococcales bacterium
CCGCGGCGCTCGCGAGCAAGCCCGCCAGGAAGGCGCACGAGCCCGCGAAGGCGAGGGCGTCGCGGCCATGGCTGGCCGCCCAGAAGGAGGCGCCCCAGCCGAGCGCCGCCACCGCGAAGGCCAGGGCTCCCCACGGGCCGCCGCGGAAGCCGTCGAGGTTGGCCGGCCGCACCAGCGCCGTCGCCGGGAGCGCCGCGGCCACGAGACCGAGCGACGCGAGGCTCCAGAGCCGTGCCAGCCGGCGCGCGCGCGCCTGGAGGTCGCCGCTCGTGCGCAGCGCCAGGTAGTGGCCGCCGTGCGCCGCCAGCGCGGCGACGGCGAGCAAGCCCACGAGGATCGTGTACCAGTCGAGCGCGCCCGGGGTCGGCGAGGGCTGGAAGTCCGTCCAGAACGGCACGAAGAAGTCGCCGCGCCCATCGAGCGGCACGCCGCGCAGCACGTTGCCGAGCGCCGCGCCGAGCACGAAGGCGAGCCCCGCGCTGGAAGCGCAGAACACCGCGTCCCAGAAGCTCCACCACATCGGCAGCGCCAGCTGCCCGCGCAGCTCGATCGCGATCCCGCGCAGGATGAGCAGCCACAGCACGAGCATCAGCGGCAGGTAGAAGCCGCTCAGCGCCGAGGCGTAGACCGGGGGGAAGGCCAGGAAGAGAACGCCGCCGGCGGCGAGCAGCCACACCTCGTTGCCGTCCCAGAAGGGGCCGATCGCCCGCAGCACGAGGCGCCGCTCCTCGGGATCGCGCGCGACCGCGAGGTGCAGCATGCCGGCGCCGAAGTCGAAGCCGTCGAGCACCACGTACACCGCGAGCATGCCCGCGAGCACCGCGAACCAGAGCGTCGGCATCAGTGGGCCTCCGCCGAGCCGGGGCCCTCGACGACGATCTTGCCCACGAGGAAGACGAAGAGGAGGCCGAGCACGAGGTAGAGGCCGCAGAAGCCGAGCAGCGTGAAGAACGCGTTGCCCGAGGAGACATGGGGGGACGCGCCGGCGACGGTGCGCAACAGGCCGTAAACCAGCCAGGGCTGGCGCCCGAGCTCCGCCGTCATCCAGCCCGCGGTGGTGGCGATGTACGGGAACGGCATCGCGAGGAGCAGCGCCCAGAGGAGCGGGCGCGAGGCGAACAGCCGGCCGCGCGAGAGCTGGATGGCCGCGAGCGCCAGCACCAGCACGAAGAGCGTCCCGAGCCCCACCATGATGTGGTAGCTGAAGTAGACGAGCGGGACGTTCCCCGGCCACTGGTCGCGCGGGAACGCGTCGAGGCCGCGGATCTCGGCCCCCCAGCGGCGGTACGTGAGAAACGAGAGCGCCTTCGGCAGCTCGACCGGGTTGTCGAGCTCGAGCCGGTCCATGTCGGGCTGGCCGATGAGGGCGAGCGGCGCGCCGGCGCGCGAGTGGAAGAGCCCCTCCATGGCGGCGAGCGTCGGCGGCTGCCAGCGGGCCACGTTGCGCCCCTGCGCGTCGCCGCTCGGGAACAGCTGGAACAAGGACGCCGCGAGGCCGAAGCAGACGCCGAGCGAGACGAAGCGGCGGCCGTGCGCCTCGTGGCGGCCGGAGAGCAGGTAGAAGGCCCCGACGGCGGCCACCACGAACGCCGAGGTGACGACCGCCGCGCTCATGTTGTGCGCGTACTGCCAGCCGAGCCACGGGTTGCCGAGCAGGGCGGCGAGGCTGTCGAGCCGCAGCGTGCCGTCCGGCCCCACCGCCTGGCCGGCGGGGTGCTGCAGGAAGGCGTCGGTCGCGAGGATGAAGAAGCCGGAGAGCCACGCGCCGGCGCAGAGCGCGGCCGCGGCCAGGAAGTGCCCCAGCCGGCCCAGCCGCTCGCCGCCGAAGAGGAAGAGGCCGAGGAAGGTGGCCTCGAGGAAGAACGAGAACAGGCCTTCCATGGCGAGGGGTTGGCCCACCACCTGGCCGGCGTAGCGCGAGAAGGCCGACCAGTTGGTGCCGAACTGGAACTCCATGGGCACGCCGGTGGCCACCCCCATCGCGAAGTTGACGGCGAAGATCCGTCCCCAGAAGGCGCCCGCCTCGCGGAACGCCGGGCGACGCAGACCGAGCCCTTCCATCACGACGATCAGGAGCGCGAGCCCCATGGTGAGCTGCGGGAACAGGTAGTGGAAGGTGACCGTGAAGGCGAACTGCCAGCGGTCGACGGCGAGCGCTTCCGGCACGGCGGCACACTTACCGCACGCGGCGCGTCCGCGCCACCCGCGCTATGCTCCCGGGATGCCGGCCGTCCTGGTCTTCGTCGACGGCGTGGGCGTGGGCGCCCGCGACCCAGCCTCGAATCCGCTCGCGCGCCGCGAGACGCTGCTCTCGCAGTTCGCCGATGGCAGCGGCACGGCGCTGCCGCGGGGCGGCGTGCGGCGGGATCTCGACGCGTCGCTCGGCGTGCCGGGCCGGCCGCAGTCGGCCACGGGCCACGCGACGATCCTCTCGGGCGAGAACGCGCCCGCCCTGCTGGGGCGGCACCTGCTCGGCTTCCCCAACGCGACGCTGCGCGAGCTGCTGGCGCGCCGCTCGATCTTCCTCGAGCTGCGCAAGACCGGCCACTCGGCCGCGCTGCTCAACGCGTACCCCGCCGCCTACCTCGACGCGCTGACGCTCCCACACCGACCGCTGCGAGGGCCCGTGGAGCCCGGCATCCCCGAGAAAGCGAAGCGGCTCAAGCCCGCGGCCGCGCCCTTCGCCTTCGCCGCCGCCGGCTACCCGCTCGCCACCTTCGATGACGTGCGCGACGGAACGGCGCTCACCCACGACCTCACCTCCGCGCTCGCGCACCGCCGCTGGCCCGAGGTCCCGCTGCGGACTCCGGAGGAGGCTGCCGAGGTGCTGGTGGCGCAGGCGCGCCGCTTCGACTTCACCATGATCGACTACTACCTGACCGACGACGCGGGCCACGCGCAGGACTTCGCCGCGGCCGACGCCGCGCTCGCAGATCTGGATCGCTTCCTGCGCCGGGCCGTCGAGCGCCTCGAGCTCGATCGCACGTCCCTCTTCGTCACCAGCGACCACGGCAATCTGGAAGACCTGCGCAGCCGAAACCACACGCTCGCGAAGGTGCCGCTGCTCGTCTTCGGCCCCGCGGCGACCTGGGAGCTCCCCGAGCGGCTGGACGGCTTGATGCCGTTGATGCTCCGCGCGGCGACCGGCTAGCGGCAGGCGTCCTGCCACATGGACGCCCCGGAGTTGCTCGTGATGCTGAAGAACGCGTCGCCGCCGCCGGGGCCGTACTGGCCGCCGAGCATCGCCATGCCCCCCGCGTAGCTGCTCGAGTTGATCTGGGTCGAGAAGGTGGGCCCGGGGGTGAACGTACCGCTGCCGTCGCCCAGGAAGATCTGCACGGTGTACGGGTTCGTGCCGATGAGGGCCGCGGCGTCGCCCCAGCCGTCGCCGTTGAAGTCCCCGGCCGCCATCGAGACCACGGACGGAATCCCCGCGATGGCGGTCGAGGCCCATTGCGTGAAGTTGCCGTTGCCGTCGTTGCGGAACACGACGAAGGCGCCGGTCGTCCCGTCGTAGGTGACGAGGTCGAGCACCGGCGCACCCGAGGCGTAGTGGCTTCCGAAGATGGAACCGGCGCCGAGCCCCTCCGCGTCGTGCCCGGACAGGAAATCGACCTCCCCGCCGAGGCTCCCCGTGCCGCTGCTCAGCAGCACCGCCACGTCCTGCACGTAGGCGTTGGAGGTCACGCCGAGGTCCTCGAAGCCGTCGCCGTTGAAGTCCGCGATGACCACCTGCTGGCCGGCGCGGGCGTTGTCCACGAAGAAGCCCACGTGCGTGGTCTGCACCACGCCGTAGCCGGCATCGGTGAGCGCGACCACGTCCAGCGGGAAATTGTTCGCGTCCCAGCCGAAGAACAGCGCCGCCGCGCGAGGGGCGGTCGGGAAGAAGTGCGGCACCACGCCGATCAGGTTCGTGTTGCCGAGCGCCGAGGTGACCGGGGCGCCGACGCCGCCGCCGTCCACGCCGGGCAGCACGGTCACGTAGTTCGAATAGTAGTACGTGCTGCCGGAGACGACGATGTCGGGCACCCCGTCGCCGTCCATGTCGCCGACTCCGGCGACCTGCACCGCGTGGCCCGCGGCGTACGTCGTGCCTGGGCCGAGCAGGCCGTTGCCGAGGCTCGGGAGCAGCGTGACGGTCTGGGCGGATTCGTTCGCGGTGATCACGCCCGGACCCGAGGCCAGCTGGGCCGGGAAGACTCCGGTGAGGCCCGCGCCCCCGCCGACCGACAGCTCGGCCCACTGGGGCGTCCAGCCCGCGGTGCTGTAGAGCGGCGAGCAGCAGAGCTCGCCGGCGTCCGCCCCACCAGCCGCGAGCGAGCCGGACGGGAGGTAGCCGCCATTGATGAAGCACCCTTCCGCGCACGAGCCCGAGAGGCAGACGTCTTCCTTCGAAGGGCAGCCGCCGGGAGGCACGGCACCCGTGATGGCCGTGAACGCAAAAGGGTTGCTCGCCGGCTGGCAGGCGAAGCACGCCGCCGCCGGATCCGCGCTGCCCGCCGTGAAGGCGCCCCCATCGACGACGCAGACCGGCGCGCACTGGCCGCTCTCGCAGAAGGTGCCCCCCTGGCCGTCGCTGCACGCGGTGCCGTCCGGCGAGAAGGAGTAGCTCGTGCTCGACTCCTCCGGCAGGCACGACGCGCAGGGATCGGTGGGGGCCACCGCGCCCGCGGCCACGAACGCCCCGCCGACCTCGCAGCCCCGGACGCAGGCGCCGCCCCGACAGAACGAGGCGCTGCCGCAGGGCGCGTCGTTCGCGCCCGGCGTCCAGCTCGCGGGAGAGACGGCCGGATCGCACACCAGGCACGGGTTGCTCCCGCTCGCTCCAGCCGGGTAGCCCACGCCATCGATCGAACAGCCGGAGACGCAGGTTCCTTCGGCGCACACTTCGGCCGAGCCGCAGCTGTTGCCCGCGAGCAGCGGCGTCCAGCCGCCCGGGTCCGCCGAGGGGTCACAGATCTGGCACAGGTTCGCGGGAT
>DATJNL010000439.1:0-12389 GCA_035508175.1 Myxococcales bacterium
CCGGGTGTTCGCGAAGGCGCACGTCCTGCCCCAGCTCTCCCCCGGGGCGCTGCGCCTCCTGCAGCCGGTGGCCACCTGGCGCCGCCTGCGCCCCTACCTCACGCCCGCGGAGCTCCTGCAGGCCTGGCGCCGCCGCGACCTCGACGGCCTGCGCGAGAGCTACGCCATCTACGAGCTGGCGCCCGCGGCCGCGGGCGGCTGAGCCTTCGCGCGCCGCCGGTCGAGCGTCAGGTACAGCGCCGGCAGGAAGAGCACGGCCGAGAGGAGGCAGCTCACCTCGCCCACCGCGGCCAGCTCGCCCAGGCTGCGGATGCCCAGGTTGCTCGAGCCCAGCAGCACCAGGTAGCCCAGCATCGTGGTCAGGCTGCATAGCACCACGGCGCCGCCGGTGGAGCGCAGGGCCGCGAGCACGTCGCGGCGCCCGTCGGCGTGGTAGCGCTGCGCCACGTTGATGGCGTAGTCCACGCCGATGCCGAAGGTGATGGGCAGCGCGGTGAAGTTCATGAAGTTCAGCCGCCGGCCGCCGAAGTAGAGGAAGGCCGCCACGCCCCCCATGGCCACGAGCAGCGTGAGCAGCACCGCGCCCGTCCCGCCGCCGCGGCGGAAGGTCGAGAAGACCACCAGCAGCGTCAGCGCCAGCGAGAGCGACACCGCGATCGGGATGTCGCGCACCACCGCGCGCAGCATGTCCGCGAAGACCACCGCGCGGCCCGAGCCCCGCACGATCGCGCCCGAGGCGAGCCGCGTCTCGCGGAACGAGTCGGCGTAGCGCAGCAGGTAGTGCAGGTCGTTCGAGCGCGTCGGGTCGGCGTCGACGAGCACCAGCGTCCCGCGCCGGCCGTCCTTCTCGGAGAACGGCCGCGCCACCGGCGCCGGCAGGTCGTCGAGGCCGAAGGGCTTCAGGTCGGGCGGCGGCAGCAGCTCCGACAGCTTGGCCCAGTCGGCGTCCTGGATGAAGCCCTTCGCGCGGGCGTGCCGCAGCCGGTCGCCGAGGTGCAGCGCGATCGGGATCTTCGCGGCCTGATCGCCGGGCACGAGGTCCCACAGGCTGTGCGCGGCGACGAAGGGCTTGTCGGCCGCGGGCGCGCGGTTCCAGCGGTCCCAGAGCCTGTCCTCCAGCTCGCGCGCCTCGGCCGGCGTGTCGGTCAGCACGACCATGGCCGCCTGGCTCGCGCCGAGGATGTCGGTGACCACCGCCCAGGTCCGGTGCAGCGCCGCGGTGCGGTGGCGGTCGTTCTGCACGCGGTCGAGGTCGTACTCCATGGGGTCGCCGCGCGCGTAGCGGATGGCCGCGAGCGTCCCCGCGGCGGCCACCGCGAGCCCCACGGCCACGAAGACGCGCGGCGCCTTGGGCACGAGCCAGGCGAAGACGCGGCCGTAGCCCATCTCGAAGCGCCGGACCAGCGCGGGAGGGCCCGCGGCGCCCTTGCGATCGAACAGCAGGAGCAGCGGCGGCACGGCCAGCAGGGTGACCACCCAGCAGAGCAGCATGCCCGTGCCGGCGATGAAGCCGAAGTCGCGGAAGGCCCGGAACTGCGTCACCAGCAGCGATCCGTAGGAGGCCGCCGCCGCCACCGCCGCGATCAGCGTGGGCTTCCAGGTGGCCCGCATCGCCGCCCGCGCGGCGCCCGGCGGGTCGGCCCCGCCGCGCCGCTCCTCGAAGTAGCGCGCCTGGAAGAGGATCCCCACGTTGATGCCGTTGCCCGCCACGATGCTGATGAGAAAGGCCGTGGCCACGTTGAGGTGCCCGATGGCGAGCTCGGTCAGGCCGAACGTCCACAAGAGGCCCGCGCCGATGCCGAGCCCCATGACGACCATCGCCCGCAGCCGCAGGAAGTAGAGCAGCACCACCACGAGCACGAGCGCGATGCCGGTGGCCCCCACGCTCAGGAGGTCGTCGCGCACCACCCCGTACTCGATGAAGCCGGTGGGCATGTCGCCGGCGTAGGAGACGCGCACCGCGCCGAAGGCCGGGGCGGTGGCGCGCGCGTCGGCCACCGTCCCCTCGATGCGCTTCAGCGCGGCGCCGACCGCGCCGAGGTCGCCGCCCGGGATCGGCGACCGCGCCACCACCACCAGCGCCCGGCCGTCGGCGCGCTCGTAGTAGCCGTCGGGGTAGCGGTCCAGATCGCCGCCGCGGACGTGCGCGCGGCGCTTCACGTCATCGGCCGAGATGGGCGGCGGCTCGGGCTCGTCGAGGAGCGCGAGCCCGCTGCGCTTCCCCACCTCCCAGGCCCAGCGCGTGTCCACGTCCCTGGCCAGCTTCTCGAGCTCGGCGCGGTCGAGGAAGAGCGCCGCGCGCGGGCCGAGGAAGGCGCGCAGCTCGTGCGGCCCGTCCTCCGCGCTCGAGACCACGTCCGGCCCCAGCGCCAGCAGCCGCGGGACCAGGGCGTCGCCGAAGGCGCGCAGGGTCGCCCGATCCGGCCCCTCGAGCAGGATGAGGACCGACTGCGCGGCCGACACGTGCCCTTCGATGCGGTGGAGCTCCTGCACGCTCGGCGCCTGCTGCGGCAGCAGGGCCTCGTAGCGGGTCTTGAGCTGCAGCCTCGAGGCGAGCAGCGCGCCGGCCAGGCTGACGGCCGCGGCCACGGCCAGCGGCACGAACGGGCGGCGGATCTGGAAGTCGACGAGGCGGTCGAAGAAGCCGTCAGCGCGAGAGTCGCTCACCGTTCATTGCGGCCGGCCCGCCCGGCTCCGGGCCGCCGTGGCGGCGATCTCCGGCGCCAGCGGGGGACAACGGTGAATGTCGTAGCGCGCCACGTTCATTCCCCCGCGCTCGATCTCCACCGACTGCGCCAGCGTGCAGCGCCGCTCCGCCAGCTCGTCCGGCAGCTCCTGGCGCGCGTCGGTGGTGATGGCGATCACGGTCGCGTCCGCCGGGGGGTGGCGGCGGCCGATGAAGTCGAACTCCGAGCGGCGCGCCGAGACGCAGTACACCGGAGGCCGGTCGTCCATCTCGAAGAGCAGCCGGCCGCACAGCGCGAACTGCGTGCCCGCGAGCACCACCGGGCCGGGCGTGTCCGCGACCACCTGGCTCACGTTCGCCCGCACCTGGTCCCAGCCGATCAGCTCGTTGATGATGTCCGCGCGCGGCTCGTAGTGCTTCGCCGGCAGCATCCGGATCAGGAGCGCGCTGTGGATGTGGATGGTGATCAGGAGATAGAGCAGGCCGCTCACGGCGAAGCCGCCGCCCAGCGACCAGCGGAAGAGCCGCGAGCGCGGCCGCAGCTCCTCGGCCAGCCGGCCCAGCGCGATGGCGGCGGGCATCATGGCGACCATCGTCCAGTGGAGCTCGGAGTCCTTCACCTCGACGATGGCGGCGAAGAGCGGGATGAGCGCCGCCAGGCCGAAGACGGCCAGGAACCGGTCGACGTCGTTGCGGCGGGCGCGCCAGGCGGACACGCAGAGGCCGAGCAGCAGCAGCGGCTCGAGGAGCGGCGAGTAGCCGAGCAGCTGCCCCATGAAGCCGCGGCCGAACCGCTGCGCGAAGTCGCTGCCGTTCGCGGAGGCGTCGGCCACCATGTCGTTGAAGGCGTTGTCGCCCGGCACCGGGCCGGCCAGGTGGTTGCGCTCGGAGAAGTGCAGCTGCAAGGTAGGCCAGCCGCGCGAGTGGTTCCAGTAGAGCACCGGCAGCGCGAGCGCGAGGGCCAGCGCGCCGCCCGCGTACAGCGAGGGCCGGCTCAGCCAGCGCCGCGCGTGCGGCGACAGCGCGAAGTAGAGCAGGGTGGCCGGCACCAAGAGGAGCGCGGTGTACTTCGCGAGGAAGGCGAGCCCCAGCAGCGCCCCCGCCACGATCGGCCGCGACGCCTCGTCGCCCTCGCGCATGCCTTCGACCGCGAGCAGGAACGCCACCCACAGGGGCGCGAGCGGCGCCTCGGGGTTCAGCACGAAGCTCGACACCATGAACACCGGCAGCGCCGTGACCACCACCAGGGCGAAGAACGCGGCGCGCGGGCCGGTGAGCCGCTCCGCCAGCCGGTAGAGCAACAGGCCGAAGAGCGCCGAGCAGAGCACGGGCCCCAGGCGCACGGTGAAGGCCGAGGTGCCGAACAGCGTGAAGAGCTTCACCATCCACGTGAGCAGCGGCGGATGGTCGTAGTAGCTCCAGTCGAGGAAGCGCGACCAGCTGTAGTAGTAGGCCTCGCCGTTGCCGAGGGGCAGGGTGGAGATCCAGAAGAGGCGGAGCGCCGTGGCCGCGAGCACCCAGGCCCCGGCCAGCGTGCGGAAGTTCACCTCGGTGGGGGTCGCGAGATCGGCCGGCAGCTCGAGCGCGATGGCGGGGGCAGGCGCGCCGGGCGGGGCCGCGTTCGACAGTGATCTCGCTTGCGTCGGCTCGGACGGCATCGCGGCGGAGCTCCTCGGCGCACCCTCGGAACCGGCCCGAATGCACAGGTCCCTCGCATTTTCCAGCGCGCGGTGTATATCGCTCCCCCCTGACGCGTCGCAATAGAAAAGAACGCTGTTGTTCATTCTCGAAGGATTGGGCAAACTGCGCGGCCTGGCCATGAACGCCGTGTCCCCGAGGGAAAAGCGCGTGGAAGACGTGCGACCAGCCGCGAGCCCCCGCCCGCCGACCGCCGGCCTGGCGAGGGTGCCCCGGCTGGTGCTCGGGACGGCGCACCTCGGCAACCCGCTGCCGCCGCCGCTGGGCGATCTGCTCGACCGGCGGGCGGCCTTCGAGCGGCTGGACGCGCTGGTCGCGCTGGGCTGCACCGCCCTCGACCTCGCCGCCTCGTACATGATCGGCGGCACCGAGCGGCTCGTGGGCGCGTGGCTGGCCTCGCGCGGCCACCGCGACCGCCTTTACCTCATCGGCAAGGGCGGCCATCCGTACCCGCTGGTGCGCCCCAACCGCATCACCGCGGGCGCGCTCGGCGCCGATCTCGAGGCCTCGCTGCGGCGGCTGCGCGTGGAGCGGCTCGACCTCTTCCTCATCCACCGCGACGCCCCCGAGGCCCCGCTCGCGCCGCTGGTGGAGGCCCTCGGGCGATTCCTGCGCGAGGGGAAGATCGCCGCCTGGGGCGTGTCGAACTGGCACCACGAACGCGTCCGCGCCGTCTCGGCGCTCGCCGCGCAAGCCGGCCTGCCGCCCCTCGCCGCGAGCAGCCCGCACTTCTCGCTGGCCGACTGGCGCCGGGCGCCCTGGCCCGGCTGCGTCAGCATCGCCGGGGAGGCCGGGCGCGAGGCGCGCGCGTTCTACGCCGAGACGCAGATACCCGTGCTCGCGTGGTCGCCGCTGGGCGGCGGGTTCCTCACGGGCACGGCCGGCGGCGGCCCCTACGGCACGGAGGCCAACGCGGCGCGCCGCGAGCGCGCCCGGGCCCTCGCGGCGCGGCGCGGCTGCACACCCGCGCAGATCGCGCTCGCCTACCTCTTCAGCCAGCCGTTTCCCGTGCACGCGATCGTGCGCGCCACCAGCCCCGAGAAGATGCGCCAGAACCTCGCGGCGGCCGAGCTGCGGCTCGCCCCGGCCGAGGTCGCCTGGCTCGAGGCCGGGCCCGCCCCGGCGGCGGCGTAAGGAGTGTCCATGGAGATCCTCACCAGGCCGGAGCCGTGGGACGCGATCGTGGTGGGCTCGGGGGCCACCGGCGGCGCGGCGGCGCGGCAGCTCACCGGGGCGGGCCTGCGGGTCCTGTTGCTCGAGGCGGGCCGCCCGGTGCGGGGCCGCACCGACTACGGCAACTTCTTCACCAACGCCTGCCGCCAGCTCTACCGGCACAAGATCAGCCGGCGCCAGCAGGTGCAGAAGAGCCACCCCACCTACTGGGCCACGAACCCGGACTTCTTCGTGGACGACCAGAAGAACCCCTACGTGGCGCCCGAGGACAAGCCCTTCCGCTGGATCCGCGGCCGGCAGCTCGGCGGGCGCACGCTCATCTGGGACGCGGTGACGCCGCGCTTCTCGGACTTCGAGTTCAAGGCGGCGCGCTGGGACGGCATCGGCCCCGAGTGGCCCATCACGCACGAGGACCTGGCGCCCTACTACTCGGACCTCGAGCGGCTCCTGGGCGTGCACGGCTCGAAGGAGGGGCTGCCGCAGCTGCCCGACGGCGAGTACCTGGAGCCCCGCCCGATGACGGCGGGGGAGGGCGTGCTCAAGGAAAGGGTGGAGCGGCGGCTGCCGGGCGTGAACGTGATCATCTCGCGCGGGCTGCACGCGCGCCGGCTGCCGGACAAGGGCGAGGCGCTCTCGCGCATCTCGAGCCCCGCCACCACGCTGCAGGCGGCGCAGGCCACGGGGCGGCTCACCATCCGCACCGGGGCCATCGCGGCGCGCGTGGTGTCCTCGCCGGACGGCGCGGCGGCCACGGGCGTGGAGTTCGTGGACTCGGAGACGCGCGAGACGGTGGAGGTGCGCGGGCGCCTGGTGTTCCTCTGCGCGTCCACCATCGAGACGGTGCGCATCCTGATGAACTCGAAGAGCCGCGCGCACCCGGAGGGGATCGGCGCGGAGTCGGGGGTGCTGGGGCGCTACCTGATGGACCACAGCGCGGGCAACGTGTACTTCCGCATGCCGGACGTGCCGGACGACGGCACGACGCACGAGCTCTTGGGCAGCGACAGCATCCTGATCCCGCGCTACCAGAACCTCGGCCCGCGCAAGGAGAAGTTCGCGCGCGGCTTCGGGCTGTGGGGCGGCATCCAGCGCATGCCCATCCCGTCGCTGCTGCACCGGCGCAAGGGGGTGGTGGACGGCTTTTTGTGCGCGCGCTCGGAGACGCTGCCCGATTACGACAACCACGTGGAGCTGGACCCGGAGCTGCGGGACGTGTGGGGGCTGCCGGCGGCGCGCATCGAGTGCGAGTGGAAGCCGGCGGACCTGGCGGTGGCGGAGGCGGGCCGCGAGGCGGCGCGCGAGGTGGTGCTGGCGGCGGGCGGGGAGCTGGTGGACTTCACGGAGCTCCTGTACGCGCCGTTCGTGAAGGGGCACCTGCGCAAGATGCAGAAGGAGTGGAAGCTGTCGACGCCGGGGATGTTCGTGCACGAGGTGGGGGGCGCGCGCATGGGGGCGGACCCGAAGGAGTCGGTGGTGGACGCGTCGTGCGAGTGCTGGAGCGCGAAGGGATTGTACGTGGCGGACGGAGCGTGCTGGCCCACCTCGGGCTGGCAGAACCCGACGCTCACGGAGATGGCAGTGGCGTCGCGGGCGGCGGATCTGGCGGCGCAGAGGCTGAAGCGCGGGGAAGGGTGAGGGCGACGTCGACCGCGACGTCGACCCCGACCGCGACCCCGACCGCGACCCCCCGGACGAAGATTCCCTCTCCCCCAGCGGGGGAGAGGGCCAGGGTGAGGGGGCCTCGCGTCGCGCCCTCGAACCCGCCCTTCTGCAGCGCGCGCGCCAGGCGAAGAAACCCGCCTGTCACGCCCGCCGCATCGCCCTCGTAGTCGCGGTCGCCTCTCCCGGTCGCGGTCGAGGTCGCGGTCGTCTCCGCCTTCGCCGTCGCGCTCGAGTCGTTTCCCATTTCGGCCTCCCTCCTCTGGCGAGGAGGCCGAAATGGAAAACGACAATCGATTCCCGATGCAGAAGCTGGACATCTACCAAGCCGCGCTACAGCTCGCGCGGCGCGTGCACGAAGCCAAGATCCAGGACCCCGAGCTCCGCGACCAAGCCACCCGCGCTTCCAAGAGCGCCTTCCTGAACCTCTCGGCGACCACCGGGGCGTCCGTGGTGGTCGGACACACGTTCAAGACGCGACTCAAGCGGTGAGGGCGCGGGCGTGCGTCGCCGCGGGTTGTAGGCGCCCCACGTACGCATGGCATTGCCTCCTCCATGGAGGCCAGCCGAGGGGTCTGTCGCCCGCGGGTGCCGATGGTCGGGCGTCGTCGACGCTCGCAGCCGTGTCGATCGCAGACGCCGCCGAGCTGCCGAGCCTCGAAGGACAGGGCTTCGCGGCAGCGATCGCGTTCTTCCGGGTGAAAGCCTCGTTCGCTGGGGCGATGAACCGGTTCTTCAACCCGAAGGGCGCCCGTTGTGGACCAAAGGCCTCGCTCTTCACGGCGATCAACTCGTTCGTTGCCCCAACCAACGACTTCTTCGGCCCAGCGAAGGGCGTCGTTGCCCTGACCAACGAGTTGTTCAGGCCGATCAAGCAGTTCTTCAGCCGAACCAAGTGGTTGTTCGAGCCAACCAAGTAGTTCTTCCGCCCAACCAAGTGGTTGTTCGGCCCAACCAAGTGGTTGTTCGAGCCAACCAAGTAGTTCTTTGTCCCAAACAACGACTTGTTTGGTCCGTCGTGGGGGCGTTTCCGCCTGATGAACTCCCGCTTTGCTCCCCAACGTGACTTCTTCAGGCGATCTCGCGACCTGCTCCCTGCGAAAACCCAGCTGGTCGTCGTGAAGAGCTCCTTGTTCATCTGAAGGAACGCCTTCTTTGGTCCAGCGCGCGTCGTCGACCCCGGACTGACAGAGATCTGAGGGTCCCTTGTTTCAGGGGGTTGGCGGCAGAAATCGCGAGATCTCGCGACTGATCGCGAACTTTCGCAATTTTTTTCGCGAGATCTCGCGATCGCAACCGGGCCCTGGCGCCGTCCATCGCCTCTTTCCTCTGCGTCCACGAGCGGTTGCGCCGTTGGCACGGTTCGAGGGGGGTCCTTGCAACTGGAGAAGGTAGAGGCCGACGACCCGCGCCGCGACGAACGCGAGCGGGACGGCGGTCCGAGTGCAGCGCGCAGCTCAACCCGGGATCCGGCCCGACGAGGCCGGCTCTCCCAAATGCAAGGAGTCGCAAGCAATGGCATCGATCATGTCGCAGCCCAAGGCGCTGGCCCCGCGCAAGTTCCAGGGCCAGCTCACCACGATGGACCTGGGGATCCAGAAGTACCTCCCGGCCGCCGCGTCACTCAACCTCGACGGCTCGGTGGTGAAGCAGCCGGCCGTCGACACGCAGCTGCAGAGCTGGCTCCAGACGTTCAGGGCCGTGGACACCGCACGGCAGGCCCTGGCGGACGCGGTGACGGCGCGGCTCGCCATCACCGTGCAGGCTCGGCAGTACTACAAGGCGCTCAAGGACGCGCTGCGGCACTACTTCGGTACGCAGAGCGCGATGCTGGCGAACTTCGGCATCACGCCCGACAGGGCCGTCACGACCAGCGCCAAGACGAAGCTGCAGGCGGTGGCCAAGCGCCGGCAGACCCGCGCGGTTCGCGGAACGCTGAGCAAGAAGCAGAAGGCGGCCCTCACCGTGGTGGGCGCGCCCCCGATCAACGTCTCGTCCGACGGGTCGCTCGAGGTGGGCGCCCCACCGGTCAACCTCCCCGCGTCGAGCAGCACGCCGTCCGGTGGATCGAACGGCAACGGCGGCAGCGGCACGCCGTCGGCGGGCCAGCCGTAGGGCAGTGAGCAGCAGCAGCGAAGCGAAGGGCAGCACCGCAGTCCAACCCGGGATCCGGCTCAACGTAGCCGGCTCTCCCCAACAGCAGGAGTGGCAAACAATGGCAACGGTCACCACGCAGCCGAAGGCAGTCTCCCCCACGAAGTTCGAGAACCAGCTCACCACGATGGACAACGGGATCCTCAAGTACCTCCCGGCCGCCGCGTCCCTCACGCTCGAGGGCACGTCGACCAAGCAGCCCGCCATCGACACCGCCTTGAAGGGGTGGCTCCAGACGTTCAACGCGGTCGAGGTCACGAAGCAGGCGTACCAGGATGCGGTGAAGGCGCGGCTCGCCATCACCGTGGAGGCCCGCACGTACTACAAGGCGCTCGTAGCCGCGCTGAAGCAGTACTTCGGAACGCAGAGCGCGATGCTGAACAACTTCGGCATCACGCCCGACAAGGTCAAGACCACCAGCACCACGACGAAGCTCCAGGCCGCCGCGAAGGCGAAGCAGACGAAGGCAGTGCGCGGCACCCTCAGCAAGAAGCAGAAGGCGGCCATCACGGTGGTGGGCAACCCCCCGATCACCCTGTCGTCGGACGGGACCATGCAGGCCGGCCCCCCGCCCATCAACCTCCCCGCGAGCAGCAGCAGCACCCCCGCCGCCCCCACGCCCGGCTCCGTCAGCGCCCCGGTCGTCAACGCGGCTCCCGCGCCCGCAGCTCCGGGTTCGGGCGGAACGAACAACGGCAGCGGTACGCCGGCAGCGTAGCGAAAGGCACGGCCTTCGGCCTCCGGGGATCGATCTCCCCGGGGGCCGCGGGGATTGCGACACCCACCAGCCCCGGAGCCATCCGTGCGATTCCGACACAGCGTCCTCTACCAGAACGCCCGCAAGGGCCAGGAGATCACCCGCCGCCGCCGCATGAAGCGCCGCCTCTTCGCGGGTCGCGAGCGCGTGCCGTGCTGCTTCTGCGGGAAGCTGCTCACGCTCAGGCAGGCCACCATCGAGCACGTCGTGCCGAAGAGCAGGGGAGGGGAGTTCGAGTTCGAGAACCTCACGCTCTCGTGCCAGCCGTGCAATTCGAAGAGGGGGGATACGGGCTACGAGGAGTTCCGGGGTGGGCCAGATCAGGACAGGTCACCGGGTTAGGCCTTACGAAAGTTGGGCCGATTTGGTGGTACGGTTGTGGGCTGAGGGCACGCCATCGCGATGTGGCGCGTGCCTGGAGGTGAGAACGTAATGACAAGCCGCACCCGGTCCCGTTGGCCTCTCCTTCTTCCTCGGACGCTGGTGATCATCTCAGTCGGTTGCCTTCTGGCGATCGGGGCCTGCTCGGGTCAGCCAACCACACCGGGGGGGACGACGAGCGGCGGGGCCAGCGGTGGGGCGGCCAGTACATCGGCCGGCAGCACAGGCGGCGGACCTGGGGGCGGGACGGGCGGTGGGGGCACCGGGCGGGTCGGAACGCCATGCTCGAAGAACGCCGACTGCAGCAGCGGATACTGCACGCTCGTCGGCGGGCCGATGGACGCAGGACGGACTGGCTACGCCTGCTCGGAGCCGTGCAACACGAGCGCTGACTGCGTCCCTGGATGGTACTGCGGTCCAATCCCTGGAATCGTCTCCAGCAACTTCTGCACGTGCACCTACCAATACCCGGACACGTGCAACGGGACGGACGACGACTGCGACGGGATCGTGGGAAGCGAGCCGACCGCGGACGCCTGGTGCGCGAGCCGGTATCCCGCGTTCGGGAGCGCGGCGGTGTGCGTCGACGGCGTGTGTTCCCATCCCGACGGCGGTCCCATCCGACTCTGCGGCGATGATCAAGACGGGGACGGCGTCCTGGATGCGGTTGACGACTGCCCCACCGTCGCGAACCCGAACCAGCTCGACACCGACGGCGACGGCATCGGCGATGCCTGCGACAACTGCCCGTTCATCGCGAATCCTGACCAGACCGACACCAATGGCAATCGCGTCGGCGATGTCTGCGATCCGGACCTCGATGGTGACGGCGTCCCGGACAAGACCGATACGAGCAACGGCAGGGGCACGTCGTTCTCGCCGATTCCCATCAGCGCCGGCGGCGACAACTGCCCGAGCATCCCGAACTCGGACCAGAAGATCACCTGCAAGGCGGTCAGCGCGCAGTGCTTGGTGGCTGCCACCCTGGGCGATGCCTGCAACTCGGACATCGATGGCGACACCATCCCGAACGTGCGGGACAACTGCCCGTACTACGCGAACACCAGCCAGGCAGTCGTCGCACCTTCGGTCCTCGAGGCCGCCGGGCTTCCCAGCACCTGCAAGATCGACGCGGACGGTGACGGCATCGACGACAGCTACGACAACTGCCCCACCATCCCGAACCCGACGCAGACCGACATCAACCAAAACGGGATCGGTGACGTGTGCGACCCCGACATGGATGGTGACGGCATCCCGGACAAGAAGCAGACGAGCGCCCCTGGCGTCGTCCCCGGCGTCTTCGCCGGCATCGCCGTGAACCAGGGCGGCGATAACTGCCCGACCATACCGAACTGGAACCAGCTGGATGAGGCCGGCGCACTGGTGGGTGACGCCTGCAATCCGAACGATCCCTGCGCCAAAGATGGCGGCTAAGCCTCGTGCAAGGCTGATTCCTCTTTCGCAGCACAGAAGGAGGCTCGTCTCTTCGAGCCTGTCGTCCACGGTCGATTCCCCTTTCGCTGCTCAGAAAGGGGAAGCGGCCGGGGACGACCCTGTGAAGCTTCTCGTCATCGAGCCGGAGGAGGGGAAGTTCGGCGAGCGAGCGGGCAGCGGCCGTGACAGGCCGGGGGTGACGGCCTGGCGCGGGCGATGCGGCGAGGGAGCTGGTGAGGGAGGGCGGAGGAGGGCGCGGGGTCGGGGCGAGGGGTCGGGGCTGGGTGCGGGGATCCTTATGCGACCGCGAACCTGGGCCCCCTCACCCGGCCTCTCCCCCGCTGGGGGAGAGGGGAACTGCCCCGAGCTCGACCGCGACCGCGACCGCGACCCCGACCTCGACCGCGGCCCCCTCACCCGGCCTCTCCCCCGCTGGGGGAGAGG
>DATJNL010000440.1:0-2330 GCA_035508175.1 Myxococcales bacterium
CTCTTCGGCCTCTACTACTACCTGCGCGTCATCGTTTACATGTACATGCGGCCCGCCCCCCAGCCGGCCGCGGCCCCGGTCCACCACTGGCCGGGCGAGGTGGCGCTCTTGACGAGCGCGCTCGCCGCACTGTGGTTCGGCATTCTCTCGGGGCCGCTGGCGGCCGCTGCCCAGGCCTCGGGGATGTTCGCCGGGTAGGACCACCGTGGTAGATTCTGGTGTAGGCTTGGGGTGTCAATGGTCAACGAGTTCGACTCGGACGACAAGACGCAGGTCCGCAGCTCGCCTTCGCAAACCGCGATGCGAGAGTCTGGCAAGAACCAGACCGCCTGCCTCATCGTGATCAGCGGCAAGGCCGTGGGCAAGATGTTCAAGCTCGACGGCCCGGAGATGATCATCGGCCGGGGCCAGGACTGCCAGATCCAGCTCGAGGACGACGGCGTCTCGCGAAAGCACGCCAAGGTGACGCAGTCCCCCGAGGGGACGATCCGGTTGGTCGATCTGGCGTCGACGAACGGCACCTGGTGCGACGGCACGAAGATCGACACCCACGTCCTGAAGGACGGCGAGAAGGTGCAGATCGGCAACTCCACCATCTTGAAGTTCTCGTACCAGGACGACCTGGACGAGGCCTTCCAGCGCCAGCTCTACGAGAGCGCCACTCGCGACGGACTCACCAAGCTCTACAACAAGAAGTTCTTCTCGGATCGCATGCGTGCCGAGTTCTCCTACGCGGTGCGCCACCAGACCCCGCTCACGCTGGTGATGCTCGACATCGACTTCTTCAAGAAGATCAACGACACCTTCGGCCACCTCGCGGGAGACTTCGTGCTCGCGAAGCTCGCGCAGGTGCTGGTGGAGACGCTGCGGGGAGAGGACATCGTCGCCCGCTACGGGGGCGAGGAGTTCGGGATGATCCTCCGGGAGTGCCCGGCCGAGGATGGCCGGCAGCTCGCGGAGCGGGTGCGGCGGCGGGTCGAGACGACGGTCTTCGACTTCAACGGCGTGAAGATCCCCGTCACCCTGAGCCTGGGGTACGCCACGCTCATCTCCGGGAACTACCAGTTCCCCGAGGCGCTGCTCGAGGCCGCCGACGAGAACCTCTACAAGGCGAAGCGCGGCGGGCGAAACCGCGTCGAGCCCCACGTCTAAGAGTCGACCGCCGATTCCTTGCCGTGCCGCGGCCCGGGGCTAGACTGGGCCCGATGCGTGTGTGGATGCTCGGATTGGCTCTCTCGTTGGGTTGGCCGGCAACGGCGCTCGGCAACCCCGCGAGCCGCACGCGCCACGAAGACGCGAGCCTCGGCTCCACCTGGGCGCGGCTGCCGGCGCCCTTTCAGCCCAGGTCGCGGAGCGCGTCTCTGCTCGAGGAGCCGTCGATCCTCCCGGCCAGCCTGGCGGTCGCCATGGCGGGCGAGCTCCATGCCCGGCTCGCGGCGGACGCCGCGGCGTTTGCCCGTGAGCTGGCGAGCCGCGAAGGCTTCGCTGGCAGCGGAGACGGCGTCGAGCCCCAGGCAGATCCAGTGCTGGCCTTCGCGCTGGGGTTGCTCGTGGGGTTCGGCATGGGCCACTTCTTCGTCGCCCGAAACGTGAACCGCGGCCTGGTGTGGATGGGGGTCGACGCCGGCATCCTGACGCTGATGGTGCTCTTCTTCGCGCTCGCCGGCCCGGTGGGCGCCATCTTCCTCGTCGCGCTGGTCATCGAGCGCGTGGTCCAGGGGCTCGACGCCATGGCCGGTCTCGGCAAGACGACTTTCCCTTTCGGAGAGGGCGGCACCCTCGACCCAGCCCACCGTCTGGCCGGCACACCGGTCCCTTTCACCCCCAACCTGTTCTCGCTCAGGTTCTAGGCAAATGCTCGCTTTGACTTCCTTTTTTCGCGCGAGGTATAAACAAGCGAACCCTGCTCGGCCGAAGGTGATGCCGGCAATTTCCCCCGAGACGGCGCAGACATGGCCCGACTGAAGCACCTCTTCGTTGCGGTCCTCACGGCCGGGCTCGGCGCGTACTACCTCCACGGACAGGCGGAGATCGGGGCGCGTCAGATCGAGCAGGCAGCCGACGGACGGCTCAAGGAAGCCCCGGCGGCAGTCACGGCTGCCCTCGCCGCCGACGGCCAGGCGCTCCTCAACCAGCTGAAGGGGCTGCAGCTCAGTGGCCTGGCGGACGCGATGGACGACGAGGGCAAGCCCACCGCCGAGGCGCTGGAGGCTGCGCGCACCGCGGTCGAGAAGAGCTCCGCCCCCGGCGCGGAGCGGCCGCTGCTGGTGGTCGTCGCCGCCCAGGGCGTCGGCGGGCGTTACCGGCTCGGCCAGAGCAACCGCTTCGAC
>DATJNL010000441.1:0-27453 GCA_035508175.1 Myxococcales bacterium
ATAGGCCCTGGGGCGCGAGTGGCATCGGCCTCGACGCTCGGTCCCAGCCGCCCCCTCGCCCGCCCCGCCTCTCCTCTCTACGAACCCCCTTCAACCAAAGTTCATGATCTTCAAACCTTGCCTGCGGCGCTGATCGAGACGCGATCGAGATCAGGTGCATAGGCGGTGGGGAGATAGAGGTAAATGAAAGTGGGGAGGAGGGGGGGGCGACGCGCAGGGGTCCGGGGGGCCCCCCGCCGCGCCCGCAGCGCGCCCATGTTTGTGCACGAGCTCCGGTACAACGTGGTCCCGCGCGTGGGGAGCGCGAGGACGGACGGGGGTCCGGACCCCGAGCAAGCGGCTCCCCCTCCGTCCCTCGTTCATCCGCCGCTACCCCTTGCCCCGCGTCTCGAGATCGCAGCGGGGGCGCGGGGGCGGCAGCCTCCGGAATCAGTGAGTCCTGTGGAGGTCGTCGAGCAACGCCAGGTAGTCGATCGCCGGCGGGGCGGGGGGGAGGACGGGACGGTTCTCGGCCAGCGCGCTCAAGCGCCGGCCGAAGGCCTCGACGATGTCCTTGGCAGGGCGGAAGACGTCGAAGAGGTTCGCATACTGTTCGACGGCGTCGGCGAGGCCGGTGACGGCGCCCACCTCGGCGTAGCCGCGCCGCAGGAGATCCTGCAGCGAGTTGCCCAGCGACGCGAGGCTGTAGCCGTGGCTGGTGACCATGTCGGCCGCGACCTTGAGCACGCTCATCGGCGGCAGGACGCCGTCCGCGAACAGGACCAGGGCGGCCTGGAAGTAGTTGTAGATGGGTACGAGGCGGCGACCGTACGGCGTGAAACGCACCGGCGGAGAGCGGCGCTCGAGGTGGATGAAGATGCGCTGCACCACGTCGCCGGGGGCCACCTGCTTCACGAGCGCGAGGGTCTCCTTGCGCTGATCGGCATAGACCTCGGCGGCGTCGAGGATGGCCTCCAGGGTGCTCACCCCGACGCGGCCGGCCAGAAGGTCGCCGAACAGCGAGTAGATGTACGCGTCGGCTTCGGCGTCGTCGCCGAAGAGGACCTCCTGGCAATCCGCGGGCACGCGCGTGCGGCCGTCGAGGAGCAGCGGCAGCTTGTAGCCGACCTGGTTGCGCAGCGCGCGGAAGCGGCCCCGCATGAGGTTCGAGAGGTTGGGCTTCAGCTCGAACTCGTCCCATTCGACGCCGTCCAGCTTCAGCTTCTGCTCCAGCACGCGCCGCATCTGCCGCGGGCTGCCGCTGATGATGCAGACGCGGTGGGCGCCGGCGGCGCGGATCTCCCGCATCAGCGCGGGCGCGCCGGCGATGGCGCGCTTCTGATCGGCGCGCTGCAACGCGGTGCGCAGGAGGTGCCCGAAGGTGTCGAACTCCGTCTCGAGGTAGGTCTTGTCGAGGTCCCAGCGGAAAGACCTTCGCCAGTGCACGTCCGGGGGCGCGGCCGGCGCGCTCACGCGGTCTTGTCCAGCGCGGGCCGCGACTGCCACAGCTCGGCGAACGTCGCGGGGATGTCGGCCGAGACGGCCTTGGCGGCGACGCGACAGGCGTTCTCGATGGCCTGGGCGCCGGAGCGCGGGTGCGCCCGAAGAAAGAGCTTGCGGTAGCCGAGCAGCGGGGCGCCGCCGTACTGCTCCCAGTCGGTCAAGTGCTTGAGCTGCGCCAGTCCGCCGGTCAGCATGGTGGTGCCCACACGCCACAGGAGGCGCTGCTTCTGCGCGTAGCGCGCGAGGTCGACCACCAGCTCGGCGACCCCGTCGAGCAGGGTGACCACCACGTTGCCGACGAAGCCTCCGCTGACGATCACGTCGGCAGAGCCCTGCGGGATGTCGACCGCCTCGAGGTTTCCCTTGAACTCGATCCCCGGCATGGCGCGCAGGCGGGCGTGCGCCTCCACGATCGCCGGCAGCCCCCGCGCGGGATCCTCGTCGATGGAGAGCAGCGCCACGGTCGGCCGCGGGTTCCGGCTGATGGCGCGGGCGTACGCCGAGCCGAGCGCTGCGAAGGCGCAGAGTTCCTCGGCGCCAGGGTCGAGCGTCGCGCCCACGTCCAGCAGCAGCGAGAACGGATCTTCGTTGCGGCCACGCCGCAGGGCCGTCGGATACACCGCGGCCAGCGCCGGGCTCTTGACGCCCGGGATCAGCTCGAGCTTCTCGCGGCAGGCGGCGAGGCCATCGGCGATGACGCCCGCGGAGACGACGGCGTCGGCGCGTCCCTCGGCGAGCAGATCGACCGCGGCGAAGACGGAGGTCCGCGGCAGCGTCCCGGCGTGGCGGACCTCGATGCGCTCGGGGTTGTGCGGCAGCCGCCCGAGGCCATCGGTGATCTGCCGCTCGTCTCCGACCAGCACGAGGGACAGCCCCTCGGCGGTGAGCGACAGGTCGGCGACCCCCCGGACTATCTCGTCCGGCGCCTGCTCGCCGCCCATGGCGTCCACTGCCACCGTCACCGGCACGGGCTTCTTGTACCACGCCGGCCCGGCTGCTATCTGCAAAGGAGTGGCGAGCCGCATCCACGACGAGCGGGAAGCGATCGAGCGAGCGAACGAGGCATTCTACCGCGCCTTCGAGTCGCGCGACCTCGACGCGATGGGGAAGATCTGGGCGGACCGCGAGTACGCGGGCTGCATCCTGCCGGGCCAGGAGCTGGTTTCGGGGTGGAAAGAGATCCGCGAGAGCTTCTCGTCGCTGTTCGGCGGCACGGGCAAGATTCGCTTTCGTCTCGGGGACCTGCACGTCGTCCAGAAGGGCGACCTGGCCTGGGTCTCGGTCGTCGAGAACGTCCACCACGGCGACGACGTGCTGATCGCCGTGCAGGCCACGAACCTGTTCGAGCGCGGCAAGGACGGCTGGCGGATGATCCTGCACCACGCTTCGCCCATCTCGGACGACGCGGGAGAGCCCGACACCAACTTCATGCAGTGAGGGTTGCGGCCACCTGCCCGGCGCCCCAGCTTTCCGCCGGGGGAGGGCGCCATGGGAATTCTCGCCGTGTCTTGTGGTCTGCTGCTCGCAGCAGACGCCGCGCCACCGAAGCGCATCGTGACGCCGGAGGGCTGGATCGAGGTCGAGCAGGGAAGCGCGGACGAAGGCGGCGGGACGTTCTCGGTGCTGCCCGCGCTTCCCGCGGCCGGGACCACGGCGCAGGCCCCCGTCGCGCCCCCGCCGGTCGAGCGGCCGTCCGTGCCCCCGGCCGCGCGGGAGCCCTGCGGTCGCCTGCTCGCGCGCGTGCTCGGCCGCATCGCCTGGCTCCACGACCTCGTGCCCACCGACGACCCCATCAGCCCGGCGGTCCGCGCGACGCTGTACCCGGCCGGCTCGGCGTTCGCGAACCCGAACGAGCCGCCCATCGAGCTCTCGTGGGACAGCGAGCTGCGGGATCGCTTCGAAGCGTACAACCGCTGCCTGCTGCACGCCCGCCGCTGAGGCGGCCGCGCGAACGCGGCGGAGCGCCGCTCGAAGCGCTTGACTCCGGCCGTCGCCTGAGCCCTGATCGCGGCCCGCCATGATCATCGACATGCACTGCCACTCGCGCTTCACGCGCGGTTGCGACCTGGACCCGAAGCTGCTCATCAAGCGCGCCCAGGGGCTGGGGCTCGACGGCATCTGCTTCACGGAGCTCAACTCCATCGACGGCGCGGCGGAGCTGCACCAGATGGGGAAGGGTGCGCCGGTGAAGGTGTTCGTGGGCATGGAGCTGGCCACCGATCGCGGCCACTACCTCTGCTACTTCCCCGACCCGGAGGCCATCCCGGATCCGGTGCAGATGTGGGGCAGCAACCACGAGCGTCCCTGGCCGGTCCGCGAGACGCTCGAGAAGGTCGCCAAGATGGGCGGCGTCATCGCGGCGGCCCACCCTTACGATCGGGACACGCCGCCGGCCTCCGGCGACTTCATCTACGGCCTCAAGGGCGGTCTGGCGGCGGTGGAGAGTTACAACCCGCGCCGCAAGCCGCACGTGAACAACCTCGCAGCCGAAGCGGCGGACAGCCTGCGCCTGCCCTCGATCGCGGGCTCCGACACGCGCCACGACGTGGCCGAGCTGGGCAAGGCGGCCACGGTCTTTCAGGCGCCCATCGAGAACGAGAAAGACCTGTGCGCCGCGCTGCAGGGCGGCCGCTTCTGGCCCGTGATCTTCGGTGGGATCCCGCCGGGCCTTTCGAGCGGCATCCCGGCTGCCCCCGGGCCGAGCGGAAGCAGCCAGGGTGGTCCCCGCAGAGGCGGCGGAGACCGTCGCCGCGGCGGCCGCCCCCACGGCCGTCGCCCTCGAGGCTGAGCGCGGGCTCGCCTACTGCGCGCCGTCGCCCTTGCCGTGGTCCATCCAGTGGGCAAGGGCATCGGAGCTGAACCAGGCGCGCTGCTTGTCGTCCGGCCAGCTCCACGTCTGCGCATGGGTCGGGCCGTCGATGTGGATGCGCTCCGGGTAGCCCCAGGCCATCTCGACCTGGCGAAGCGTCATCCCGGCAATCAGCGTCTTCTTCGCGATGGCGGCCTGCACCGCCGGGGGAAAGGCCTTGAGCTCGGGCGTCGGGTCCACGTCCGTGAGGAAGCGACCGAGCTCTTGCAGGAATTCGTCGCGGCTGTGGATGTCCTGGTGCAGCACCAGGACGTAGGGCTTCACGTTCGCGCCGAACTGGTCAGGCTGCGTCAGGAACACCCAGGGGTTGTAGCGCGGGGTCATCACCAGCCGGTCGGCCATCTCGAGCGCGGTGGGGAACGACACGGCCTCGATGCGCAGGCGGGTGCCCGGGGGCAGGATGCCGATGGCCTGCCCTGGATCGACGGGCGTGCCGTTGGGCCGGTCCACCAGGTCCAGCTCATCGGGGGCCTCGTCGGTGATCAGCAGCTTGCCGTCGTCGTGGAAGAACGGCGTGACCCAGCAGGCGACGCGCAGGTAGCGCGCGTGGCCCACGAGCTCGTCCTTGAGCTGGACCCGCTCCGGTTCAGGGATGAGCGTGTTGCCGGTGCAGCCCGCGAGGACGAGCACGGCGGGGAGGACGAAGTGTGAGGTTCGCATGGTTTGCGGATCTACTCCCGCGAGGTTAGGGTCGCAACCGTGCAGCTCGAGCTGTCGAAAGACCTCGCGCGCCACCTGCGGCGAGGTCACCCCTGGGTCTTCCGCAAGGCGCTGGTGAAGCCGCCGAAAGCCAGCGCCGGCGAGGTGGTGGACGTGACGAGCGGCGGCCGCTTCGTCGCGCGCGGCCTGTACGACCCGCACTCGCCCATCGCGGTGCGCCTGCTGACGCACGACGCAGCCGAATCGGTCGGCCCCGCGCTGTGGCGGACCCGCCTCGCCCGTGCGGCGCGGCTTCGCCGGGAGCTCGTCGCCGACACCGACGCGTACCGGCTCGTGCACGGGGAGAACGACTTCCTGCCCGGCGTGGTCGTCGACATCTATGGCCCGTTCGCGGTGGTGAAGCTCTACTCGGCCGCCTGGACGCCCCACCGCGGCGCCCTCGTCGAGGCCATCCGCGAGGCCGTCCCGGCGCTGCGCGGCGTGTTCGGCCGCGACGAGGTGGGGCGCGAGGACGACGACGGAGACGGCGGCGGCGGCCGGCCGCTGTGGGGCGAGGCGCCGCCCGAGCTCGTCCAGATCCGCGAGAAAGGCGTGGGCCTCTGGGTCGACCTCCGCCGCGGGCAGAAGACGGGCCTCTTCCTCGACCAGCGCGAGAACCGGGCCGCGATCCGCCGCTACGCGCGGGACCGCGAGGTGCTGAACTGCTTCTGCTTCACGGGCGGCTTCTCCGTCCACGCGGCGGTCGGGGGGGCGCGCCGCGTCACCAGCGTGGACCTCGATCCGGACGCGGTGAAGCTGGCGCGCGAGAACTTCACGCTCAACGGCCTCGACGCGGGCACACACGAGTTTCGCATCGGCGACGTCTTCTCGCTCTTGCAAGCCTTCAAGGCCGAGGGCCGCCGCTTCGATCTCGTGATCCTCGATCCCCCGGCCTTCGCCAAGAGCCAGGCCAAGGTTCCGGCCGCGCTCGCGGGCTACGCGTCGCTCAACCGCGGCGCACTGCAGCTCGTGCGCCCCGGCGGTTTCCTCGTGACGGCCTCTTGCTCGGCGCGCGTCTCCGCCGAGGCCTTCGCCGATGCGGTCGCGGAGGCGGCCGGCAAGCTCGGGCTGTCCCTGCAGCTCGTCGAGGAACGACACCAGCCAGCCGACCACCCGGTCTTGCTCGAGTTTCCGCAGGGCAGGTACCTGAAGCTCTTCGTCTTCCGTGTCCCCGAGGCCTGATGGTCCTGCACGGCCAGTACTTGGAGCGCGCCACCGTCATCGAGGCGGGTGGGCTCGCGCTCGAGGGGCTCTATCATCGCGGCCACCTCGGACCGCCCGTCTTGCTGGTGGCGCCCGCTTCCGGCGTCGCGCTCGGCGGAAGCCCCATGGAGCTGCCGCTCGTGGCCGAGCTGGCGTGGGCGCTGCATCGCGCCGGCCGCCCCACGCTGCGTTACAACCCGCGCGGCCTCGGCGCGAGCCAGGGGGAATCCGGCGATGCGGCGACACACCTCGAGGACGCACGCGCCGCGCTGGTCCATCTGCTCGAGACCGTGGGAGCGCCACGGGCGGCCGTCGTCGCGGTGGGCGAGGGCGCGGTCACGGGCCTCGAGCTCTCGCGCGGCGAGGGATGCGCCGGGCTGGTGGTCGTCGCGCCACCCGAGGGCCTGGCGGAGGCTATCCGTGCGGCTGGACGCGCGGCCCACGTGCTGCTCGCCGAGACGGCTCCGTGGCCGCAGGACGGCCCACCGGCCGAGCGAATCGCCCACGCCGACGCCGCCTTCCTGCGTGGCCTGCCGGCGCTCGGCAAGGCCGTGGCCGCACACGTCGCGAAGCTAGGGCCGAACCCACAGCCGTAGCGCGGCCAGCCCGAACACGACCACGGCCGACCAGGCGGCCGCCCACCCGAGGCTCTGGCCGCGCGGGGGTTCGGCCGTGCGCACGGTTTCGTCCTCGGTCGGCACCGGGGGGGGTGCGGGCGTGGCGCGGCGCAGCCAGACGAGCAAGCCATAGACCGCGGCTCCGGCCGCGAGCGAGACGAGCAGGGCCCAGCGCGGATCCTCGGGCGCCGCCTCGCCGGCGGGTCCAGGGCCGTACAGGAAGAAGAGCACGGTGGAGATGCCGTTGTTGAGCGCGTGCGCGAAGATGCTCGACCAGAGCGAGCCGGTGAGCACGACGAGCTGTCCGAAGGCGACGCCGAGGAGGACGCGCGGCAGAAAGCCGATCGGATCCATGTGCACGAGCGAGAACAGGAGAGCCTGGATCAGGATGGCGCGCTGCAGCCCGACGCGCGAGGCGAGGGCGGGCTGGAGGTAGCCCCGGAAGACCGTTTCCTCCGCGAGCGGCGCACCGACGACCACCGAAGCGAAGAGGACCACCTGCCACGGTCCATGGACCGTGTTCAGGATGCGCGAGACGTCGAAGCGCTCGACCCAGCGGGCCGGTGAGATGTCCTCGCATGCCGCCATGAGCGCGCTGGCGGAGAAGAACACCGCGAGCGCCGTGAGCGCCGCGGGCAAGAGCTGGCGACCCGCGGGGAGGCGGTCGAAGCGCAGGAAGCGCAGCGGCCGGAAGCCGCGCGCACGGAGCACTAGCACGGTGGGGACGAAGAAGAGGAAGATCTGGCTCCACCAGATGCCGAGCGGCAGGAACCAGCTCTGCGCGATCGACCCGAGGAGCACGTACAGGCCGGCCACGAAGAGGAAATAGGTCGCGGTGGGCAGCGGCCGGAGCGCGGGCTCCACCGGCGGAAGCGGCGGGAGCGCCGAGGGTTCTGGCGAGAGGACGTCCATCGCGCGGAAGCACAACGTAGGGACTCCGCACGCCCCTGTCCACGCCCGAGAACAGTAGGGTTTCCGGGGCGTCCGTGGTAGTGGTGAGAGGTTCGGAGAAGCGCGGCTCGAAGGAGGCCGCGGCGCTTTGAGCGATCGTTCGCGGATCCTGGGCATCGACCTCGGAACGACCAACACTTGCGTCGCGCACGTTCGCAACCACGTCGCCAAGATGGTCCCCACCGACCGAGGGAACCTCACCCTTCCTTCGGTGGTCGCGCTCTCGGCCCGCGGCGAGCTGCTCGTCGGCGGCGTGGCCAAGGACCAGATGCTGGTCAACCCCAGGAACACCATCTACGGCGCGAAGCGGCTCATCGGCCGCTCCTTCAAGAGCCGCGTGGTCCAGGAGCTTCGGGATCATTTCAGCTACGAGATCGTCGAGGGGCCGGCGGGCGAGGCCGCGGTGCGGCTGGGCGACAAGGTCTACACGCTCCCGCAGATCTCGAGCTTCGTGCTCGCGCACGTGAAGACCATCGCCGAGCAGTTCCTGGGCGGACCGGTCACCGAGGCGATCATCTCGGTGCCCGCGTACTACAACGACAACCAGCGCAACGCGGTGAAGGAAGCCGGACGCCTCGCCGGGCTCGAGGTGCGGCGCATCGTCAACGAGCCCACGGCGGCGGCGCTGGCCTACGGCTTCAACCGTGGCCTCGATCAGAAGATCCTGGTGTACGACCTGGGCGGCGGCACCTTCGACGTCTCGGTGCTGAACCTCTCGGGCAACGTGTTCGAGGTGGTGGCCACGGGCGGCGACACGTTCCTCGGCGGCAGCGATTTCGACCGGCGCATCGTCGACTGGGTTCTCGAGCAGTTCCTGCGCGATCACAAGGTGGACCTGCGCAAGAGCCCCATCGCGATGCAGCGCATCCAGACCGCCTCCGAAGCGGCGAAGATCGACCTGACGCTCATCCCGAACGTGCAGATCGAGCTGCCGTTCATCGACGAGGTGCGGGGGCGCCCGCTGGATCTGCGCTACCCGCTCTCGCGCGATCAGCTGAACGGTCTCACGGCCGACCTGGTGGACCGCACCTTCCAGATCTGCGATCAGGTCCTCGCGAGCAAGGGCATCTCGCCGCGCGAGATCGCCGAGGTCATCCTCGTGGGCGGGCAGTCGCGCATGCCGCTCGTGCAGGAGAAGATCCGCGAGCACTTCGGCAAGCCCGCGCGCAAGGGCGTGCATCCCGACGAGTGCGTGGCGCAGGGGGCCGCGTTGCTCGGCGACTCGCTCGGTGCCACCCAGGGCCTCACGCTCGTCGACGTGCTCTCGATGCCCATCGGCATCGCCGCCGGCGGCGGCCGCTTTCGCAAGATCCTCGACAAGAACTCGTCCATTCCCTGCAGCCGCAGCTTCCGGCTGCCCCCGCCCGCGGCCGGTCAGGCCGACATCGTGATGGACATCTTCCAGGGCGAGAGCGACCAGGTGGTCGACAACGAGTACCTCGGCACGCTGCGCATCGAGTCCGCGCTCGCGGGCCGCAAGATCGACTTCAGGCTCTCCGAGGAGTGCCTGCTCTCGGTGGTCGTCGATCACGACGGCAAGCCCGTCCCCGTGGAGCTGGCGACCCGCGACACCCCGGATTCGCTCAAGGCAGCGCTCGCTGCCGACGATCTGCGCCGCCGCCGGGAGGCGGGGGATCGCGAGCCGGAGGCCGCGCGCGGCGGTGGCTTGCTCTCGTCGATCCGGCGCATCTGGAGCTCGTGATGGCGGACTTCAAGTCGCGCGCGCGGAGGCTCGGCATGAAAGCGGCCGAGCGAGTGATGCAGAACGAGAAGGTCATGAGCGCTGCCTTCAAGGCGTTCCAGCAGGCCCAGTCCGGCAAGGCCGCGCTCGATCGCCTGGGCGACGGCGTGCTGCACCAGCTCGGCTTCGCCGCCCGCGGCGACTACAAGGCGCTCGGAAAACGCCTCTCGGCGCTCAAGCGCAAGCTGCGCGAGCTGTCGGTGAAGCTCGACGGCCTCGCCTGACCGGCGCGCTTGCGGCTCGCGGAAGCCCCTGGCATAGTGCCGCGCCCGAGCGGGCGTAACTCAGTGGTAGAGTGCCATCCTCACACGGTGGAAGTCGCAGGTTCAAACCCTGCCGCCCGCACCCAGTTTCGACATGGAAGAGCCTGACGCGCTGATCGATTCGATTCAGGCCGGGTGCCCTGTCTGCTCACTTCGGTGGGCCGAGCGTTCCAGATCCAAGCCGCGGAGCGTGGCAGATCTCTCGTGTCAGGCGACCCGAGACGTCGGCACCAACCCCGGAAAGCGCGTGCTCCAGCCCCGCGAGGCGCTGTGCCGTGGGGCGCTCGTAGACCGTGCTCCTGCCGAGGGTCAATCGGGCGCCCGTGACGCCGGCCGGGATGAAATACTCGTGCTCGCCGACCTCGATCTCCCAGCGGCCCGGGCCTTTCGACCCGATGGCCGCGAACGTGCAGCGCCAGACGCCGTCCAATTGTAGCCACGGGAAGAACCCTTCGTCGTCGATGCGGACGGCCACGCCGGGAAAGACATCCTCTTTGCGCGGCGAGGCTCCGACGCGAACCCACCAGCCGAGCACGGTGCCGCTCAGTCCCGGAGCATCCTCGATCGGACCGGCGGCGACCTGCGCTTCCAGCTGAGCCGACTCCGACGGCGTTGCGCGCCGGAAGTCCATCCAGAAGGTGGCGCGGATCCGGAGCCGGTCGCCGCGGATCCGCGCCCGGTAGCTGTCGTCGAGCGCGACCGTCTGCGCGCCGATCTGGTGAAAGACGACCCGTGAACGGCGGAGCCTGAGTCCCGCTTGCGGTGCTCCCGGCGGTCGTCCGACGCGCACGAGCTCGCCTCGCTCGGCGGCGAACTGCACGTGGCTCTTCGCGGGTTCCTGGTCGGGATCCACACGGAAACGCCACCCTGAGCCGGGGAGATCCCCGGCCTCGAGCACCTTGTAGTTGGAGCGCGTGACGATCCACCAGCCCTCCAGCTGCGCGATGGCGTCTCGAGTCCAGACGCCGCCCTCGGCGGGAGGCCAGGCGGTCATCAGCAGGAGGGCGCACGCTTGGCCGATCACCGCCGCAGTCTAGCGCGAAGCCGTTGCGCTCGCGGCGCCATTGCAGCGCATGCCTTGCGCCCGCCACCGCGCGGGGCTCGGCCAGAGCCTGGCACGGCCGTTGCTCATGACACTCCTAGGGCCGGCCCGACTGCTGGCCGAGGAGCGCGCGTGGCCAAGCTCATCTGCGACGGCAACGAGGCGGTGGCCCGCGTGGCCTACCGTGCGAGCGAGGTCGTCGCCATCTACCCAATCACGCCCGCGTCGCCGATGGGCGAGATGGCCGACGAATGGAGCGCGCACGCACAGCCCAACCTCTGGGGTGCGGTGCCCAGCGTCGTCGAGATGCAGTCGGAGGCCGGCGCTGCGGGCGCGGTGCACGGAAGCCTGCAGGCAGGCGCCCTCGCCACCACGTTCACCGCGTCGCAGGGCCTTCTGCTGATGATTCCCAACCTCTACAAGATCGCGGGCGAGCTCACCTCCTTCTGCATGCATGTCGCGGCGCGCACGGTGGCCACGCACGCGCTCTCGATCTTCGGCGACCACTCGGACGTGATGGCCTGCCGGCAGACCGGCTTCGCCATGCTCGCCTCCGGCTCGGTGCAGGAGGCGCACGATTTCGCGGCCGTGGCCCATGCGGCGACGCTGCGGGCGCGGCTGCCGTTCCTGCACTTCTTCGACGGCTTCCGGACGAGTCACGAGATCGCGCGCATCGAGGCGCTGTCCGACGACGACTTGCGCGCGCTGCTGCCCGAGGCGCTCGTCGCGGCGCACCGCGGCCGCGCGCTGACACCGGACCGGCCGGTGATCCGCGGCACGGCGCAGAACCCGGACACCTTCTTCCAGGCGCGCGAGGCCGTGAACCCGTTCTACGCGGGGGCGCCCTCGCTCGTGCAGCAGGTGATGGACGAGCTCGCCTCGCGCACCGGCCGCGCGTACCACCTCTTCGACTACGCGGGAGATCCGGAGGCCGACCGCGTCGTCGTGCTCATGGGGTCGGGCGCCGAGGTCGCGCACGAGGCGGTCGACTGGCTGAACGCGCGCGGCGGCAAGGTGGGTGTGTTGAAGGTGCGTCTCTACCGGCCGTTCGATTCCGCCGCCTTCCTGGCGGCGCTGCCCGCCTCCGTGCGCTCGGTCGCCGTGCTCGACCGCACCAAGGAGCCAGGCGCTCCGGGCGAGCCGCTCTACCTCGACACGGTGGCGGCGCTGGCGGAAGGCGAGCGCCAGTTGCGCGTGCGCGGCGGTCGTTACGGACTCTCCTCCAAGGAGTTCACTCCCGCGATGATGCTGGGCGTCTTCGACGAGCTCGCCCGGCCAGAGTCGAGGAACCACTTCACGGTGGGCATCGTCGACGACGTGACCCACCACTCCCTCGCCTGGGATCGAGAGCTCGACGTCGAGCCCGAAGACGTCGCGCGCGCGGTCTTCTACGGCCTCGGCTCCGACGGCACGGTGGGCGCCAACAAGAGCTCGATCAAGATCATCGGCGAAGAGACGGACGACTACGTGCAGGGCTACTTCGTGTACGATTCGAAGAAATCGGGATCGCTGACCACTTCGCACCTGCGCTTCGGCCCGCGCCCGATCCGCTCGAGCTATCTCATCCGGCGCGCCGGGTTCGTGGCCTGTCACCAGAGCCATTTCCTCGAGCGCACCGACGTTCTCGCCTGCGCCGCGCCGGGCGCCACCTTCCTCCTCAACTCGCCGAAGCCTCCGGCCGAGGTGTGGGACGGCCTGCCGCGGGAAGTGCAGGCCGAGATCCTCGAGAAGAAGCTCCGCCTATTCGCCGTGGACGCCGAGCGCGTCGCCGCCGCCAGCGGCCTGTCTGGGCTCATCAACACCGTGATGCAGAGCTGCTACTTCGCGCTCGCCGGCATCCTGCCGCGCGACCAGGCCGTCGCCGCCATGAAGCGCGAGGCGACGAAGAGCTACAAGAAGAAAGGGCCGGAGGTCGTGGCGCGGAACTGCGAGGTCATCGACCGCGCGCTCGCGGCACTCCACGAGATCCCGGTGCCTGCCGATGTCAGCTCGAAGCACGGCCGGCCGCCGCTCGTGCCCGACGAGGCGCCGGACTTCGTGAAGCGGGTCACCGCGGTCATGCTGGCGAACCAGGGGGACCTGCTTCCGGTCTCGGCTTTTCCCGTGGACGGGACCTGGCCCAGCGGCACCGGAGCGTGGGAGAAGCGCGAGCTCGCGCTCGAGATCCCCGTGTGGGACGAGCGGCTCTGCATCCAGTGCAACAAGTGCGCGCTGGTGTGCCCTCACGCGGCCATCCGCGCCAAGGTCGCGGCGTCCGATCGCCTCGCGGACGCCCCGACCACGTTCAAGCACACGCCCTACCGCGGCCACGAATGGCAGGGCATGGACTACGTGATCCAGGTCGCGCCGGAGGACTGCACCGGTTGCTCGCTCTGCACGGAGGTCTGTCCCGCCAAGGACGAGACCGGCCGCAAGGCGCTGGTGCTCGCGCCGGAGCCACCGCTGCGCGAGGCCGAGCGCGCGAACTTGCACTTCTTCCTCGGCCTGCCCGAGGCGGACCGGACGCGCGTGAAGCTCGACGTGAAGGGCGTCGAGTTCTTCCAGCCGCTCTTCGAGTTCTCCGGCGCTTGTGCCGGCTGCGGCGAGACGCCGTATTTGAAGCTCCTCTCGCAGCTCTTCGGCGACCGCGCCCTCATCGCCAACGCGACCGGCTGCTCGTCGATCTACGGAGGCAACCTGCCCACCACGCCTTGGGCCGTGAACGCCGAAGGGCATGGGCCGGCCTGGAGCAACTCCCTCTTCGAGGACGACGCCGAGTTCGGCCTGGGCTTCCGCCTCGCGCTCGACGAGCAGGCCGGGCAGGCCCGGTCGCTGCTGCGCGCTCTCGCCCCCCAGCTGCCCGAGGCGCTCGTGCAAGGGCTCGGGGCGGCCGACGGCTCGGAGCTCGCCCTGCGCGAGCAGCGCGCGCGCGTCGCCGCGCTGCGCCAGCGGCTCGCAACCATTGATCGTTCCGAGGCGCGTCGCCTCGAGCAACTCGCCGATGCGCTCGTGCGCAAGAGCGTCTGGATCGTGGGGGGCGACGGCTGGGCCTACGACATCGGCTACGGCGGCCTCGATCACGTCCTCGCCCTCGGGCGCGACGTGAACATCCTGGTCCTCGACACGGAGGTCTACTCGAACACCGGCGGTCAGCAGTCGAAGGCCACGCCCCTGGGCGCCGCCGCGCGCTTCGCCGCGGCCGGCAAGGCCAGGCCCGGCAAGGACCTGGGCATGCTCGCGATGACCTACGGAAACGTGTACGTCGCGCAGGTCGCCTTCGGCGTGAAGGACGCGCAGATGGTCCAGGCCTTTCGCGAGGCCGAATCGTTCCCGGGTCCGTCGCTCATCCTCGCCTACAGCCAGTGCATCGCGCACGGCTACGACCTCGCCTGCGGCCTCTCGCAGCAGAAGCTCGCGGTCGAGTCGGGCCACTGGCCGCTGTACCGCTTCGACCCACGGCGGCAGGCGCGCGGCGAACCGGCCTTCAAGCTCGACAGCGCTCCGCCGAAGATCGACGTCGCCGACTACATGCGCAACGAGAGCCGCTTCCGCGTGGTCGCCCAGCAGGATCCGGAGCGGTACGCCAAGCTCGTCGCCGCGTCGCGCGAGGAGATCGCCGAGCGCTACCGCCGCTACCGTGAGCTCGCGAGCGAGGCGGGGATGGCGGGTTCATCCGGGGTCTCGGAGCACCTCTCGACGAATTGAGCCGCGGGAGGCCGTGTCAGGCACCGCTTGTGGCGATAGGATGGGCGAGTGTCTCGATCGCGAGACCCTCGAGCGGGTGGCGGTGGGAAGGCTGGGGGAGCCCGCGCTCTCGGCGGCGCGCGCGCACCTCGAGGGATGCGGCCGTTGCGCCGCCGCGCTGGCGGAGCTGCTCGATCTGCAGACCGGTCCGACGCGCGCGGTGGGCGCGCTCGACGACGCCACGCGCGACCTCCACGGCAAGGTGCCCCTCGATCCCGGCGTGGTCTCCGGGCCCAATCCCGTGGTCGAGAAGATCGGGCCCTACGTGCTCCTCGAGCGGCTGGGGGAAGGCGGGATGGGCGCGGTGTACGTGGCCTACCACCCGGAGCTCGACCGCAAGGTCGCGGTGAAGCTGCTGCGGGCGGAGCACGAGAGCTCCGAGGGGGCGGCGGACTGGCAGGCGCGTCTTCTCCGCGAGGCCCAGGCGATGGCGCGGCTGGACCACCCGAACGTGGTGGCGGTCCACGACGCGGGGCAGTACCAGGCCAAGGTCTACCTGGTGATGGATCGCGTGGAGGGGGCGACGCTGCGCGAGTGGCTCGCCGAGCGCGACCGCGGCTGGCGCGAGATCCTCTCGGTGTTCGTCCAGGCCGGGCGTGGCCTGGCCGCTGCGCACGCCGTGGGACTGGTCCACCGCGACTTCAAGCCCTCGAACGTCCTCGTCGGCCGCGACGGGCGTGCGCGAGTCACCGACTTCGGGGTGGCGCGAGCGGTGGGCCAGGCGCCGGATCCCGGGCTGCCCTCGAACGCGAGCGAGGACCCGCCGGGTCCGTCGCTGGCGGCGCCCATCACGCGCGCGGGCACGGTGATGGGCACACCGCGCTACATGGCGCCCGAGCAGGCCATGGGCGGCACCGGTGACCCGCGCAGCGATCAGTTCAGCTTCTGCGTGGCGCTCTACGAGGCCTTGTTCGGCGTGCGGCCGTTCCACGGCAACCTCGAGCTCGAGAAGCGCCCGCAACTTCGGGAGCCGCGCAAGGGACGGGACGTGCCGCGCTTCGTGAAGCAAGCGATCGTGCGCGGCCTCTCGACCGAGCCCGCGGAGCGCTTCCCGACAATGGATGGGCTGCTCGCGGCGCTCTCCCGCAGCCCCGTGCGCCGCGCCGCGCTGGGCCTCGGGGCGGCGGCGGCTGCGGCGGCGATCGTCGCGCTGGTCGGCCTGCTGCGCGCGCGTGGGCCTCCGGCCATCGCAGGCTGCGATGACGCCTCGCAGCTCGGCGGCGTCTGGAATGGCGACGCCCGTGAGGCGGTGCGGGCGCGCCTCGGTGCCAGCTCGGCGGCGCTGGTGCGCGCGCTCGACGCCTATGCCGCCGACTGGACTCGCTCGCAGGAGGCGGCCTGCCACGAGGCGGAGCGCACGCGCGGGGACGAGGCGACCCTCTCCCGTCTCACCTGCCTCGGGCGGCAGCGGCTCGACTTCCGAGCCCTCGTCGAGGCGCTCTCGCACGCCGATCGCGGCAGCGCTGCCGGCGCCGGAGACGCCCTCGCGGGCTTGCTGCCGCCCGCGCGCTGTGCCGATCCCCACGTCCTCGCAGAGCTGCCGCGGCTACCCACGGACCCGCACGTGCGCGCGGAGGTCGAGGGGCTGCGCCTCGACCTCTCGCGGGCGGCGGTCGAGGCGGTGACGGGCAAGCCGAAGGAGGCAAGCGAGGAGGCGGGCGTCATCGCGATGCGGGCGCGCGCCCTGCGTTACCGGCCGCTCGAGGCGAAGGCGCTCTACGTGCAGGGCTTGGCGCAGCGCACGGTGGGCGACCAGGCGGCCTCCGACCGCAGCCTCCTCGACGCCGAGAACGCGGCCGAGGCGGGGGGCGCGGACCTGACCGCCGCGCAGGCCGCGGCGCTCCTCGCGCTCAACGGTTGCTACGGCGGCCGGCCCGCCGACGCCGAGCAGTGGCTCGCGCGCGCCCGCGCCTGCCTCGAACGGGTGGGCGGTGACGGGTACACGGAAGGGCTCGTGGAGGGCTCCGCGGCCGCGCTCGCGGAGGTGCAGGGGCAGGACCAGGCCGCGATCGACCACGCGCAAAGGGCCTACCGGCTCCTCGACCAGGCCCTCGGCCCGAACCACCCGCAGACGCTCGCCGCGCTCACCAAGCTCGGCGTTGCCTACGACAACATCGGCCGCTTCGAAGAGGCGCGCGACCGCCTGCGTGAGGCGCTCGATCAGACCGACCAGGTCCTGGGGCCCGGTGCGAAGGACGGGACGCTCCTCCCACCCCTGGCCGAATCGTGCGCCTGGACCGGCCACTTCGACGAGGCGGAAGCCGCGGTGCGGCGCGGGCAAGCGCTCGTGGGAACTGCAGTGGCCCCGAGCGGCGGTTGGAGCGGCGAGCTCACCTACGACCTCGCGCTGGTGCGCTACGGGCAGGGGCGCATGGCCGAGGCGCTGCCGCTCGCCAGGACAGCGCTCGCGATCCACACGAAGGCGCTCGGGGCGCGGTCGATCCTCTGTGCTCAAGATCTGGCGCTGGTGGGCGATATCCTCGAGGCGAGCGGCAAAGCCGCGCTCGCGGAGCCGGTGCTGCGGCGCGCGATCGCCACGTACGAGCAAGGCGGCAGCGGCGCGACGGTGTTCCCCGCCGATCCACTGCAGCATCTCGCCGCAGCGCTGACGGCACTCGGTCGGCCGAAGGAGGCGTTGCCGCTGCTCGATCGGGCGCAGGAGCTGCTCGCGCGCCACCAGCCCAGTGCCGGTGAGCTAGCGGCCGTTCGGTTCACGCTGGCGAAGGCGCTCGTGGCCTCCGGCGGCGACCCGGACCGGGCCGCCGAGCTCGCGCGGCAAGCGCGGGAGGAGCTCTCGCAGCTCCCGTGGAAGGCGCGCCAGCTCACCGAGGTCGACGCCTGGCTGAAAGCTCGGGTCGCCGCGCGAGTGGCGCGCAGCCGCTAGAAGAGGCGTGCGTCAGCCGGCCGTGGGGCGCGTCTTCCAGCGCCGGTGCAGCCAGAGCCACTGCTCGGGGCGTGCGCGGATTTGCTTCTCGATGGCCAGGACGAGCGCCTGCGTGTGCGCGCGCACGTCCTGGGCGGCCTTGCCGGTTTGCGGCATCTCGAAAGGACCCTCCACGTGCAAGCGCACGCGGCCGTCAGGCTCGTTCAGCGCCACGGCGAGAATGGTCGGGGCTCCGGTGCGCCGCGCCATCAGCGACGCGGCGGGCGTGGTGCAGGCCGGCACGCCGAAGAAGTCCACGAAGATGCCGCGCTTGGGCAGCATGTTCTGGTCGAGCAGGTTGACGACCACCTCGCCGCGCCGCAGCCGCTTCACCCCTTCGCGCAGGGCGCCGCGGGCGGGGATCTCGCGTAGGCCGGAACGTGCGCGGGCGGCGACGAGCTCCTCGTTGGCGCCGCCGCGTAGCGTGCGGGTCACGAGGTTGAGCGGCACGCCGCGCATGGCCGCGGCCGCGGCGAGGAGTTCCCAGGAGCCGAGGTGCGCTGAGGCCACCACGACCCCCTTCTTCTCGGCGAAGAGCCGCTCGAAGAGCTCGAAGCCGTCGAAGATGAGCAGGCGCTCGAGCTCCCGCGGCTTCGTGCCCACGAAGTCGAGGATGCCGGCGCCGGCGTTGCGGTACGCGCCCCGCGCGATGCGGCGGCGATCGATCGCGGGAACCTCGGGGAGCGCGAGGGCGAGGTTGTCGAGCGTCACGCGCCGCCGGATGCCGAGGGAGTAGGCGAGCGAGCCGAGCGATTCCCCGATCCAGAGCCTGAACGCGCGGGGAAGGAGGCCGAGGAGGAGTGTCAGCAGCCGCACGGAACGCGAGGACCGCTCAGTCCGGCCCTTCCCCGGCAGAGGCTACGGGCGACCTCGCGCGGAACGACGCGCGTCACGCGGACCGCCTGCGGTTAGAAGCAATGGTGATCCCAGATCATGTCCTCGCCCCAGGGCACCGGCTTCGTGTTCGGCGCGGGGGTGCGGCGCTGCTCGCGGTAGATCTTGAAGGTCTTGAGCGCCGGCCGCCAGGACGGGCGCGAGTTGTTCCATTCGCGGCAGATGAAGCGGCCGAACTCGAGCAGCGTGGGTTGCTGCGTGTAGGCGATGTTGTTGATCCACTTGGTCCAGCGGCTGAACACGAAGTGCGGGATGGGCGGTGGCAGCGGGCCGCCATCGAGGCCGTGCAGCACGTCCACCGTTTCGCCGTCGGTGAGCTGCCCCTCGCCGCGCAGCCAGATGTCGGTGTCCATCGGGTTGGGCGAGAACATGTCCCAGACCTGCCACAGCTCGAGCTCCTGGATGACCTCGTGGAACTGCTCGGGCATGTCGGGGACCTTGCGGGTGACCGCGGGGAAGAGCTGCAGGTCACCCACGTGGAGCCGCGGGATGATGATCTGCGCGTCGGTCGGCAGCGCGAACCACAGGCAGCCGAACATGAGCACGACGAGGGCGCCGCGGATGGCCCAGGTGCCCAGCTCCCACAGCCAGTCGGGCACGAGATCGCGCAGCTTCCACTCCGGCTCGGCCGGGGTCGGTCCACCGGAGTCGGCGGCGCGGTGCTGGAGCTTGCGGCGGCTCGCGATGCGATCGTAGAGGGGCCGGCCCAGCGCATTCGCGCCCGGCGCGTCGCCGAGCCAGCCGAGCAGCCAGGTGGCCGGGAGCCGGCGCGCCACCTGCTTCACCGCGTCGAAGCCGGCGAGCACGCGGCCGTCCTCCGACACGGTGTGCATGCGCTGCTCGAGCTCGCTCTTGTTCACGTTGGGGATGCCGGCGAGCGCGCCCTTCTCGCGGAAGTCCACGAGCGCGAGCGCGCCGAAGGGGTCGAGGCTGCGCAGCGCCGCCGCCGTCTCGCGGCACAGCGGGCAGAGGCCGTCGTAGTAGACCTTGGTGACGCCCTTGCCGACCAGCGCGCGCGTGAGGCCCACGGCCTTCTCGGCCCACTCCGGCTCGAAGAGGAGCGGGAAGGTGAGCGGCATCAGGTACGAGAAATTGCCCACGTTCATGGTGGCCCAGATGCCCGCGTGCAGCGCGGTGCCCATGACGAGGGCGACGGCCTTCAGCTTGGGCTGCCAGAACGGGAAGAAGCACAGCACCAGGAAGCTGCCCTCCATGAGCACCGTGAAGTAGGTGCCGGGCATGTAGAACCAGCGCTTCTCGAAGAGCCATTGCCCCAGGTCGCGCGTGAACAGGTGGTCGAGGCCGAGCGCGTAGTGCAGCGCGGTGCCGTCGTGCCACTGCGAGCCGCCGCCCCACTTGTGCATGAAGCTGTTCAGGTAGACCCAGCCGATCTGGATCTGCCCGATGCGCATGGGGAAGGCGGGCGCGTGGGTGATCGTCTCCTTGCCCTTGGCGGAGCGGAGCACCGCGTCGACCGAGTAGCGCGCGCCGAGCGGCATGAACATCGCCCAGAAGAGCATCACGCGGATCACGTTGTCGGCGCCGTCGAACGCCAGCAGGTTTCGCTCGTGGATGCCGCAGACGAAGAGGAAGGTGAGGATGCTCGAGAGGCGCGAGTGCCAGCCCACCGTGAAGGCGATGCAGCAGGCGACCGCCAGGACGTAGAGCAGGATCGTGACCCAGTACGGCCCGGCGACGTCGAAGAGGCAGAAGCGGTTGCCGCGCGCGATGCCGCCGAGGAGCGCGCTGCGCGGCATCACGCCGGCGTCCGAGATGATGGGGTACAGGATCCCGCCGATGTCGGCGGTGGCCACGGTGACGATGAAGCCGAAGGTGATGCGGAAGAGGCCGAGCGGCCGCAGGTCCAGCGGGCCCACCCAGAAGGCCGCGGAGAACGGGTTCCAGTTCCTGTCGGCGGACATGGGGGCGGAGTCGGCCACGCGAGCGCGCGAAGTTACCCGATCCCGCCGGGCGCGGCAAACGGCGAAGTGCGGGATTCGACGGAGCGGGCGAGGGGGCTACTCCCCGGCGATCGTCCAGGTGTTGACCGTGGGGTCGTATTCCTCGACGGCGCCCAGGACGCAACCATTACTGACGCCGCCGATGACCTCGATGTTGCCGCTGGGCAGCGTCACGGCGGCGTGGCCCCAGCGGGGGTAGGTCATGCCCGCAGCGACCTGCCAGCCGGCGCTCTCGTTGGCAAAATCGAGGTATTCGACGCTGACGCTTCCCTGCGGATCGCCAAGCTGCGGGTGTCCACCTGTGACGTAGAGGCAGCTGCCGCGGCCGGTAGGGCAAGTGGTCACGGCCGCTGCCGCGTCAATGCGGGGAAGGTTCAGCTGAGGACAACTTCCTGGGCATTTCCAGCTAGTGCCTCCGAAGTACTCCCAGGTGTTCGCGACATCTCCGGCAGGCCCGCTCCCGCCCACGGCATAGATGCCTCCGTCGGCGTCGATTGCCATGGCGAGGTCTCGCCGAGCAGTGGTCATCGACGGAGATGCCTGCCAGCCGGCGTCGGACCAGGTGAAGCCGACGGAGATCGCGCCGTTCACCGTGAGGCCGGCGTCGTAGGTGTAGCCGGTGAGGCGCGCGCAGCTCCCTAGCGCCGTTCCTGCGGAGACGCCCCCGCACGTCAGAATCGTGTCGGGACTCTCCATGACCGCCGCGTGGCCGTACAGGCCGTTCGGGTAGAGCGAAATGGGCAGCGGCAGGGTCGAGCTGGCGTTCTGGCTCCAGAGTACCGCTGAATCGGGGGGATTGCTCAGGTCGAAGAACTCCATGCTGGAAAGGAAGCCATTCGCGAGTCCGCTCTCCATGCCGCCGAAAGCGATCAGGCCCAGTTGAGGCTGCCGGACCACCGGAAAATATGCGCGCGGTGTCACGAGATGCCCCGCAGGAAGCCACTGAAGTCCTGTCGTGTCGAGGTCCTGGTACTGGACCTCGGAGGTAGGCGTCCCCTCGGCGTCGATTCCGCCGATCGCGAACACTCGCTGCCAGGAGCCAAAGGTGACGACGTCGTCAGCGTAGACGGCGGTGAGCCCGTAACGCGGGTCAATGTTGAAGCCGGTAGTCAGCGTCACGCAACCGCCGTCGGGCGTGGTGCCGCCCGAACTGCCGCCACTGGAGCCGCCGCTGGACGAGCCGCCGGACGTACCACCGGTTGTTCCTGTGCCGCTCATCCCAGCATCCGGTGCTGTGCCGGGCGCCCAGCAAAGACCCCCGATGCAGTTCCAGCCGTCGAGGCAGCCGCCGGTTGCGTCGCAGGCGAGGGCGCCACTGTGAAACGACGACAGGCAGCCGGGCAGGACGGCGAGCGCCCAGATCGGCGAGCGTCTTACCACGTCACGGCCGCCGTCACGACACCGGCCACCGCAAACGCCCCGCAGATCGGCGCAGCGACCTGCCACCCTTGCGCCGACGCGCGCGCCGAGGCCGCCGCCGACGCGGTCACGCTGCCCGGCGCCGCGTTGACCGAGCCCACGAACGAGTCGTAGCTCACGACCTCCATCGCGCCGACGACCGCGACGATTGCCGCGGCGACTCCCAAGGCGCCGAGCGTCCAGCCAAGCGCGTGCGAACGCGGCGTGGGCTTCGCCACCTCCGCATAAGGATCGGTGAGCGCGACCGGCAAGGCTGGCGCTGGCACCACCCGGGCGAGCTGGTTCGCGAGATCCGCCCGTGCCTCTGCGAAGGCGATGCGCGCCTTGGGCGACGCCTGAATGGGGAGCTCAATCGTCGAGTCGTCGGCGATCGCCAGCTCGAATTCACTCCGCGCCTCGACGGGCTTCAGGGCGTTGAAGGCGATCAGACCGAGGTACAGGTGCGCCTGTGCAAGCAGCTGCGCCGGAGGCTCCACTAGAAGAGCGGCCCGCAGCTTTGCCTCTGCGCGCGTGTCCTGGAAGTTGCGATAGAAAGCGACGCCCTCGTCGACGAGTTTTGCAGCCGATTCGGAGGTTGGGGCCGCAAGCATCAGGGCCAAGGCGGTAAGGGTGGACATGGTCCAACTACTCTCCGGCGGTTTGCCAGCTGTTGGCCGAGGGATCGTACTCCTCGACCGCTCCCAGCATACAGCCGTCGCTGATGCCGCCGAGGACCTCGATTTTCCCGTCGGGGAGCGTGACGGCCGCGTGGCCCCAGCGAGGATAAGTCATGCCGGCCGCGCCCTGCCAGCCGGCGTCCATGTGGCCCAGATCGAGGTACTCGACGCTGATGCTCCCAACTGGGTCGCCGAGCTGCGAGTGGCCTCCGGTCACATAGAGACAGGTATCCTTGGCCGTTTGTCCAGGACAGGTGGTCACCGCGGCCGCGGCGTCGATGCGCGGCAGGCTCAGCTGGGGACAAGTCCCCGGGCAAGCCCAGCTGCTACCGTCGAAGAACTCCCAGGTCGTGGCGACGCCTCGGTTGGCGGAGCCGCTTCCGCCGACGGCGTAGATCCCACCGGTGGGGTCGATCGCCATGCAGAAGTCGCGTCGGTCCGAGGTCATCGAAGGAGCGGCCTGCCAGCCGGAATCTGCCCAGGTGAAGCCGTCCGAGACCGTGCCGTTGGGGTTTGGTCCGGCATCGAACCCATAGCCGACCAGACGGGCACAGCTTCCCAGCGTCGTGCCGCCCGAAACGCCGCCACAGGTGAGTATCGTCTCGATGTTCTGCATCACCGCCCCCTGAGCGTACAGGCCATTCGGGAAAAGCGATGGCGGCAGCGTGGGCGCCGAAGTGCCCGCGTCCTGCGTCCAGGTCGCGGCCGAATCGGGCGCGCCACTCAGGTCAAAGAGCTCCATGGACGTCAGCGGCACATTTGCGCTTTCGATGCCACCGAAGGCGACGAGACCCAGGTTGTTTGGCTCCCACACCACAGGAAAGTAGGCGCGGGGAGTCACAAGATTTCCGGCCGGGAGCCATTCGAGCCCAGTCGTGTCGAGGTCTTGATACTCTACTTCCGTGGTGGGCTTGCCCGACGGAGTGATGCCGCCGATGGCAAACACCCGCTGCCACGCCTTCCCCGTCGCGCTGCCGTTGTATGCGTACACGGCCGACAACCCGTAACGCGGGTCGATGTTGAAGCCCGCGCTCAGGGTCACGCAGCCGGCGTCGGGCTCCGTGCCGCCCGAACTCCCGCCGGTGGAAGTGCCGCCGGATGTGAGCCCCCCGGAGGTACTGCCACCCGAGGAGTTGCCGCCGGAGTTGCTGCCACCGGCGATCACCAGCGGGCCGTTGCTCGAGTCGCAATAACCCGCATCGGCCCTCGGACAGAGGAAGTATCTCCCTGCTTCTGGGAGGGGGCACCCGGCGCCAAAGGCTACGCCGGCGGCAGCCGCGGTCGCAGCCCACTTCACGGCGGCTCAGGGTACGGCATAGGGGAAGAAGCTGAAGGCGTTTGGCTCGACGGAGACGAGACCAGTGAATCCGCCCACGCCACTCGTGTCTAGCAGAGGACAGAGCGCGGTGTAGCCGGGTTTGGTGGCCTGAATCATGATGTACCCGGCGCTTGGATCGATGTCATAGATCAGGGCCTGTCCCGACGCGAAGGTCTGGCCGCTGGACTGGAGCGCGCCTGAGTAGTCAAAGTAGCCGACGGGCCACCCGCCGTCGGGAGGGAGCCCGCCGTCGGCCAGGAAAGCTTGGAAGGTCCACCCTGCCTGATCGGAGACGAGCCCGGCGTCGCCGCCGTCCTCCTCGCCCCCGCAGGGCGACGTCAGCTCGAGAGGCGCCCACAAGACGTAGACCGCGGCCTTCCCGGGATCGAACGGCGGGACGAGAGACGTCTGCGCCTCGTAGGCCGCGATGGCGCTGTTGCATACCATGGCGATTGTCCCCTCGACCCCATTGATGGGGGTGCCGGCGTTCACCTCGACCTGGGCAGAGTAGGCGTCGATGTAGCCCGACTTTGAATAGAGGAGCGTGGTCCGCGTGTCGGGCTGTAGGCAGATGGAATAGCCGCCGTCCGGGCTGCTCACGTTTGCACCCCATGGCGGCAGGGTTGCGACCTGCACGCCGCCAAGCGGCACCTTGCCGTGCACGGCAAGTGATTGGCAGAGATCCTGAATGAACCCGCCGAAGGGAACCGACCCGTCGGGGCACACCGTACCGGTCAGCGGTCCTGCATCCGCCGGGCCTCCGGTGGTTCCCCCCGTGCTTCCGCCGCTCGCGTTTCCGCCGCTGCTCGAGCTGCCGCCTGCCGTACCACCGCTGGAGCTGCCGACTCCGCCCGTGGAGCTGCCCGCCGCGCTGCCGCCGGTCGATGCGCCGCTGCTGCGGCCGCCGCCGCTCGTGCCCTCGGGGCACTTGGCGCAGGTCTGAACCGGCACGTCCTGCTGGGGAGCGAAGCAGCTCGCGAAGAGCAGGACGGCCGCAGAAAGGGACCTCCTCCTCACGGCTCGAATGTCCCAGGGAGCGAGCCGACATGTCAAGGCGACGACTCCCCGATCCTTTCAGGAATACCGATCGTTGCGCCACGGGTGCGCGGTGTTGGAGTAGCCGCGCCGCTCCCAGAAGCCCGGGCGGTCGCCCGCCGTCACCTCGAGCCGGCGGATCCACTTGGCGCCCTTCCACGCGTACAGCTGCGGCGTGATCACGCGCACCGGGCCGCCGTGCTCGAGCGGCAGCGGCGCGCCGTCGGCGGTGTGCGCGAGCAGCACGTCGTCCTTCAGCGCCTCCTCGAGCGGCAGGTTGGTCGTGTAGCCGTCGTAGGCATGGCACAGCAGGTGGCTCGCGGCCTCGGTGGGGCGCGCGAGCGCGAGCACGGCGCCGAGCTGCACGCCCTTCCAGCGGATGCCGAGCTTGCTCCACGTGGTCACGCAGTGGAAGTCGCTCGTGTCGGCGACCTGCGGCAGCGCGAGGAAGTCCTTCCAGCAGAGCCGCACCGGCGCCTCGACCGCGCCGTCGACGACGAGCTCCCAGCGGTCGGTGGGGACGTCCGGCTGCTGGCCCAGGTCGAGCACGGGCCAGCCCTTGGCCAGCGTCTGGCCGGGCGGGAGCTGCGGCAGGCCGTGCGCGTTGGGGGGGCCCGAGCCTTCGGGCGCGGCGTCGCGCGTCGCCTGCATCTTCTGCAGGAAGCGCGCCCGCAGCTTCAGCCGCGCGTCGACGATGCGCTCGGTTCTGTCGTCGGCCACGCGTCGATTGTATAGGATTGCCCGGTGGCGGACGAACCCAAAGGCCTCAAGTCGCTCGCGACGTCGTGGCTGTCGCGCACCGCGCGGCAATCGGGGATGGCCGCGGGCGCGGCGGCGCGGCTCGCGGCGGGGCAGCTCGGCAAGCTCGCGAGCGGGAAGGGCGCCTCGCTCGCGGTGGATCCGGCCACGCAGCAGGCCATCGCGAAGCGCGTCGCGGCCACGCTCGGCGAGATGAAGGGGCTCGCCATGAAGGCGGGGCAGGTCGCGAGCTACCTCGACTTCGCGATGCCCCAGGCGGCGCGCGAGGCGCTCGCGGGACTCCAGGACTCGACGCCGCCGATGACGCCGGAGGTGATCGACCGCGTCGTGACCGCCGAGCTCGGCAAGCCGCCGAAGGAGCTCTTCGCCGAGTGGGCCGAGCGGCCCTTCGCGGCGGCGTCCATCGGGCAGGTGCACCGCGCGCGCACGCGGGACGGCCTCGACGTGGCGGTGAAGGTGCAGTACCCGGGCATCGCGCAGGCCATCGAGGCGGATCTCAAGAGCGCGGGCGCGCTGCAGGCGCTCGGCTCGGTGGTGCTGCGCCACCAGGACCACGGCGCGATCTACGAGGAGCTGCGCGAGCGGCTGCTCGAGGAGTGCGACTACCGCGTCGAGGCGCGCAACCAGGAGGAGTTCCGTCGGCTCTACGCCGACCGCGCCGACATGGTCATCCCCGAGGTGGTCCCCGCGCTGAGCGCGACCCGCGTGCTCACCACGCGCTTCGCCCCGGGCAAGCGCTTCGCCGAGTTCGCGGCCACCGCGAGCCAGGAGGAGCGCGACCGCGCCGGCGAGGCCATCTGGGACTTCGCCATGGTGTCGATCTTCCGGCACGGCCTCTTCAACGCCGACCCGCACCCCGGCAACTACCTCTTCGCGCCCGGCCAGGTCGTGTTCCTCGACTTCGGCTGCGTGAAGCGCTACGCGCCCTCGTTCATCGCGCAGTGGAAGCGGCTCTGCCTCGCCTGCACGTTCGGCGACCGCGCCACCTTCGACCGCTGCGTGGTGGAGCTGGGCTTCGCGCCGGACCCCGCGAAGTACGACTTCGACTACCACTACCGGATGACGCGCGCGATCTACGAGCCGTGGCTGAAGGACGAGCCCTACCTGTTCACCGAGGCCTTCGTCGCGCGCACCTGGCGCACGCTGGTCGTGGACAACCCGAACAAGTTCCGCATGAACCTGCCGCGCGACTTCCTCTTCGTGAACCGCGTGCAGTGGGGCGTCTACTCGGTGCTCGCCACGCTGCGCGCGGTCTCGAACTGGCGGCGGCGGCTGCTGCCGGTCGTCGAGGGCGCAAAGGCCGCGTAGCTCGCGCCGGCGTGGTAACGTGCGCGGCGGGAGACCTCCTCGCATGAGACCACTTCATCTGCTGGCCGGGTTGCTGGTCCTCGCCGCCTGCGGGCCGAGCGGCGTCGTCAGCGGCACCTCGGGCGCGTCGAGCGGCGCCACGGGCGCTTCGGGCACGGGCACCGGCGCGACCACCGGCGCCCACGCCAGCTCGGGCGGCAGCGTCGGCTCGAGCTCGTCCGGGGGCTCGTCCTCGGGCAGCGGCGCCGGCACCACGTCGGCGGCGTCGGGCTCGGCCTCGGGGAGCACGTCCGGCGGCGCCGCGACGGGCACGGGCGGCACGGCCTCGGGCTCGAGCAGCGGCGGCACGGCCGCGGGCTCGAGCTCGGGCGGCGGCGGCACGGGCGGCGCGCTGCGCATCACCACCCCGAGCCTGCCCGACGCGACCGTCGGCAGCGCCTACGCGCAGCCGCTCGCGGCCGCGGGCGGCAGCGGCACCGGCTACGTCTTCACGTTGCCGACGCACCCGTCCGGCGGCTCCATCACCACCGCGGGTGCCTACACCGCGGGTGCCACCGGCGGCGTGACGGACATCGTGCAGATCGCCGACT
>DATJNL010000442.1:0-9800 GCA_035508175.1 Myxococcales bacterium
GTGGACCTCGACCTTGAGGCCCGAGAAGAAGATCGCGCGCTCGACGATCAGCACGACGCTCACGATCGAGAGGCCGATGAGCAACCAGAGAATCCACGACGCGTGGAGGTCGAGGAGGATTTCGCGAAGGTGTCCGATGAGCGGCAAGGTGCCTCCTTGGATCGAAAAGGGTGTGAACCGCGGCTGAGCGGAGCCTCGGCTCTCGATCGGGGATCGAGACGACTGCGACGGACCGCCCTGTGCGGGAAAGCTAGGCCGGCAGGGGCGGCGCGCCGCCCGAGTGGTCGAGCTTCAGGAGGTAGGGGATGGGCGGCACGGCCGGCGCCGCGACGATCCTCCGGAAGGCCGGCTGCGGAGCCGGCTCCAGGACGGGCAGCGGCGGGCTCGTGGCGATCGCGCCGCTGCACAGGATGCAGGCGGCCTCGGTGCCGTCTTCCGTCTGGTCGAGGAAGTGGTTGTGGCGCGCGGCGAGCACGAGCGTCGCGAAGAAGCAGGCCAAGAGCAGGCCGCTGGCGAGCTTGCGCACCATAGGGGCGGGAGTGTGCGTGAAGGTCCCTTGCTTGTCAACTTGATGCAACTTCCACTTCGGCGCGGCGGCGACTCAGCCGTCGCGCACGCGCACCGCCTCCGCGAGCGAGGTGCGCGCGACCTCGCGCAGCGCCGGCCACTGCGCCACGAGGAGCACGCCCACCACCCCCAGGCAGGCGGTGAGGACCGTGCGCGCGGTGAAGACGAACGGCAGGGTGAAGAGCTGGCTGGAGTACAGGGCCAGGAACCGCTTGGTCGCGAGGATCGACAGCGGCAGCCCGAGGCCGAGGCCGATCACGGCGAGGCCCGCGTGCTCCACCGTGAGGCCGGCGCCGATCTCGCGCAGCGTGCGGCCGAGCGCGCGCAGCGTGGCGAGCTCGCGGCGCCGCTCGAGGATGCCGAGCGTGGCGGTGTTGAAGAGGATGGCCGAGGCCAGCACGACGCCTGCGCCGAGCATCACGAAGAGGAAGACCCAGCCGAGCGCCATCAGACCGCTCATCTGCTCGCGCAGGGCGTAGGCGTTCTCCACGTGCGCGACCTCGGGCAGCTGCGAGACCGCGCGGTCGAGCGCCGCCGCCTGTCCCGGCGCCGCCTTCAACGCCACCGACGTCACCTCGCCCGCCATCGCGAAGTCGCGCTGCAGATCCGCCAATCCCACCGTCGCGGTCTTGCCGAGCGCGGCGTCGGCGAAGCCCGTCACGCGGAACGACGCCGCTTCCGGCAGAGGGGCAATCCGGAGGCGCACCGTGTCGCCCGGCTTCACCCCCAGCGAGCGGGCCAGCGCGCGCGTGAGCACGACGCCGCCGGGCGCGGGATCGACGACCTGCCCGTCGAGATCGAGCGAGCGCAGCAGCGAGCTGCCCGCCGGCAATCCCTGCAGCAGCGCGGTGGCCGTGTGCGTTCCCGCGCTCAGCGAGGCCGGGGCGGCCACGAGGCCCTCGACGTGGGCGACGCCGGGGAGCGCCGAGAAGCGCTGCTGGACGGCCGCGAGGGGCTCGGGCGCCGCGAGGTCCACGCGGACGTCGTAGCGGCGCGACCCGCCGAAGATCGCGTCCAGCATCGTGGCCATCGAGTCGAGCAGCCCGCCCGTCGCGAGGACGAGCACCAGCGCGGCGGCGACGCCCACGGTGGTGCTCAGGCTGCGCAGCGGCCGGCCGAGCAGATCGCGGGTGGCGAGCCGCAGCGATAGCGGGCCGCCGAGCCGGCGCGCCGCCTTCGCGAGGGGCCCGGCGCTGGGCTTGGGTGGGCGCATGGCCTCGGCCGGCGGCAGGCCGCTCGCGTGCAGCGCGGGCACGAGGCCGGCGAGGAGCGCGACGGCGAGCGCGGTGACGAGGCCGTACGCCACCAGATCCCAGTGCATCCGCGAGGCGACGAAGGGAATGCCGAGGTCCTCGGCGTAGGCCCGCGTCATCGCGGGCGAGAGGGGAATGCTCGCCAGGGCGCCCAGCAGCGCCCCGGCGCCGCCCAGCACGAGGGCGAAGGCGAGGTAGTGTGCGAGCAGGCGCGCGCGTCCCACCCCCAGCGCGGCGAACGTGCCGATGATCGGCCGCTGCGCGTCCACCAGCCGGGCGAGGATGGAAGCCAGGATGAACGCGGCCACGCCGAGGAAGAAGATCGGAAAGAACGCCGCCATCTGCTTGTAGCCGTCGACGTCCATCTCGAGCAGCCTGATGCCGGGCAGCTTCGCGGCCGGCGTGGCCGCGAGCACGGCGTCCGGCCCGAGCGACGCCTTCAGCGCCGACAGGACCGCCGCGTCGTCGGCCGGCGCCGCCGGGTCCAGCAGCAGCTGGTTGCTCGAGTCGTCGTCCGCCGCGATCGCGAGCCCGGGCAGCCCGGGCGATCCCGGCAGCAGGACGGCGGCCAGCGCGCGCAGCGAGCTTCGCCTCATCCACGCCACGCCGAAGGCGTCGGGGTCGGGGAAGATGTCGTTCTCGTCGCGCGTGACCCACAGGTACTCCGCGCTCTCGCCGACGCCCGAGACGGTGAGGGAGCGCCGCACGCCGCCGCTCATGACGACGAGCGAGTCGCCCGCGGCCAGGTGGTGGTGCTGGGCCAGGTGCTTCTCCAGCAGGATCTCCGAAGGGCCCGTGGGCAGCTTCCCCGAGAGCACCAGCACGCGGTCGAGGCGCGGCTGGCCCGAATCGGGGAGCGACAGCACCCGCAGCGCCACGCGGTGATCGCCGACCGCCGCCGGCAGCTCGGCCACCGCGCGCGCGTCGGCCTCCTGCACGCCGGGCAGGGTGCCCGCGCGGCGGACGTCGTCGGGGGTCGCGCGCGTCACGTCCACGTGCAGGCCGGCGAGGGCGAGCTCGCGCTGGGTGCGGGCATAGCTGTCGCGCAGGTCCTGGTAGGCGGCGGCCGAGGCGACGAAGAGCAACACGCCCACCCCGGTGACGGTCAGGACGGCCGCGGTCTGGCCCTTCGCGCGGGCGAGCTCCCGCAGCAGCTTGCGGGTGAGGACCACGTTTCAGGCCCGGCGCTCGTCGGCGACGACCTTGCCGTCGCGCAACCGCAGGACGCGATCGGCCGCCGCCGCGAGCGTCTCGTCGTGCGTGACGAGCACCACGGCGCAGTGGTCGGCGTGGCCCGCGTCGACGAGCAGGGAGACGATCTGGGCCCCCGCTGCGTGGTCCAGCGCGCCCGTCGGCTCATCGGCGAGGAGCAGCCGCGGCTTCTTCGCGAGCGCGCGCGCGATGGCCACGCGCTGCTGCTGGCCGCCGGAAAGCTCGGACGGGAACCGATCCTCGAGGCCCGCGAGTCCCACGCGCGCCAGCCAGCCGTCGGCGTCGGCGCGCTTGCCGCCCGCGAGCTCGGCGGCGACGAGCACGTTCTCGCGCGCCGTGAGGCTCGGCACGAGGTTGAAGAACTGGAACACGAAGCCCACGCTCGCGCGGCGGAACAGCGTGAGCCCGCGGCGCGAGAGGGAGCCGAGGTCCCGGCCGTCGACCACCACCTTGCCTTCGCTGGGCCCGTCGAGGCCGCCGAGGAGGTTCAGCAGCGTCGTCTTGCCGGAGCCGCTCGGTCCGAGGATGCAGGTGATCTCGCCCGCGGCGATCGCGAGGTCGGTCGGGAACAGCGCCCGCGCGGGCACCTGGACGCCGTAGACCTTCCCGGCCTTCTCCAGCTCCGCGAGCGCCGCCATGGAAACCCTCCGGGCTCCAATCTACTCGATCCGCCGCGACGGGGCGCGCCCCATTCACGTTCACGGACCTCGCGTCGGTGTGGCTCAGGGGCAGGCCTGGACACAGGCCGTGAACTGCCCCAGGTCGTAGGCGCTCGGAGCGCAGACGTCCGGGACGTCCGCGAGGTAGCACCGGGCGGCGCACAGCGCGGCGGCCGTGCAGGGCTGCGGAACGGGGGCGACGCCGGCGTCCTGGGGTGCCGGGCAGGTCGCCAGCGCCCGAGCGAGCTGGCCGCACGACGTCTGCGCCTCCGCTGCGCCGAGGCAGGCGTCGAGCCCCGCCAGGCCGCCATCGCAGCCGGGAAACGACGGGACGTTCCCGTCGCAGCCGTAGCTCTGGCTCGCGCAGTCGAAGTACGAGTCGAACTCGGGTCCGCAACCGGCGTCGGCGGCCTGGGCGCCCACGGCGTCGACCTCCCGCTGGCAGGCCTGGATCTCGGCGCTGCCCAGCGTGCGGCAGAGGCCGATGTCCTCGCAGACGTTCTCCGCTGCGCTGGGGCAGCCCGCGAGCCACGCGCAGGCCAGGATCGAGACGAACGCTCCGGGGCGGGTCACGGCGCTCCCTCAGAACGAGGCGGTCGCGCGCAGCATGAAGACCTGCACGGGGCCGCGGTCGCGGTTGTAGGCGGGGTTGACGATGGGCTGGTAGTCGGCGCCCACGGCGAAGCTCGGGATGAGCTGCGCCTCGTAGAAGATCTCTCCCACCATCTCGGGTCCGTAGTGGGCGAGCGCGCCGTCGCCGATGATGTAGCCGTAGCCGCCCGACGCCAGATACGTGCGGTGCTGCGGCGAGAGCAGGCTGCCGACGAAGCCGACGCCCGCGGCGTCGTCGGGCCGCTTCCAGCGCCAGCCGGTCTGCACGACGCCGAGGGCGAGCGAGCGGTCCACCTCGGTGAAGGCCCAGGTCTCGGTGGCGCCGTCGTCCCAGCTCGCGCGCACGAAGCCCGAGAGGCCGCGCGCGAGCTCCTGGTTGGCGCTGGCGGCCACGTTGTACTTCTGCCGGCCGAACTCGCGCGTCGCGGTGACGTCGTCGTGGTACTGCGGGTCGTCGTAGGCCTCCTCGTACGAGCCCATGCGCGCGACGTTGAGCGCCCCCAGCAGGCGCACGGCGCCCGGCCGATCGTGCACCGTCCAGCGGCGCTCGCCCTCGAGGATGAGCGAGAACGAGCGCCAGAACTCGAAGTCCATCTGCATCTGGTTCGCGTAGAGCGGCTCGAGCGTCCAGCCGGCCCGCGCCGACCACTCGTTCCAGTCCAGCACCGCGGTCAATCCGTACGTGTAGCCGTGGGTGTCGGCCGCGTAGTCGTAGGCGGCGGAGGCCCAGAGGCCCCAGTTGGTGAAGCGGTAGTGCGGGTCGTTCGAGACCGGGTTCGCGTCGAACTGATCGGGGCCGTTGATCCGGCCGAGGGTCAGGGTGAGCCCGTTGCGGTCGCGCGGCCCGGCCACGACGCACGGCCCCGACTCGACCTGCACCCGGCCGCCGCCCAGGCCGAACGTCTGCTGCACGAAGGCCCGGCCCACGATGAAGGCCGGCGCCGGATCGCCGACGCGGTAGACCTCGCCGCTGGGGAAGTCGGCGACGCCGAGCGTGCTGCTGAGGCCGAGGCCTCCGGAGACCTCGGGCTGGAAACAGACCACGGCGCCCGGCCACGGGTGGACCGCGGCGAAGAGATCGAGCACCGTCGCGAAGGCGTTCTCGGCGGCGGGATCCAGGCTGTTGGTGCCGGAGTACGCGGCCGGGAAGGAGGGATGGGCCTGGTCGGACGCGGTGCCCTGGAAGTGCAGGGAATACCAGTCCTGGTGGAGCGGCTCGCCCGAGCCCTGGGTGGAGGCCACGACCGGCGGCGGAAGGGGCGCGGCCGGCCCGTCGGCCCGGGCCATCGCCGAGGCCAGGCCGCCCAGCGCGGCCACCGCGTACGTCCCCGATGCCGCCAATCGTCGGAACATGAGGCCGCCGCGCGCCGTTCGGGTGGGAAGTCACCGCTCGGTGCGGCTTGTACGACGGCCCCGCAGCCGAGTCAACGCAAATGATACCGGGGTAGGGTACTTGACTGGTACCCGGGTAGGGTACATGCTCCGCGCCCCATGGCTTCCACCCTCGTCCAGGAGCAGCCTCCGGCCGCGGCTCTGGCGGCGGCCGGCGGGGTGGGCCACGCGGCCTTCGGGGCTCTGGCGGACGCGCGCATCGCCGTCGTCGCGCTCGCGGCAGGAGCTGCCTGGTGGGGCCGGTACCCGTGGCCGGGGCCGAATCTCCTCGTCGTCGCCGGGGCGCTCGTCGGCGGCTACCCGATGGCGCGCGAGGCCTTCGAGGCGCTGCGCGAGCGGCGCATGACCATGGAGCTCTCGATGGCGCTGGCCGTCGTGGCCGCGCTGGCCATCGGGCAGACCGTCACGGCGCTGGTGATCCTGCTCTTCGTGCTGATCGCCGAGGAGCTCGAGCACCTCACGGTGGGCCGAGGTCGCGCGGCGCTCTCGCAGTTGCTCGCCGCGCTACCCGAGGTGGCCACCCGCTGCGAGGGCGAGGCACAGCGCGACGTGCCCGCGTCCTTGCTGCGGCCGGGCGACGTCGTGCTCGTGCGACCGGGTGCCCGCGTCCCTGCGGATGGCACGGTGATCGACGGCCGCTCGTTCGTCGACCAATCGAGCGTCACGGGAGAGGCCGTGGCCGTGGAGAAAGCCACGGGCTCGCCGGTCTTCGCCGGCTCCCTCAACCAGCAGGGCCGCCTGCGGGTGGCGGTGGAGCGGCTGGGGCGCGAGACGGCCTACGGGAAGATCGTCCACGCCATCGAGGTCGCCGAGGCGAGCCAGGCGCCGGTGCAGAAGCTGGCGGACCGCCTCGCGGGCTACCTCGTCTACGCGGCGCTGGGGGCGGCCGCGCTGACCTATCTGTTGTCGCGCAACCTCGTCGCCACCATCTCGGTCGTCATCGTGGCGGGCGCCTGCGGCGTGGCCGCGGGCACGCCGCTCGCGGTCCTCGGAGGCATCGGCCGCCTGGCGCGGCTCGGAGCCGTGGTGAAGGGCGGCCGCTTCCTCGAGGCGCTCGCTCGCGTGGACACGATCGTCCTCGACAAGACCGGCACGCTGACGCTGGGCCGGCCGGAGGTCACCACCACGCAGCCCGCGGCCGGCGTCGAGGCGCGCGACCTGCTCGCGACCGCCGCCGCCGCGGAGCGCTGGTCCGAGCACCCGCTTGGGCGGGCCGTCCTCCGCGAGGCGGAGCGCGCTGGGCTCGGCTGCGAAGAGGCGGAGGCGTTTCAGGCGTTCCCCGGCGGCGGGGTCTCGTGTGTCGTGAAAGGCGTACCTGTGCTGGTGGGCAACGGCGCCTTCCTCGCCGCACGCGGCATCGCGGTTCCCGCGGCCGCGGCGTCGGCCGAGGTCCAGGTCGCGCGCAGCGGGAGGTGGCTGGGCGCGCTGGCGATCGCCGACGGCGACCGACCCGACGCCCAGCGCGCGGTCGCGGCGCTCGGGGCCATGGGCTTGAGAACGGTCCTGCTCACGGGCGACGCTCCGGCCGTGAGCGAGGCGCTGGCGGCCCGGCTGGGCGTCGACGAGTGGCACGCGTCGCTCCTGCCCGATCAGAAGGAAGCCTGGGTGCGGGCGCGCGGCCGCGGCGTCGCCGTGGTGGGCGACGGCGTGAACGACGTCCCGGCGCTGCTCGCGGCGGACGTGGGCGTGGCCCTCGGCTCGGGAACCGACGTCGCCAAGGAGAGCGCGGGCATCGTGCTGCTCGGCGACGACCTCCTCGCCTTCGCGGCCGCGCTCCGGACGGCCCGCGCTTGCCGCCGCATCATCTTCCAGAACTTCTGGGGCACGGTGGTGGTCGACGCGCTCGGCATGGCGCTCGCCGCCGTGGGCATCCTGGGGCCGCTGCCCGCGGCGCTGGTGCACGTGGGCTCCGAGCTCACCTTCATCCTCAATTCCGCGCGGCTCGTTCCGAGAGGTGCCTGATGGCGCACATCGCCGGCAACAAGAAGAAGATCCTCGACCGCTTGAGCCGCATCCAGGGGCAGCTTCACGCGGTCGCGAAGGCCGTGGAGGAAGGCGAGCAGGAGTCTTCCAAGGTGCTGCTCACGCTGGCCGCGAGCCGCGGCGCGATCCAGAGCCTCCTGGCGGAGATCATCGAGGGGCACATCCGCCACCACGTGTGGAACCCGGAGGAGCGGCCGAGCTCGGAACGCTCGGTGGCGACGCAGGAGCTGATCGACGTGGTGCAGGCCTACTTCAAGTAGCCAGACGGGAAACGCGCTCCCTCGCCGTGCAGCGACGTTTTCAGGACGGTCGGGTTGGCGAAGACGGCGTCGGTCCGGTACTCTTCCGCCGCAGATGAGAGCGGTCTTTGGTGGGGTCCTCGCGGCCTCGGTCATGGCTTGCGCCTGTGGATCCGGTGGCGTTTCGGATGGGGGCCCGCTGCCGGTCTGGGATGGCGGAGCCTGTCCCGCCGGAGTCGTGGGGCAGTTTCCCGATGCGAGCTACGAGCACGTGGCGCTGGGCACCATCGTCGACTACGGCTCCAACCCACCTGCCGGCGGGGATCACTATCCTTACTGGGCGACCTGGGGAATTCACTCCGACACGGTGCCCTCGGAGTACTTCGTGCACAACGAGGAGCACGGTGGCGTGATCCTGCTCTACAACTGCACGTCGCTGACGGCGGACGCGTGCTCGGCGATCGTATCGACGCTCACCGGGCTCGTGAACGCGCAGCCGACCGACCCGATCTGCGTGGCGCAGCAGACGGGCGTGCCCAACCGGATGGTGATGACGGCCGACCCGGACATCCCGGGCCCGGTCGCCGCCGCGGCGTGGGGCTGGTACTACAACGAGTCCGAGGCCTGCGTGGACGTCGCCTCGCTCGAGGCCTTCATCACCGCCCACTACGGGGTGGGGCGCCTGTGCCCGGGGCTGCCCGACGGCGGCTTCACCTCGTGCGAGCCGCTCTGCGCCCAGGGGGCCTTCCAGTGAAGGAACCGCTGCGCCGCCGCGCGGGCGCGCTCCTCGTCGACGGCTTCTTCCGCGGGGCGGCGCGCGCGGGCGCCAGCATCCCGCTCGCGGACCCCTCGCGCCACGGCGTCGAGGTCCTGCGCGACATTCCCTACCGGGAGGGCGGCCGGCCGGAGCACCAGCTGGACATCTGGCGGCCGACGAACCGGCCGGGGCCGTATCCCGTGGTCCTCTATCTCCACGGCGGCGGCTTCCGGATCTGCTCCAAGGAGACGCACTGGATCTTCGGCCTCATCTTCGCGCGCCGCGGCTACCTGGTGGTCAACGCGAGCTACCGGCTCGCGCCCGCCCACCGCTGGCCGGCGGCGCACGAGGACGCGGCGTCGGCGCTGCTCTGGACCCTGCGCGAGGTGGTGCGCTACGGCGGGGATCCCTCGCGTCTGGTGATCGCGGGCGAGTCCGCCGGTGCGAACCTCGCCGCCTCCATGGCGATCGCTGCCTCGTACCGTCGTCCCGAGACGTGGGCGCGCGAGATCTTCGCGTCGGGCGCGAGCCCGTCGGCGGTGTTCGCGGCGTGCGGCATCTACCAGGTGAGCGACACCGCACGCTTCCGTCGCGCGGCGGGCACGTCCTGGTTCATCCAGGATCGGCTGAGCGAGGTGGAGGACGCCTACCTGCCGCCCGCGTACGCCGCGCCCGACGCGCCGGCGCTGCACGATCCCTTGCTCGTGCTCGAAGAGGGCCGGCCTCCGGAGCGGCCGCTCGCGCCCTTCTTCGCGCCCGTGGGCACCTGGGATCCGCTCGTCGACGATACGCGGCGGCTCGAGCGCGCGCTCGGGAAGCTCGGTGTGCCGTGCGAGGCCCGCTACTACGAGCGCGCGATCCACGCCTTTCACGCCTTCATCTTCGACCGCAACGCGCGCCGCTGCTGGGTCGATGCCTTCGGCTTCTTGCGGCCGCTCGTCGGCGCAGGCGAGGTCGCCCCCGGCGCGCCCGACCCCTGGTCGAGCAAAAGACACTAGCATCTCGTTCGAGGTTGGCGCTGGCCAGCCAGGGTATGCCCGTGGTCTCGCGCCTTTCCGTGCTGGCGTCTGCCTTGCAACGGCGGAGACCCATGAAGCCAGGCCTCGCCGGATCGCTCGCCGCGGCC
>DATJNL010000443.1:0-4004 GCA_035508175.1 Myxococcales bacterium
GCTCGGCGAGGGCCTCGGCCTGGTCGGGGGGCAGCTCGACGACCTCCGGAAGCAGCAGCCGCTGCGAAGCGAGGCCGCGCGACCGGTAGCCCTGGCGCAAGCCTTCGAAGAGCACACGCTCGTGGGCGGCGTGCTGGTCGAGGACGACGAGCGCGCCCCCCTTCCCTTCGCAGACGACGTAGGTACCGGCGAGCTGGCCGAGGACGCGGAGCGAGGCGAAGTGGCCGGCCGGAGCCACGGCATCGAAGGAGGGGGTGGCCTCGCGGGCGAGGGCGGGAGCTGATCCCCAGGCGTCCCGGGGGCGCCAGGAGGATGGGGGCAGGTTCAGGGTCTCGGTCAGGGTCGGGGTCGGGGTTCCGGTCGGGGTCGGGGTCGGGGTCCCGGTCGGGGTCGGGGTCAGGGTCCCGGTCGGGGTCGGGGTCCCGTTCGCCTTCCCCAACCAAGGCGCGGGCCGCAGCGCCTCCGCCACTGCGTGCGCCACCGCCTCGTAGACCCCGCGGGGATCGGCGAAGCGCACCTCCAGCTTCTGCGGGTGCACGTTCACGTCCACGGCATCGAGCGGAAGCTGCACCATCAGCACGGCCGCCGGGTAGCGGCCCGGGGGCAGGAGGTTCGCGTAGGCGCGGGAGACGGCGTGCGACAGGGCGCGGTCGCGGATGGCGCGCCCGTTGACGAAGAGCTGGATCTTCTGCGCCGTGGCCGCGCTGTAGTCCGGAGAGGCGCAGCAGCCGTGGATGGCCATGGATCCCGCCTCGAAATCGACGGCCACCAGGTGCTCGTGGACATCACGGCCCAGGGCCTGGGCGATCCGCTCGATGAGCGGCGCGCCTGCCCTGGAAGCGAAGACGCGCCGGCCGTCGGCCACCAGCGTGAAGCCGACCTCGGGGTGGGACAGCGCGAGCCGGGCGACGGTCTCCGCGCAGTGGCTGCCCTCGGTCTGGGGGCGCTTCTGGAATTTGCGGCGGGCGGGCGTGTTGAAGAAGAGGTCGGCCACCTCGATCCGCGTGCCCACGGGCGCGCCCGCCTCCTCGATGGAAGGTGGGGCGCCGCCGTCGATGCAGATGCGCGTCGCCGTGAGCGCGCCCCTGGGCCGCGTGGTCAAGGTGAAGCGCGAGACCGAAGCGATGGCCGGGATGGCCTCGCCCCGAAACCCGAGGGTCGCCAGCGCCGTGAGGCCTTCGGCGTCGCGCAGCTTGCTCGTCGCGTGGCGCTCGAGGCACGCGCGCGCGTCCTCCGGGTCCATCCCGCAGCCGTCGTCCGTGACCTGGACGAGTCGCGTGCCGCCCGCGAGCAGCTCCACCTGGACGTTCGTCGCGCCGGCGTCGAGCGAGTTCTCGCAGAGCTCCTTGACGACCGACGCCGGCCGCTCCACGACCTCGCCCGCGGCGATCTGGTTGACGAGCCCTTCGGGCAGCCGCCGGATCACCGGCATCAGCCGCCCCGCCCCGGCGCCACCCCCCCCGGGTAGGGGTTCACGAGCGAGAAGTAGTAGTTCTCGAGGCGCGAGACACAGGTGGCGCCCTCGTGGCGAAGTCCGCACTCTCCCTTGGCGAGCGACGCGGCGCCTTGCCGGACCACGTCGATCTGCTGCGCGAGCGTCGTGCGGAGCGCTGCGGTTGGTCGGGCCGCTCGGCCTTGGCTCAGGTCCACGCGCAGACGGGTCAGCGCCGCACGAACCCGCACGCCCGCTGGCTGCCGCGCGATCACGACGTCGAGAAAGCGGTTCCGGCCAGCCGGCCCCTGCGGATCGAACGTCGCGAAGGTTCCGAAGAGGAAGCCCCGCTCGCCCCACGCGCCCTGGCGGCAGAGACTGCCGGCGCGGATCGCCTCCGGAGTCTCGACCTTGCGGTCGCGAGTCACGTCGTAGGCCGCGAGCCACCCGCTCAGCATGCAGGCATTCTCCACCCACGCGGCGAAGGCCTCCCGCAGCTCGTAGATCAGCGGGAACGCTGGCCCGCCGCCGTCGTCCGGCACCATGAGCTTCGCCTCTTCTTCCAGCGCTTTCGCCATGAGGCATCTGGCGCGCTGCTCGTCGAGCGAGAGCTGCGCGCGGGCACTGGGGGCGAGGGCTGCCACGGGGCACGCGGCCGCCTCGTACACCGCCAAGGGCGGGCCACCGGCTGAGGCCGCCAGCGAGAAGAGGAGGGCTGCGAGCATGACCCGCCGGTGTAGCCGCGGGCCGTGCGGCAGTCAACGGACGCTACTTCTTCCCGCTCGACTCGCTGGTCCCTACGTCGACGACCGACGGCTGGAGCTGGTCGACGATCAGATGCACGACGCCGACCAGATCGACGCTGAGGCTCACGAACCAGCCCCCCGCGAGCGGCCCTGGCTGCGTCACGTGATCGAACTCGATGGGCGAGGTCGAAAAGGTCTCGCCGTAGTAGTTGCCCGTCGAATAGGCGGGCTGGGTCGTAAGCGCCAGGTGCACGCCGACGTCGATGGAGGCGACGTCGAAGATGCCCACGCCGGCGCCGATGAAGTAGTTCTTGGTCGGATCGAGCGTGAAGGGAACGATGAGGGTCGGAAAGTGCAGCAGCTCGGCCCACGGCTCGGCGATCGTGGTGAACTCCAGCGGCTCCAGGCTGAAGAGGACGCCGCCGTTGAACCCGGCGGTGGCCGACGCGACGAGCTGCTGGTGCCCGAGCTGGCCGGCCAGCTCCGGGTGGTCCGGCAGGCCGGCGGAGTACATGACCGCGAGCCCGATGTCGACGTAGTTGCGGGGCGTGGGCTGGAAGCGGTCGACGAGGATCTCGCGCTCCGCCGCTTTCTCGGCCTCGGTCTGCGGCGGCTCGTCGGCCTGCAGGAAGCGCGAGGGGCGCTTGAGCACGTGGACCTGGTAGATGTCCGGCGCGCTGAAGAGGCCGTTGGCGGAGAAGTGGCCCAGCAGGAGCCGCTGGCCGGTCTCGGACGCCGGCAGCGAGACGGCGGCCCGCAGGACGCGGGCATCGCGAATGAAGCCTTCCACCCGAGCAGCGAGGGTGTGCGCGTCGGCCGCGAGCTTGCGGGCCAGGTCCGTGGCGGCGCCGATCTTCTGCGTGGCGTTGCGCGCCGCCGCCTCCTGCGCCGCGGGATCGGAAGGCGCGAGGCCGAGCTCGAGATCGGCGTCCCGGGCCGCGTGGCGGGCGGCCACGTACGCCTCGAGCATCGCCTGGAAGGGCGCGAGCTCGGCCATGAGGCGCGCGCCGGGGCCGCTCTGGCAGAGCTTCTCGATCCGGTCCCGCAGCTCGCCCGCCCGAACGTTGCCGGCCGAGGTCTGGCAGACCATGTCGACGGCTGCGCTCGCCTCTCCGAGAGGCCCGAAATCCCTGCGCAGCGCGTGGACCGCTTGCACGAACGCCTCGGTCGCATAGCCGAGGTACTTGGCCTGGGCGGCCCGCGCGGCCAGGACGTCCGCGAGGTCGGCCCCTGCGGGCCCCTGGCCAGCCTTGGGCCCTTCGGGCGCAGGCGGTTCGCCCGGCGGGGGCTCCATTCGCTGGAGCGTCTCTCCCAGGCTCTCGGGTGCGTTCGCGAGGTTCTGCAGCTCGGTCTGGAACTCCTCGGCGGTTCTGATCTGCGGCCGCAGGAGCGGGTTGTGGTGCCCGGCCTCCGGGTGGGCGGGATCGAAGAGGCGGTAGCGGAAGGGGTGATCGGGCCCTTCAGCGGGAAGTTGCAGGACGACCTTCTCGTGCGAGACGGGCTCCTCCTCGGTGGTCTCCCCGCCGCGGCAGTGGACGAAGTGCCCGTTCTCCTGGAGCAGGAGCGTGTAGCCGTGGTGCCCTGCGGTGGCCTCGCAGGGATCGGGCGCCGTCTGGGACAGAACGAGCGCCGACGCAGCCGTGAGCAGGGTGAACATGAGCGCCTCCCGACCGGTCGCTGGGCCGGCCGTTCGAGATTAGTGCACCCGAAGGATTTGTGAAAAGAAAATCGCCGTCTACTGGCAGCTCCCCAGATCGCCGCTGGCACCGGGTTGGCTCGCGCCGACGCACGACCCGCCGGCGCAGGAGTCGGCGACGCCGGGATCG
>DATJNL010000444.1:0-2193 GCA_035508175.1 Myxococcales bacterium
CTCGGTGACGGTGAAGATCGAGCGGTCGGGGAGAAAGTGAATCTTGGTGCCAAGACGCTTGGTCGAGCCCATCTTTCGCAGCTCGCTGGTGGGCTCGCCCTTCGAGTAGTCCTGCTCCCATGCGTGGCCGTCGCGCCAGATCTCGACCTCGAACTCCTCGCTCAGCGCGTTGACGCACGAGACGCCGACACCATGCAGGCCGCCGGAGACCTTGTAGTTGCTGGCGTCGAACTTGCCGCCGGCGTGAAGCTTGGTGAGCACCACCTGCACGGCGGGCATCGTCTCGCCGGTGGGCAACGTCTTGTTGTCCACCGGGATGCCGCGGCCGTCGTCGACGACGGTGATGGAGTTGTCGGCGTGGATGGTGCAGTCGATGCGGGTGGCGTAGCCGGCGAGCGCCTCGTCCACGGAGTTGTCGACGACCTCATAGACCAGATGGTGCAGTCCCATGTCGCCCGTGGAGCCGATGTACATGGCCGGACGGAGGCGAACGGCCGTGAGGCCTTCAAGCACCGTAATGTTTTCGCCGGTGTAGTTGCCGGTTGGCGGGGGAGGGGTCGTCGAAGTGGTCGCGGGGGCAACGTTTTCAGGCACGCAGTAGGGCTCCGTTTCAGGACGGGAGCAGATAGGCTTCGGAACCGCGCAAACCCCTGTGAATACAGGGGATTTTGCAATCTCTCCCGTATGAAAAGTATACCATGCCGGAGCCCATTTCGGGTGGCTCGGTAGGGGTGCAAAAAGGGCTCTCCGCCGGTACCCGCAAAGGCGAATATCTGGTGAATTTTCAGGGGTTATTTGGAGCCTGGATTGCCTCGCTTTGCACCCCAGCCGAAGCCGTGCGGCGGAGGTCCCGGAGGAACCGGCGTCTGCGTCGCGATGGCGTACAAGGCATCCGAGGAGAGCCGCCGGGCGATGAGCCAGGCCAGAATGTCAAGCACCAACAGGCCCGGCAGCAGACGCCAGTCTCCCGTGAGTTCTACCGCCACGAACGTCGCCATCAGGGGCGCATGCGTCGCTGCAGCAATGAGGGCGCTCATTCCGGCAATGGCGAAGAGCGTTGGATCAGCGGGCACCGCCAGATGCACCAGGCCGTAAGCAGCTAACGCGCCGAGGGCACCGCCTGTGAAGAGCGTCGGCGTGAACACGCCGCCGACCGTGCCGGTCCCCACGCAGAAGGTCGTCGCCAGCGTACGCAGAATGAGCAACATCCCAAGCGACGCAGCCCCGATGCCGAGGGCGGGGACGACCGACTGTCCCAGCGCGGCCGAGAGGCCGGCATCGCCGTTACCCCAGACGCGAGGATCGAGCAGCGAGAGCGCGCCGACGAGCGCACCGGCAAAGGCCAGCGCCAACGGCAGGCGGCGGGCGAAGCGCATGCTGCGGATGATGCGCTGGTAGAGCGGTCCGAAGGCTCCAATCGCAAGAGCCAGGGCGGGAAGCAGCCACAGGGTCCATGTGAGTTGCAGATGCACGTGTGTGGGGTACAGCGGCCCGGGGCCGAGGAGCAGCACGCTGATACCCCAGCTCGTAACGGCTGAGAGCAGGAGGAGCGGGAGTTGGTCGAGCCGAAAGTCGCCCAGGACGATCTCAGCGGCGAAGAAGACTCCGGCAACTGGTGCCATGTACGCCGTAGTGACGCCGCCGGCGACTCCGCAGGCGACGGCGAGCGCAGGACGCGGCAGCAGGTGTGCCAGATGAGGCTTGCGCAGCCGTTCCTGAAACCACGAGGTGACCGCGGCCGCGAACTGAATCATCGAGCCCTCGCGACCGACCGCTGCGCCTGTCGCCACGGAGAATGCAGCGGACGCAGTGCGCCAGAGATTCGGCACAAGCGGGATATGGCCGTGGTCGCGTCGTACAGCCTCGACGTACTCCACGTAATGACGGGGCTCGCGGCCAAGGCGGCGGGCATTCTTGCGGCGCAGGAAGAGCACGGCCATGGCGCAGAGCGCACCCAGGATCGGCGTGACAAATCGCCGCGGAGGATGCAGTGAGGCGGCGGCCATCGCCGGCGAGATGTTGTTGTGCGTGAAACACCACGCCAGCCAGCGGAAGCCAAGACGCAGGAGCGCAGCCGCAAGCCCACTCACTGCGCCGAGAACGATGGCCGCCGGCGATTCGCATAGAACGCGGCGCAGAACGAGAATGGGTGCGTGAGCCCTGCGCGGTTTCGACTCGATCGCACCCATAGAC
>DATJNL010000445.1:0-3422 GCA_035508175.1 Myxococcales bacterium
GCCCAAGGTCCAGGAGGCGGTGAAGGAGTTCTTCGGCCGCGAGCCGCACAAGGGCGTGAACCCCGACGAGGTCGTGGCCATCGGCGCCGCGGTGCAAGGCGGCGTGCTGAAGGGCCAGGTCAAGGACGTGCTGCTCCTCGACGTGACCCCGCTCTCGCTGGGCGTCGAGACCGCCGGCGGCGTGTTCACCAAGATCATCGACAAGAACACCACCATCCCCTGCAAGAAGTCGCAGGTGTTCTCGACCGCCATGGACAACCAGCCGCTCGTCAACGTCCACGTGCTGCAAGGCGAGCGCGAGATGGCGGCCGACAACAAGACGCTGTCGCGCTTCGAGCTCGTGGGCATTCCGCCCGCGCCTCGCGGCGTGCCGCAGATCGAGGTCACCTTCGACATCGACGCCAACGGCATCGTGAACGTGTCGGCGAAGGACCTCGGCACCGGCAAGCAGCAGGCGATCCGCATCGTCGCCTCCTCGGGTCTCACCGAGGTCGAGATCCAGCGGATGATCGCGGACGCGCAGAAGCACGCGGGCGAGGACAAGACCAAGAAGGAGCTCGCCGAGCTTCGCAACAACGCAGACGGCCTGATCTACACGACCGAGAAGAGCCTCGAGGAGTATGCATCGCTCGTGACCCCGCAAGACATCGAGGACATCCGCGCGGACCTCGAGGCGCTCAAGGCCCAGCTCGGGGGCGAGGACCCGGTGGCTCTCAAGGACGCCATCACCCGCCTCGAGGGCAGCGCCTACCGCATCGCGGATGCGATCTACAGCTCGGAGCAAAAGGCCGGTTCGTAAGCAAGCGAATTGCCAGAGGCCCCCGGCGCGTTATATTTCGCGCCGGCGATGGCCAAGCGCGATTACTACGAGGTGCTCGGCGTCGAGCGAACGGTCAACGCGCAGGAGCTCAAGAGCGCGTACCGCAAGCTCGCGCACCAGTACCACCCCGACAAGAACGCGAACGACAAGGCGGCGGAAGAGAAGTTCAAGGAGCTCACCGAGGCCTACGCCGTCCTGTCGGACGAGCAGAAGCGCGCCGCCTACGATCGCTTCGGCCACCAGGGGCTCGGCGGCGGCGGCATGCCCGAGGGCTTCCCCTTCGGCTTCGGCGGCGCGGGCAACATCAACGACATCTTCGGGGACATCTTCGGCGAGGTCTTCGGCATGGGCGGCGGCCGGCGGGGACGCCAGGCCCGCAACCGCGGCGCCGACCTGCGCTACAACCTCGAGCTCTCCTTCGAGGAGGCAGCCTTCGGCTGCGAGACGCGCGTGCGCGTGCCGCGCGCCAAGCGCTGCGAGCGCTGCAACGGGACGGGGAGCAAGAGCGGCAAGGAAAGCCGCTGCAGCGCATGCGGCGGAAGCGGCGAACAGCGCTTCCAGCAGGGCTTCTTCGCCGTCTCGCGGCCCTGCGCCCGGTGCGCCGGGCGGGGCACCGTGCTCGCCGATCCCTGCGAAGCCTGCCGGGGCGACGGGCGCGTCGAGGGCGAGAGCGAGCTGACCCTGCGCGTCCCGCCGGGCCTCGAGACCGGCTCCCGCATCCGGCTCACCGGGGAGGGCGAGCCGGGCGAGCGCGGCGGTCCGCCCGGCGACCTCTACGTCGTCCTCCACGTCCGGGACCACCCGCTCTTCACGCGCGAGGACCAGAACATCCTCTGCGACATCCCCATCTCCTTCACGCAGGCCGCCCTCGGCGCGCAGATCGACGTGCCCACCCTCGACGGCAAGGTGAAGATGAAGATCCCCGCGGCGACCCAGACGGGCCGCGTCTTCCGGCTGCGCGAGAAGGGCATCCCCAGCCCCAACGGCCACCGGCGCGGCGATCAGCTGGTGCGGGTCACCGTCGAGACCCCGACCCATCTCACCAAGGAGCAGCGCGAGCTGCTCGAGCGCTTCGCGACGCTCGAGGGCGAACAGACCCACCCCCAGTCGCGCGGCTTCCTCGACAAGGTGCGCGAGCTCTTCGGGTAGCGGGCCGAGACCCTTCGGCTCAGGCGTGGCGCGCTTCGGCCGCGTGGTGACGCCGGGCGAGCTGCCGGGCGCGCAGGTCCAGGAACGTGCCCACCACTTCGGCGTCGAGCTGCGTGCCGGCGACGCGGCGCAGCTCCCGCTCGGCCTCGACGTGGCCCAGGGAGCGCCGGTAGACGCGGTCGCTCGTCATGGCGTCGTAGACGTCGGCCACCGAGATGATGCGCGTGTGCAGGTGGATGGCGTGCCCGGCACAGCCCACCGGGTAGCCTTGGCCATCGATCCTCTCGTGGTGCTGCCCGACCAGGTGGGCCCACGTCGTCAGGCCGCGCCGCCGCAGGATCTCGGCGCCGAAGCCGGCGTGGCCGCGCATCACCACCGATTCGGCCGCGTCGAGCGGCCCGGGCTTCTGGAGGATCGGGACCGGCACCCACAGCTTGCCGATGTCGTGCAGCAACGCGGCCCAGCGGACGTCCTCCACCTGCTCGGGCGGCAGGCCGATCGCCCGCCCGATGGCCACGGCGTACTGGGCGACGCGGTCGCCGTGCTGCGCGGTGTAGGGATCGTAGGCGCGGATCTCTGCCAGGAGGTCGTTCACGGCCCTCACACTCGGTGCAACGCTCGCGGCGTCCCAATCTATTGCCGCGCCTGGCGGCTTGACGCCTGCCGAAGCCGCGTGTTAGCAACCCGCCGTTTTCCCTGGCTCAAGCCAACGTGATCGCCTCCATCGCTCGACGCTACGCGCGCGCCCTCCTCGAGGTCGCCGCCCCGCAAGGGGAGGCCGACGCGGCGGCCGCGCAGCTGGCCGCCCTCGCGCAATCCCTCGAGACCTCGGCGGACCTGCGCAACGTGCTCTTCAACCCGGCCTTCGACCGGGCCCGCCGCCACGCGGTCGTCGAGGCGCTCGCCGGCTCGCTCGGCCTCGGCAAGACCGTGCTGAGCCTCGCGCTGCTGCTCGTCGACCGGGAGCGCTTCCACCTTCTCCCCGCCATCGCCGCGAGCTACCGCGACCTCGCCGACGAGCTGGCCGGCCGCGCGCGCGCCAGCGTCGCCAGCGCCGCGCCGTTGCCGCCCGAGGTGGCCCGCCGGGTGGAGCAGGTGCTCTCGGGCGCGGTCTCGCGCCAGGTCACGATCGAGCCGACCGTGCAACCCGCCCTCCTCGGGGGCGTGGTCGCGCAGGTCGGGAGCCTCCTGTTCGACGGCAGCGTGCGCACGCAGCTCGAGAACCTCAGAAGGAGCCTGAAGGCGGGCTAGCCCGCCGGAGAAGACGCCATGGACATCCGCGCCGACGAGATCAGCCGCATCATCCGGGAGCAGATCAAGGACTACGGCAAGAAGGTCGAGGTCGCCGAGACGGGCAGCATCCTCTCGGTCGGCGACGGCATCGCGCGCGTCTACGGCCTGGCCGGCGCCATGGCCGGCGAGCTGCTCGAGTTCCCCGGCGGGACGCGCGGCC
>DATJNL010000446.1:0-2044 GCA_035508175.1 Myxococcales bacterium
CGAGGGCGATGGTCGAGAGCGGCGTCGACAGCTCGTGAGCGGCACCGGCGGACAGCGTCGCGAGAGCCGCCAGCCGCTCGTGACGCTGCGCGAGGTCCCGAGCCTTGGCGAGCTCCGAGTCACGCACTGCGAGCGCCCGTCGAACCCGCTGGACGAAGTAGACGATGAAACCGGAGGCCACCGCGAGCGCGAAGGCCATCCCCTGCACGTGGCTGCGAAGATGATGGAGCTCGTGCGGCGACAACTCCTGGCCGTTGGTGGGCAGCCAGACGTGCCAGCCGAAGAGCGTCGCGAAGCAAGCGGCGCAGAGACAGGCGACCGCCGCTGCCATCGCGGGTGAGAGCACCAGCGCACCGAGCGCGACCTGGATGACGTAGAGGAAGCTGAACGGGTTGTAAGGGCCGCCTGTGACGGCGAGCAGGCCGGTGAAGAGGAGGACGTCGAAGGTCAAGAGCGCCACGAGGGCCGCGTCCGGCACGCCGTTGGCGCGGCGCAGCCAGGCGTTGGCCGCCGCGTTGGTCACGACCTCGGTCAGGACGATTGCCAGGAGCGGCGCGAGCGGCAGCTGCACACGCAGTCCGAGGACGACCACACCGATGACTCCAAGCTGCACGAGGATCTCGACGCTGCGGAAGCGCAGGAGCCAGGCGAGGTTGATGCGATTGGTTTCGACGTCGCGCGCCACGTCGACGGAGACAATCACCTTCTGGAGGGCCGCGTCAAAGCGCGCGAGGACTGGCGTGACCGCGAAGAAGTTGCTTGAGGCGGGTTGCGGTTCGCTCTACGCTCATGACATGCGGACCCCGGAACTGGCCGGCCTGGCTGCGCTAGCGGCTACGTTCTCGCTTGGAATTTCATCCCCGGCGTTCGGGGGTGAGGGGGCCGCGGCTGGCGGCAACGGCGCGCTGCGCGTGAAGGGCGAGGGCGAGAGCTACCGGCTGGCGACGCCGAAGAGTCCCGTCACGCTCCAGGCGCGAGGGGCGGGCGAGCTCACGCTCAAGCTTCGCGGCGTGCTTCCTGCGGGGTCCATCCCGAGCGATGGCACCAAGGTGACGATCCTCGACAACGGCACCGAGCTCGGGCACCTCTCCCTCTCGATCTATGCGGCCGGGAGCTTCTCTGCACGCGCGGACGTCGTGCCGAGCGGATCGAGCTCGCGGAGCTTTCACCTCGGCGAAGGGAGCCACTCGGTGATCGTCGAGACCAAAGGAGGTAACGCCGCGGTCGCCCTACACTGGAAGGGGAAGCACGGGCGCCACGAAAGCGCGGTGGCTCACGCGAGCCACGCCGCACCGGACGCCGCGCCGCCGGCTCCCGTAGAGACGCCGCCCCCCGCCGAGCTCAAGGCAACCCCGCTCGCGGAGGAGGCCGCGCCGGCCGCCCCCACCCCGGCGCCGCTACCCGAGCAACCGACTCCGGCACCCCCGGTGGCGAGCACCTCGGCTGCGCCACCCTCCGCGGCACCGGCTCCCTCCTCGAGCCCGCCGCTCTTGGCCCTCCCGAAGCCGGCCCCCATCGCCGAGATCGCTGCCGGTCCCCAGCCGGTCCCAGCCCAGGCCCTGCAACCGTCCGCGTCTCCGTCAGCCACGGTCTCCCAATCCAGCGACAACGGCCGCTCGCCTTTGCCCTTGATTCTGGTGGGCGCAGCCGCCCTGTGCGCGGCTGGGAGCGGCGTGACTCTCGGTCTTGGGGTCGCCGAGGATGGCTCCTACAACTCGACGCCCGAGAACCAGGGCACGACGCCGACCAACCGCTCGGGAATGCTCTCCACCGCCAACACCGAGGTCGCGGTCGGCGAGATTCTGGGCGCAGCCGCGGCCGCCTTCCTGGTCGCGACCGGCGTCAGCCTCTTCTTCTGAGGAGTCGAGTGAGCCCAATGCGCAAGTCTCCGTGCCTCCTGCTTCTCAGCTGCGCGGCCTGCATCAAGTTCTCGGCGACCGCGGCTCCCTGCGACGACAACACGCCCTGCAATACCGGCGAGGTCTGCGTCTTCGGGTCTTGCCAGCTCGTCGGAGACGCCGGAGAGATCGAGGACAGCGGCTAC
>DATJNL010000447.1:0-3421 GCA_035508175.1 Myxococcales bacterium
CGCGCCTCGCGCCCCCGCGCTTCTGCGAGCTCCTCGGCGAGCGTTCCCTCCGGGGCACGCTCTTCGCGGTGGGCGACGATCTGCTCGCGCGCCGGTCCGCCGCGCCGCCGTCTTCCGACGGCGAGGACGATCCGGAGGAGCCGCTGGGTGCGCCGCTGCCGGGCGCCGCGCCGCTTCGCGCCGCCGCCGAGGCGGGCCACGAGATCGGCAACCACACGCGCCACCACCGTTACGATCTGGTGCGGCTGCCCGAAGCCCACATCGCGCGTGAGGTGCACGGCGGCGCCAAGGCCATCGCCGCCGCGGTGGGCCGCCGCCCGGTCGGCTTCCGCGCCCCGGGCTACACGCTTTCGCCCGCCGTACTGCGCGCGGCCATCGAGGCGGGCCACCGGTACGACTCGTCGGCGTATCCGGCGGCCCCGTACTACGCCGCCAAGGCCTCCGTGCTCGCGCTGCAGCGGCTCGTGGGCCGCCACTCGCGCGCCATCCTCGATCGGCCGCGCGTGCTCGCCGCGCCGGTCCTGCCCTACCGCCCCGCGGCGGCCGAGCCGTACGCGCGCGGCGACCTCCCGCTCTGGGAGCTACCGATCACCGTGGAGCCCCTCTCGCGCTTCCCGTTCATCGGCACGTTCGTGACCACCATGCCGCGGTCCGCGCTCGCCCTGCTCTACCGGAGCGTGCGGCGCAGGCCGTTCCTCAACCTCGAGCTGCACGGCGTCGATCTCATGGACCGGAGCGACGGCGCGGGGGCGCAGCTGCCCGCGGTGCAGCGCGAGCTGCGCGTGCCCGCGGCGGAGAAGATCGCCCGGCTGCGCGAGCTCCTCGCCCGCATCGCCGACGACTACGAGGTCGTGACGCTCGCGCAGGCCGCCGAGCGGCTCGCCGCCGGCTCCCTGTGGTAAGGTTCGCGCCGTGTCCCTGTCCCAGAAGGTCATCGAGGCGATGCGCGGGTGGACGTTCGCGATGGAGCCGGACGCGCAGACGAAGCTCTCACGCCTCGCCGCCGCGCAGAACGAGTTCGGGGTCGATCCGTTTGGGCTGAACCTCGACTTCACCGTGGCGGCGCTGGCGCCGATGGTGTGGCTCTACAAGCACTACTTCCGCGTCGAGGCGGTGGGCGCCGAGAAGCTCCCCGAGGGCCGCCTGCTGCTGATCGCGAACCACTCCGGCCAGCTCCCGCTCGACGGCGCGATGATCGGCGTCGCCTGCTTCCTGCAGGGCGAGCCCCCCCGGGCCATCCGCGCCATGGTGGAGAAGTGGGTGCCCAGCCTGCCGTTCGTCTCCACCTTCATGGCGCGCGCGGGGCAGGTCGTCGGCACGCCCGAGAATTGCCGCCGGCTGCTCGCGGCCGGCGAGACGATCCTCGTGTTCCCCGAGGGCGTCCGCGGCATCTCCAAGCTCTACAAGAACCGCTACCAGCTCCAGGAGTTCGGACAGGGATTCATGCGGCTCGCGCTCGAGACCGACACGCCCATCGTGCCCGTGGCGGTGGTGGGCGCGGAGGAGCAGGCGGCCGCGCTCGTGAACGTGAAGCCGCTCGCCGATCTGCTGGGCTTTCCGGCCTTCCCCCTCACGCCCACGGTGCTGCCCGTGCCGCTGCCCACGAAGTACCACATCGCCTTCGGCGAGCCGATGCGCTTCACCGGCCGCCCCGACGACGACGAGGAGGAGCTGGAGCGGAAGGTGAAGGCCGTCAAGGCGGAGCTGCAATCGATGATCAACGCGGGCGTGCAGGCCCGCAAGCACGTGTTCTGGTGAGCCCCGTGGAGCGCGACGGCGTCGCCATCACCGGCATCGCGGGCAACCTGGGCCGCACGCTCGCGAAGATCCTGCACGGCCGCGAGCGCATCGTGGGGATCGACCGGCGCCCCTTCCGCGGCAAGCCCAAGGACCTCGAGATGCACGAGGTCGACATCCGCCGCAACAAGGCCGAGGGCGCCTTCCGCAAGGGGCGCATCAAGGCGCTCATCCACATGGGCATCATGCACGACCCGCGCATGAGCGCGGAGGATCACCACAGCTTCAACGTGCTCGGCACCACCAAGGTGCTCGAGTACTGCGTGCGTCACGGCGTGCGCAAGGTGGTGATGCTGTCGTCGGCCAACGTCTACGGGCCCTCGCCGGACAACTCGAACTTCCTCACCGAGGACTCGCCCTTGATGGCGTCGCAGCGCTTCTCGGAGGTGCGCGATCTGATCGCGGTCGACATGTACGCGCAGTCGTTCTTCTACCGCCACCCCGAGATCGAGACCGTGGTGCTGCGCCCGGTGCACATCGTCGGCCCGCACATCAAGAACGCCCCCAGCAACTACCTGCGGCTCCCCCGGCCCTGGGTGCTCATGGGGTTCGATCCGATGATCCAGCTCATCCAGTACGAGGACGCCTGCCTGGCGATGGCCGCGGCGCTCCGCCCCGGCGTGCGCGGCGTGTACAACGTGGTCGGCCCGGGCGAGGTGCCGCTCCTGGCCGCGTTGCGCGAGCTCGGTCGCTCGCCCGTGCCGGTGCCGCACGTCTTCGCACGGCCGCTGTTGCGCCGCCTGTTCGACTGGCACCTCGCGAGCTTCCCGCCCCCCGAGCTGGACTACCTCCAGTGGGGCTGCACCGTCGACGGCTCCCGCTTCGTGAAGGACGTCGGCTTCGAGCCGAAGCACACGCTGCGGGAGACGATTCACAGCGTTGCGGGCGACTGAATGGGCCCGGGGCCTGGCGGGCGCCAGCCCGTTTGACTTTTCCCACGCCCGGTGGTTAATTCTCGCCCCTTTCGCGGTGCCGGCTTCCGCCAGGTGCCCGTTTCGATGGAGCTTTCCGATGTACGCCGTGGTGAAGACCGGGGGCAAGCAGTACCGCGTCAACGAGGGTGACCTCCTGCGTGTGGAGAAGCTGGACGGAGAGAAGGGGGCCAAGGTCCAGCTCGACGTGCTCATGGTGGGCGGCAACGAGGCGCCGAAGATCGGCCGGCCGACCGTGCCGGGCGCCAAGGTGGAGGCGGAGATCGTCTTCCAGGGCCGCCACGGCAAGCTCGTCCACTACCACAAGCAGAAAGAGGGCTACACGTACAAGCGCGGCCACCGCCAGCCCTTCACCGAGCTCAAGATCACCGCGATTCACGGCTAGAGGACGACGCCATGGCACACAAGAAGGGACAGGGCAGCAGCCGCAACGGGCGCGACTCGCCGGGACAGGGGCGCGGGGTGAAGGTCTACGGCGGCGAGATGGTCCAGGCCGGCCGCATCCTGGTGCGGCAGGTCGGCACCAAGATCCACCCCGGCCGCAACGTGGGCATGGGCAAGGACTTCACGATCTTCGCCACCATCGACGGCCAGGTGAAGTACGAGCGCCAGGGCCGCGACCGCAAGCGCGTCTCCGTCTACGCGAAGGCGTAGCCGGGGACCCCTCACCCCGTCCCTCTCCCCTGCCAGGG
>DATJNL010000448.1:0-5175 GCA_035508175.1 Myxococcales bacterium
GCCGGAGGAGACCTTCTCGCCGCTCCCGCTCCCCGGCCCGATGGGGCTCAAGGCATGCCCCGCGGAGACCTCGAGCCCCTTCAGGAACTCCGCGATCTGGGGCGACTGCACCATCGCGCCTTTGGAGGCGAGCACCGCTTCGAGGGCGGCGCCGAACTCGGCGCAGTCGCGGAAGCGCTCCTCTCGATCCCGCCGCAAGGCACGCGCCAGTGCTGCCACGAGATCGGCCGGCAAGTCGGGGCGCAGCTCCTCGATGGGCCGGATGCGCGCTTCAAGCGCATTGGCGATCGCCGCTGGGCCCTCTCCCTGCAACGCGAGCTGAAGCGTGAGCATCTCGTAAAGGACGAGGGCAGCCGCGTACTGATCGCAGCGGCCATCGAGCGGCTTGCCGCGTAGCTGTTCGGGCGCCATGTAGGTGAACTTCCCCTTCACCATGCCCGTCTCGGTGTGCTGCATCGCGGAGGTGGCCTTGGCGATCCCGAAGTCGATGAGCTTCACCGCGCCCGTCGCGGAAACGAGCACGTTCTGTGGCGAGATGTCGCGGTGCACCAGATTCAACGGCTTCCCTTGCTCGTCCGCGGCGCCGTGGGCGTACTGGAGCGCCTCGAGCATCTGCGTCGCGATGCGGACCGAGATCTCGACCGGCGGCGGATGGCCCAGCCGCTGGGACGCATCGATCACGGCGGCCAGATCCGGGCCGCGGACGAGCTCGAGGGCCAGGTAGTAGGCGCCGTCGACCTCGCCGAAATCGAACAGCTGGGCGATGTGCGGGTGCGAGAGCTGCGCCGCCAGCGCCGCCTCGTCGAGGAACATGCCCACGAACTTCGGGTCCTGGGCGAGGTGCGGGAGGATCCGCTTGATGACGAGCGACCGCTCGAAGTGACCAGGGCCCGTCTGCTTCGCTAGGAAGATCTCGGCCATCCCGCCGGCTGCGATCTTCCGCAGCAACAGGTAGCGTCCGAACTGGATGCCCTCGCCCGCCATGTGGAACCGAGCCTCCTCTCTGGCCCAGCATATGCGACGGGCGGCCGGGAACGCCATTCAATGACCGGGGTGACTGCGCAGTTGACCCCCCGGAAGCCCCGGGACTAGGATGCCCGCCCCATGCTCGCGATCCCTTCGATTCGGGCCCTGGTGGGCCTCCTCGTGCTTCTCGACGCCGCTCCGGCGGCGGCTCCCGATCCGTCCATCGCTCGCTTCGACGAGCTATGGCACACCCGGGACAGCCAGGCCTCGGCGCAAGAACTGCAGACTCTGGCCAGCCAGTTCGCGCAGAGCGACGACTACGACAAGCTCTGGCGCGTCGCCCACCTGGATTTCTGGCTCGCCGACGGCGCTCCGAACGACGACGAGAAGGAGAAGCTCGCGAAGGCGGGCTGGGACGTCGGTAAGAAGGCCGTCGCGAAGAAGCCCGATGGTCGGGCCGGCCTCTACTGGACCTCGGTGGACATCGGCATGTACAGCGAGGCCGTCGGCGTGGTGAACGCTCTCATGAAGGGCCTCGAGTCCAAGTTCCGCGATCCGATCCTCCGGGTCGAGCAACTGGACCCCAACCACCAGGACAAGGACGTGAACTACGTCGGCCCGGAGACCTCGATCGGGCGCTACTACTACAGCCTCCCTTGGCCCAAACGGAGCCTGAGCAAGAGCAAGGCCCATCTCGAGATCTCGGTGAAGCTGCACCCTGAAGATCTGCGGGCCCGCTTCTACCTCGCCCAGACTCTGGAGTCCGATGGCGACAAGGCCGGGGCCAAGGAGCAGGTCGACGCGATCGCCGCAGCCTCGCCCGACTACGATCCACCGGAGGCTCGCCGCATCAAGAAGCGGGCCGCCGCCTGGGCCGCCGACAAGCTACATTGAACCCGAAGGGGGAGCGCATGCTCGCCAAGCCGAAGGAAGCGGCCGCCGAGGCCAAGAACCTGCTCGCGTTGATGGATCAGCGCGTCGCCCTGCAACCGGGCGCCGTCGCGGCCAAGTACAAGAGCGGATCGACCTGGAAGGAGATGACCTGGGCCGACCTGGCCCAGCGGGTCAGGCAGGCCGCCGAGGGCTTCATCCGGCTCGGCGTCCAGCCCGGCGACCGCGTGTGCATCTTCGCCGCCACCCGCCTCGAATGGGTCGTCGCGGACATGGCCACGCTGGCAGCGGGGGCCATCGTCGTGCCGATCTACGCCTCCAACACCGCCCAGGAAGCCGCCTACATCCTCGAGAACGCCGGTGCGACGCTGTGTGTGGTCGACAGCGATCAGCCGGACGGCCGCTCGCCTGGCCGGCTCACGCGCATCCGCGAGGCCTGGGCCAAGACGCCGGCCCTCCAGAAGGTCGTGCTGTTCGACGGCTCCGGGGGCGACGACGCGCGCATCCACGCCTGGGGCGAGGTCGCCTCCGGCACGTCCACGCCCGAGCTGATCGAGGAGCGGGAGAAGCGCACCGCGGCCGTCGGGCCGACCTCGCCGGCGACCTTCATCTACACCTCGGGCACGACCGGCAACCCCAAGGGCGTCGTGCTGACCCACGGCAACTGGGTCTACGAGGCCAACGCCTCCCGCGACATCGGCTTCATGGAGAACAACGAGATCGTCCTCCTCTTCCTGCCGCTGGCCCACAGCTTCGCGCAGGTGATCAAGGCCGCGTGGCTCTCGCTCGGCTTCTGCCTCGCCTTCGCGGAATCGACCGAGAAGGTGGTCGACAACTGCGGCGAGGTGCATCCCACCGTCCTGCCCGCCGTGCCCCGCATCTTCGAGAAGGTCTACAACAAGGTCGTCTCCGACGGGTCGGCGGCGCCCGGGCTGCAGGGCCGCCTCTTTCGCTGGGCGATGGGCGCCTTCGACGAGCAGGCCACGGCCCGACTCGAAGGGAAGCCCGGCCCGATGTCCTTCGCCCTGGCGAAGAAGATCGTCTTCCCGAAGATCAAGGCGAAGCTCGACGTGCGGCTCGGCGGCGCGATGCGCCGCTTCATCTCCGGCGGCGCGCCGCTCTCGCGGAAGCTCGCCTACTTCTTCGACGAGCTGGGCTTCGAGATCCTCGAGGGGTACGGCCTCACCGAGACTTCGGCGGGTTCCTGCGTGAACCTCCCGGGCCGCGTGCGCATCGGCACCGTGGGCCCGCCGTTCCCCGGGACCGAGATCAAGATCGCCGAGGATGGCGAAATCCTCATCCGCGGGCCCGGCGTCATGAAGGAGTACTACAAGCTGCCGGAGGCCACGGCGGAAGCCATCGACAAGGATCACTGGTTCCACACCGGGGACATCGGCGAGGTCGACCCCGCCGGCTACGTGCGGATCACCGATCGGAAGAAGGACATCATCGTCACCGCCGGCGGCAAGAACGTGGCGCCCCAGAACATCGAGAACGAGTTGAAGGCCTTCGCGATCGTGAGCCAGGCCATGGTCTACGGCGACCGGCGCAAGTTCCTCTCGGCACTGGTGACGGTGAGCGAGGAGCAGGCCAAGAAGATCGCGGCGGACAAGAGCCTGACGTACGGCGACTACGCCGACCTCACGCAGAAGCCGGCCATTCGTGAGGCCGTGCAGTCGGCCATCGACGCGGTGAACGCGAACCTGCCTTCTTACGAGACGATCAAGAAGTTCGCCGTCCTGCCGTCCGACTTCACCCAGGAGAGCGGCGAGCTGACGCCGACGCTCAAGGTCAAGCGAAAGTTCGCGACGCAGAAGTACAAGAACCTGCTCGACGGGTTCTACGACGAAAAGCTGATGGAGTGACGGTTGCCGCGTCCCTGGCTCCTTCTGGCGGTGACGCCCGCGGTCGCCTGCGCCCCCAGCTCTCCCCTTCCGTACGCCGGATTCCTGGACGGGCCCGTGGCGCAGGTCGCCTCGCAGGTGGCCGGACGGGTCGATTCGGTTCCGGTGCGCGAAGGGGATCAGGTCAAGAAGGGCCAGCTCCTCGCGCAGCTCGACTCGCGCGAGCGCCAAGCCACCGTCGGCCAGGCGCAGGCGAACCTCGACCAGGCGAAGGAAGCCCTCAAGGAGGCCGAGGCCAACCTCAAGGCTACGCTGCCGACCGTCAAGGGCGCGGGCGCGGACATCGCGCAGGCCCAGGCGACCCTCGACGAGGCCGAGATCAACTACAACCGCACCAAGCGCCTGGTCGAGGGGAAGGCAGCCACCGAGGCCGATCTGATCACGGCGCGGGCGCGCATGCTCGAAGCCCGGGCGCACCTGGACTCCCTCTCCGCGACCCGGGCCGCGACCCAGGGCAAGGTGGGTGCCTCGATGGCCGCCGTCTCCGATGCGCGCGCCGCGGTCGGAACGGCGCAGGCTTCCCTGCAGGTCGCCGAGGTCCAGCTTGCCGAGGCGCAGGTGCTGTCCCCCTTCGACGCGCTCGTCGTCCAGCGCAACCTGCTCCCGGGCGAGTGGGCCGCGCCCGGCACCCCCGTGGTGACGGTCGAGGACCTGTCGCAGCTCTGGGTGCGCCTCGACATCGAGGAGACGAAGCTCGAAGGCCTGCACCTCGGGCAGCAGGCGCAGGTGCACGTCATCGCCGTCCCCAACCGCACCTACGCCGGCCACGTGATCGAGATCGGCGCCGAGGGAGACTTCGCCGTCAACCGCGACGTCAAGCGGGGCCGCCCGGACATCCGTACCTTCCTCGTGCGCGTGGGCCTCGACGAGCCGGCGACGGAGCTGCGGCCGGGGATGACGGCCGAGGTCTCGATCCCTTCCCTCAGTGAGCCGCCGCCGACGCGCCCCCCCGAGCGCTGACTTCGGCCCTTCCGATGGACCCCCAGTACGCCATCGAGGTCCACAAGCTCGTCAAGCGCTTCGGCGACTTCACGGCGGTCAACGACGTCGAGCTCGAGGTCCGGCACGGCGAGCTCTTCGGCGTGCTCGGCCCGAACGGCGCGGGCAAGACCACCCTCGTGCGAATGCTGACGGGCATCGTGCCCATCACGTCGGGCGAAGCCTGGGTCGCCGGAGTCGACGTGAAGCAGGAACCCGGCCGGGCGCGCGAATCGATCGGCGTGGTCTCGCAGGCGCTGACCTCCGACATCGATCTCACCGCGTACGAAAACCTCGACATCTACGCTCGCTTCTTCAGCATGGCGCGCGGGGACCGCAAGCCACGCATCGAGGAGCTGCTCCGCAAGGTGGGCCTCTGGGACCGGCGCAACTCGCTGGTGAAGACCTACTCGGGCGGCATGCGACGGCGGCTCGA
>DATJNL010000449.1:0-6254 GCA_035508175.1 Myxococcales bacterium
CGAAGCCAGGATCCACATCAAGGCGGGCGACGGCGGCAAGGGCTGCATCGCCTTCCGGCGGGAGAAGTTCGCGCCGCGCGGGGGGCCCTCGGGCGGCGACGGCGGGAGCGGCGGCGACGTGGTCTTCGAGACCGACCCGCGCCTCACCACGCTCCTCGACTTCCGCTTCCAGCCGCGCCACTTCGCGGGGAACGGCCAGCCCGGCATGGGCGCCGACTGCAACGGGAAGTCCGCCGACGCGCTCGTGCTGCACGTGCCGGTGGGCACGCTCGTGAAGGACGAGGCCACCGGCGAGACCGTCTTCGACCTCACGAAGGCGGGCGAGCGCGTGGTCGCCGCGAAGGGCGGCCGCGGCGGCCTCGGCAACATGAACTTCGCCAACTCCACGCGGCAGGCGCCGCGCTTCGCCGAACCCGGCCGGCCCGGCGAGGAGCGCCACCTCGTCCTCGAGCTCAAGCTCCTCGCCGACGTGGGGCTCGTGGGCTTCCCCAACGCCGGCAAGTCCACCTTCGTCACGCGCGTGAGCCGCGCGCGCCCCAAGGTCGCGGACTACCCCTTCACCACGCTCACGCCCCACCTGGGCGTGGTCGCCTACAAGGACCGGCGCTCGTTCGTGATCGCCGACATCCCCGGCCTCATCGAGGGCGCCCACGCGGGCGCGGGGTTGGGCCACCAGTTCCTGCGCCACGTGGAGCGCTGCCGCGTGCTCGTGCACCTCGTCGACTGCGGCGCCGACGAGCCCGGCCGCGCCCCGCTCGCGGACTTCGACAAGATCAACCGCGAGCTCGCGCTCTACTCGCCCACCCTGGCGAAGAAGCCCCAGATCGTGGCGGGCAACAAGGTGGACCTGCCCGAGGGCAAGGAGCGCTTCGAGAAGCTGAAGCGCGCGCTCGAGCGGCGCAAGATCGACGTGCTCCCGGTCTCGGCGGCCACCGGACAGGGGCTCGACGCGGTGCTCGACCGCGCCGCGGCGATCCTGTTCGCCGGGGAGAAGCGCTAGGTGGAGCCGAAGAGCCTGTTGCTCGAGCGGCGCATCGAGCGCATCGACCGGGTCGTGGCCGATCGGCTGGCCTCGCCGGTGCTGGTGCTCGGCGGCGTCCACGACCCCCACAACCTCGCGGCCGTGCTGCGGACGGCCGAAGGGCTCGGCCTGCAGGAAGTGCACGTGGTCGCGGGGCCCAAGGGCTTTCACCCGAGCCAGGCCGTGACGCAGGGGGCCGACAAGTGGCTCGACGTGATCCGCCACCCGGGCGCGGCCGCCTGCGCCGGCGCGCTGCACGACCGCGGCTTTCGCCTGTTCGCGAGCCTCCTCGACGATCGCGCGGTCCCGCTCGAGGCGCTGCCGGCCGACGGCAAGCTCGCCCTGGTCTTCGGCAACGAGCACGCGGGAGTCGGGCCCGAGCTCGCCGCGCTGTGCGACGGCGTCTTTCGCATTCCCATGTACGGCTTCACGCAGAGCTTCAACGTGAGCGTGGCCGCCGGCATCGCGCTGCACCACGTCGCCTCCGCCAGCCGCGCCCGCGGCGCCGCGCTCCCGGAAGGCGAGCGGAGCGTGCTGCGCGAGCGCTTCTACGCGCTCGCCGTCAAGCAGGGACGGCGGCTCGGCCTTAGATAGTCCCTCCGGAGGTGCCACATGCTGCCCGCCCTGACGCTCGCCCTCTCCCTCGCCGCGCCGCCCACGCTCCACCAGACCGTGCAGCGCATGCAGGCCTTCTACGAGCGCATCCACGACTTGCACGCCGACTTCGCGCAGACCTTCGTGAACCCGAGCTTCCACAAGACCCTGCACAGCCAGGGGACGCTCGAGTTCAAGAAGCCGGGGATGATCCGCTTCGACTACGCGCAGCCGGAGCCGAAGCAGTTCGTGGTGAAGGGCGACCGCATCACCACCTTCATTCCCGCGGCGCAGCAGGCGATGGTCGGCTCGTTCCAGGCCGACCAGCTCTCGGCCTCGGTCACCTTCCTGTGGGGCAAGGGCAACCTCGAGAAGGAGTTCGACGTGGCGCCCTCCGACCGCACCGACCTCGCGCCAGGGATCGCGCTCCTGCTCACGCCGAAGAAGGCCGACCCGCGCTTCGAGAAGATCTACTTCGTGGTGGACCCGAAGACGCACGCCGTGCTCGAGAGCCTCGTCATCGACGGCGCCGGCGACGAGAACCGCTTCGACTTCACCGCGATTCACGCGAACCAGGGGCTCCCCGACCGGGACTTCGAGCTCGCGCTCCCCGCGGGCACGCAGATCGTGAAGATGGGGCAGCAGTAGCGCTACTGCACCTGCAGGATCCCCGCGCTGGCGGCGCCGATGAGCACCGGCGAGCCCAGGAACAGGTTGCTGGACTGGGGGCTGCCCTCGTTCACCGCGGTGAGGCTCACCAGGTAGAGGCCGGGGGAGGGGAACGCGCTCGCCGGGATGGCCACCGTCGCGCTGCGCCACTGGCTGTCGTCCACCACGAGCTGCAGGAGCGCGAGCGGCGTCTGTGGCAGGTTGGTCCAGGTGGGGTTCGCGCTCGGCGTGCCGGCCGTGAGCGCGTTCACCGCCACGAAGGCCACCGCCAGCTTCGAGGCGCTCGCGCGCGTGAGCGTGTAGCCCGCGCCCGCGGCGATCTGCGCGAAGACCGGCAGGCCGCCGTCGGTGTAGGGCGTCTCGAACGCCGGGACCGTCTCGGGCGGCGGCGCCGTCCCGGTCGCCACGTAGCTCTGACCCGCGAGCGCCACCGTGAAGGTGTAGCTGGCCCCGGGGTCGTAGCTCGCGCCGCCGTCGATCGACGTCGCGACGTAGGTGCCGTTCCCCAGATCGAGGCAGCTCGCGTGCATGCCCGCGCTGTCCGTGGCCGTGACCGTGGCGCCCGGGATTCCCGACGGCGCCGCGCTCGTGACCGTGGCCGCCGACACGCTGCCGAAGAACACCGAGAGCCCGGTGACGGAGGGGCCCACGCCCCCATCGGGCAGCGGCACCGGCGGCGAGCGCAGCACCGTGATGGCCGCCGCGTGGTTCGCCTCCGCCTTCTGCAGATCGCCGAGCCCCGCGTCGACGTCCTGCGCGAGCTGCGCGCAGGAGGCGAGGGCCAGAAACGAGATCGCCGCCGTGGAGGTCCGCATGCGCCGACTATAGCCACCGCCACCCGGCGACGGCCACCCGGGGCTGGCCGCCTTTCCCCGCGTCCGTCAGGCCACCGCGCGCTCCGGGGCGGGCGCGAGCCGCTCGCGAACGACCACGCGGGTGCCGCCCTTGGGCACGAGCAGGATCCCCCGGCGCGTCGCCTTCGCGGGCGTCTCGTCGGCGAGCTCGAGCTTCAGGGTCGAGAACAGCTCCGCGAGCACTGCCTTCATCTCCGCGAGCGCGAAGGCCATGCCGAGACAGCGCCGGTCGCCGCCGCCGAAAGGCAGCCACTCGTACGGCCCGAACTTCCGCTCGAGGAAGCGCTCCGGCCGGAACGCATCGGGATCCGGGTACAGGTCGGTCCGGCGGTGCACCAGGTGGATGGCCGGGCAGACGCGCACGCCCGCCGGCAGCTCGAAGCCGCCCAGCGTGAGCGGCGCCTTCAGCAGGCGGTTCACCAGCGGCACCACCGTGCGGTGACGCATCGTCTCCTTGCAGGCGGCCTCGAGGTACTCGAGCCGTCCCCCGGGGGCGGCCGCGAGCTCGGCGCGGATCTTCCGCTCGGCCTCCGGCGTCTCCAGGATGTCGCGCACCGCCCAGGAGAGCGAGGCCGCGGTGGTGTCGTAGCCGGCGAGCAGCAGCGTCATCAGCTCGTCCACCACCTCCTCGTCGTCCATCGGCCGGCCGCTCTCGTCGCGCGCCTGCAGGAGGATCGCCAGCACGTCCGGCCGCTGTCCCAGGTCGGCGGCGGCCCGCCCGCGGGCGATGGCCTCGCGGAGCCGGGCCCGGACCGCGGTCACGTTCTCGAGGAAGACGCGCCAGCGGCGGAAGCGGGGCCGCAGCCACTCGGGCACCAGCGGCGCCACGATGGCGAGCGGCGTGACGGCCATGTCGAGCATCTCTTGAAGCCGCTCGATCAGCTCGCGCGACCCGGCCTCGGCCTCGAGGCCGAAGACGGTCTTGAGGATCACCTGGAGCGTGATCTCGCGCATCGAGGCGTCCACGGTGAGCGGTCGCCCGAGCGGCCAGCGGCCGATCTCCTCGAGCGTGAGCCGGCGCATCGTGGCCACGTGGGCGCGCATGCGGTCGCCGTGCAGGGGCGGCATGAGCAGCTTGCGCTGCCGGGCGTGCGGCGCGTCGTCGAGCACCAGCACCGAGCGCCGCCCCAGCGCGTCGCGGAACACCTTGTCGTTGGCCTCGCCCGAGTGGAGCAACGCCGGGTCGCCGGTGAAGGTCTCCTCGATGAGCGCGAGGTTCGAGGTCAGCACGAAGCGGCCGTAGCCGGCCAGGTTCACGGTGAAGGTCTCGCCGTAGCGGGCCGAGCACCATTCGAGGAACTGGAGCGGCCGCGCGGTCCACGCGAGGAGCTGCACGAACGACGGGAGCTTCGGACCTGCGGGGAGCGTCATGGCGTCCTCCGGTGCCGGCCGCGCGTGTCTTAACCTCGCGCCCGGCTGCCCGCAAGCCGCGGGGCTCGCAGCGAAGAGGGAGCGCCCCTCCGCGGGCAACCGTTCTACAATCGCGCGCATGCCTCCCTGGATCCGCGACGTCCTCTGGGCCGCGGCCGCCGTGCGCGGCGCGCTCGGCCTCGCCCCCTTCCTCGCCGCGGGCCTGCTGGTGCGCCGCCTCGGCTTCCCGCCCGAGCACGACAACGCCTCGGCGCGCCTCATGGCCCGGCTCTTCGGCGTGCGCGACGCGCTCCTCGGCGTGCTGGCGGCCTGGGTGATCGGCCACCCGGCCGACCTGCCCTTCATCGCGCTCGTGCAGGCGGGCGCCGACGGCGGCGACCTGCTCTCCGCCGCCATCCCGCTGGCGCGCCGCCAGGGCATCGACCGCGCCGCCGCGATGACCGCCGCCTTCGCGGGGGTCGGCTTCGCCGTGTGGCTCGCGGTCTGGGCCGCGGTCCATTAATGTCGCTCCGATGACCGCCCTCGTCCTCGCGGCCACGCTCGCCTCCTCGCCCGCCGTCGAGATAGGCCGGGTGCTCGACGACCTGCACGCCGCCGCCGCGGCCGCCGACGAGGCGCGCTACTTCGCGCACTTCGCCCCCGACGCCGTGTTCCTCGGGACCGATCCGGGCGAGCGCTGGACGATCGAGGCCTTCCGCGCCTACGCCCACCCGCGCTTCGCCGCCGGCAAGGGCTGGACCTACGTGCCGCGTCCCGGCCGCCACGTGGCCGTCGACGGCGAGGTGGCCTGGTTCGACGAGGTCCTCGACAACGCGAAGTACGGCGCCTGCCGGGGCACCGGCGTCCTGCGGCGCGTTGGCGGCGCGTGGCGCGTCGCGCAGTACAGCCTCACGTTCCTCGTGCCGAACCGTCTCGCCGAGCGGGTCACGGCCCTGGTGAAGTCCGCGCCATGAACCCCCGTCTCGCCCAGTGGATCGACCTCGGCTGCTGGGTGGTGTTCTGTCTCACGTGGCTCGTCGCCGCCGCCCGCGTCAAGCGCGACAAGCGCTCCGAGCCGCTCGGCATGCGCTTCGCCCAGCTGCTCCTGTACGCGGCCGGCGCCATTCTCCTCTTCGACCGCCCCTGGTTCCTCGCGAACCCGACGATGTGGCGGCTCTCCCTCGGCCCCGTGGCGCGAGCCTGGCTTTCGGTCGCCTTCACCGCGGCCGGCATCGGCTTGGCCATCGATGCTCGCATCGTGCTGGGCCGCAACTGGAGCGGCCGCGTCACCGTGAAGGAGGGCCACGAGCTGGTGGTCCGCGGCCCCTATCGCCTCGTGCGCCATCCCATCTACACGGGCCTGTTGCTCGCGTTCCTCGGCACCGCCATCCTGCACGCGCAGGCGGCGGACTTCGCCGGCGTCGCGATCTTCGCGTTCGCCTACGTCGCCAAGCTGCGGGAGGAAGAGCGCTTCATGCAGGCGGAGTTCGGGGAGGCCTATGCGAGCTACCGGGCGCGCGTGAAGGCGCTCATCCCGTTCGTCGTCTAGCTCGACGTCGATCAGGGAGAGACTCAGCGAGCCGAGTCTCTTCCTGCGGTCGTTCAGCAAGAGTTTCGACGAGATGAGTCCCCTCCTGCGGTCGATCGGAGAGAGACTCGACGAGGCGAGTCTCTTCCTGACGTCGATCAGTGAGAGACTCGACGAGGTGAGTCTCTTCCTGACGTCGATCAGTGAGAGACTCGACGAGGCGAGTCTCTTCCTGACG
>DATJNL010000450.1:0-19228 GCA_035508175.1 Myxococcales bacterium
CGAGCCGCGAGTGGACCGGCCGGCCCCGAACCCGCTCCGCCGCCCCCCGCTTCATCCCTCGTGAACCCTGCCCCCTGATCTCGAGAGCAGATACAGCGGCGGGGGCGCGGGGGCGAAGCCCCCGGAGGAGACTCCCCCTCGACGGTTGCTAGCTGGACAGAGCATCGGCTAGATCTTCCCCGTGCCTTCGAAGGTTTCCGAGCTCTCCCTCGCCGCCCCGGCCTACCGCGAGGGCGCGGGGATCCGCGCCGTGGTCGAGCGCTGGATGGAGTACCTCGCGAGCCGCTTCGAGCCCGGCGCCTTCGAGGTCGTCATTTGCAACGACGGCAGCGACGACGACACCGGCGAGGTGCTGGCCGCGCTGGCCACGCGCTTCCCGGCCTTGAAGGTCATCACGCACCCGAAGAACCAGGGCGCCGCCGCGGCCCTGACCACCGCCATCGCGCACACCACCAAGGCCTGGGTGCTGCTCATCGACTCCGACGGGCAGTTCCCCGTCGAGAACCTCGAGCGCTTCGAGGCGGCATGGACCGACCCGGCGCCCCAGGCCTTCATCGGCGTGCGCCTCGGCAAGAAGGACTCGCTCTTCTCCCGCTTCGGCTCCTGGTCCAGCGGGCAGCTCTGCAACGCCTTCCACCGCTCGCACTACCGCGACTTCAACTCGGCGTTCAAGCTGGTCCGCGGCGACCTGCTGCGCTCGCTCCAGCTCGAGGCCAAGGGGCTCAACTACTCCACCGAGATCACCTCCAAGCTGCTGGAGCGGTCGGTGCGCCTCGTCGAGGTGCCGGTCGAGCACGTGCCGCGCGAGTCGGGCACGAGCAGCGTGCGCGTGTTCAAGGGCGCGCTGCACCGCTTCCTGTTCGTCTCGTACATCGGCCTGCGCCAGCTCCTCATCGCCACCGGCGTGCTGCGCCGGCCGGAGCCCTCGTGAGCAAGAAGCTCAACGTCTCGGTGTTCTCCGGCGGCCGCGGCTCGGCCACCATCACCCGCGAGCTCATCCGCGACTCGCGCGTCCAGCTCTCGGTCCTCGTCAACGCCTACGACGACGGCCTGTCGACGGGCGACCTGCGCGATCTCATCCCGGGCATGCTCGGGCCCTCCGACTTCCGCAAGAACTTCTCCTACCTGCTCGACCTCTACTCGGCCGAGCAGTTCGCGCTCGAGAAGCTCATCGAGTACCGGCTGCCGAAGAACTTCACGCGTGAGCAGTTCGAGGAGCTGCCCGCGCTCGCCCGCGGCCTGCACTGCCGCTCCGAGTTCCCCCCGGCGCTGCGCCACATCTTCGAGAACCTCGAGCCTGGCATCCGCTCGGCCGTGGCCGACTACATCGACCACTTCTTCGGCTTCTACGGCACGGCCAAGGGCCGCTTCCCGTTCGCCGACTGCTCGCTCGGCAACCTGGTCTTCGCCGGCGCCTACCTCGAGAGCGGGCGCAGCTTCAACCAGGCGGTCGCGGCGCTCGGCGCGCTCGTCGGGGCCAAGGCCCGCGTCCTCAACGTGACGCTCGGCGAGAACCGCATCCTGGTCGCGCTCAAGCAGGACGGCGAGGTCCTCGACCGCGAATCGAAGATCGTCTCGCCGCAGAGCCCGTCGCCCATCGCCGACATCTTCCTGCTCGAGCAGGCCCTCGATCCGGCGGCCCTCGAGTCCTTGAAGGCGCTGCCTCTCGAGGGCAAGCGCGCCGCGTTGCGCGCGCGCGAGCGCCCTGTCCAGCTCTCGCCCGCCGCCCGCCAGGCCCTGCTCGAATCCGACATCGTCGTCTACGGGCCGGGGACGCAGTTCTCGTCAATCTACCCGAGCTACAAGACCGTGGGGCTGCCGGACGCGCTCGCCGAGAGCCCGGCCCGCGTGAAGGCCATGGTGGCCAACCTGGACTACGACCACGACATCCAGGGGCTGGGCGTCACCGACCTCGTCGACCGCACCCTCCAGTTCATGGGCGATCCCGACAACCAGCGGCGCCTGGTGACGCACGTGCTCTACAACCGCGACAGCGCGCAGCGGCCCCAGGGCGTCAAGCTCGACCCCGCCCGGGCCGAAGGGGGTCGCTACAAGGGCGCCCGCCTCGTCGAGGGCAACTTCCAGAACCCCGCCCGCGCCTCGGTCCACAGCGGCATCGCCGTGGTCACGAAGCTGCGCGAGCTGCTCGAGCACGAGCAGTTCGCGGGCCGCAAGGACCTCGACATCTACATCTCGCTGAACGAGCGCTCGCTCGCCATGAGCTCCCTGCTCCAGGAGTTCCTGGAGCTGCCGTGGCACGAGACCTTCTCCCACGTGCGCCTCTCGGTGAACAACGCCGCGCCCGTGGAGGTGCAGCTCCCGCCGAACCTGGAGTTCAAGCCGCTCGACTCGCAGGGGCTCTTCTCCGAGGTCGAGACCTTCGTGCAGTGGCTCCAGTCGGGCACCTCGCACTACCTCGTCACCATCACCGGCGACGGCGAGTACCGGCTGCGCGACGTGCTCTCGAACATCCGGCTGCTCGAGACCACCTCGTTCGGCGCCGTCTTCGGCTCGCGGAACCAGAGCCGCCGGCAGTTCTCGAAGTCGCTCGACGCGGCCTACGGCGAGTCGCCGGCGCTGTACTGGACGAGCTGGGCCGGGGCGCTGCTCCTCTCGGCGCTCTTCACCGCCCGCTACAAGGTGGTCTTCTCCGACCCGCTCACCGGCTTCCGCATCTACAAGCGCTCTGTGCTGCTCGACAGCCTCGGCGACTCGCTGCAGTCGTTCAAGCCGTCGGCGGCGGGCTCGATCACGCGGCTGCTCATCGAGAACAACGTCGAGATCGCCGAGGTGCCGGTCTCGTACCGGACGTTCAAGGGCTTCACCAACGCCGCGTGGCGGCTCAAGCGCGGCCTGAAAGATGTCACGAGCGCTCTCTAGCCAGCCGGCGATCCTGGCGCCGGGCGACCTGCGCGCCAAGCGGCACCTGCTCTTCGATCTCGACGGCACGCTCGTCGACTCGTCCGCCGCGCACGAGCGCGCCTACCGCGAGGCGCTCGCGGGCCACTCGGCGGCGATGGCCGCGGCGTTCGACTACGAGGCCGCCAAGGGCAAGCGCACGGTCGAGGTCCTGCGCGACGCCGGGATCGAGGAGCCCGAGCTGTCGCGCCTCGTGGCGGCGAAGCAGGCCGCCTACCTCGCCAACGTCGCCCGCGGCGACGTCGCGCTCTTCCCGGGCGCGCGGCCCCTGCTCGAGCACCTGGCCGCGACCGCCCGCGGCATCTTCCTCGCGACCGGCGCCAGCCGCCGCTCCACCGATCAGGTGCTGCGCCGCTGCGGCATCGACGCGTTCTTCCAGGCGACGGTCACCGCCGACGACGTGCTCCGCGGCAAGCCGAGCGGGGACTGCTTCGAGCTCCTCGTGAAGAAGTGGCGGCTCGCGCCCGGCGACTGCCTGGTCGTCGAGGACGCCGAGAGCGGCGTCGCCGCGGCGCACGCCGCCGGCTTGCAGGCGGCCGTGGTGCACAGCCCCGCGGTCCGCTCCGGCGACGCCTCGTTCTCCAACCTCGAGGCGCTGCGGGTGGCCCTGGGAGGCGCGCCGTGAGCGCGCCCGCGCGATCGTGCTTCGTCGTTCCCGCCGCGGGCCGGGGCAGCCGGCTCGGTCTGTCCGTGCCGAAGCTCCTCGCTCCATTGACGCCGGGCCGGACGATCTGGAGCGTGCTCCGCGGGCGAATGTCCGGCCTCGCCGATCACATCCACGTGGTGCTCTCGCCCGACGGGATGCCGGCGTTCGAAGCGGCGGCCGGCGGCGACCTGCGCGACGGCGCGGTCTCGGCGAGCGTCCAGCCGGTGCCGCGCGGGATGGGCGATGCGATCTTCGGTGCCCACGAGCACTGGCAGGGCTACGAGAACGTCTTCGTCCTCTGGGGCGATCAGCTCGGCATCGCCCACGCGACGCTGCGCCGGGTGGTCGCGGCGCAGCTCGAAGCGAAGGTCCCGAGCCTCACGCTGCCCGTCGTGTGGCGGGAGGCGCCCTACGTGCAGTACCGGTTCGACGAAGCCCGGGGCACGCTCGCGAGCGTCCTGCAGACCCGCGAAGGCGATGGCTGCGACGCGGCCGGCTTCTCGGACGTCGGCCTCTTCGGCCTCTCGACGACCGGACTCGCCGCGGCCTGGGAAGCGTTCGAGGAGCGAGGCAGCCTGGGCGCGCGCACGGGCGAGGCGAACTTCTTGCCGTTCCTGAGCTTCCTGTCGACGACCCGCGGCTGGCCGGTGCGCCGCGTCGTGGTCGATGACGCCGGCGAGGCGCGCGGCGTGAACACGCCCGAGGACCTCGCCTACTTCCGCGAGCGCTTGGAGGCCGAATGAGCGAAACGATGCTGGTCACCGGCGGCGCCGGCTTCATCGGCAGCCACCTCGCCGAGAAGCTCCTCGCGCTCGGCCACCGCGTGCGCGTGCTCGACAACCTGTCGCAGGGCAAGCGCGAGTGGGTGCCCGCGGGCGCCGAGCTGCTCGAGGGCGACATCGTCGACCCGGCGCTCTGCCGCCGGGCGTGCGCCGGCGTGAGCGGCGTCTTCCACCTGGCCGCCATGAGCCGCGTCGCCCCGTCGATCGAGCGCATCGACTTCTGCACCGAGCAGAACGTGATCGGCACGCAGAACGTCCTCGTGGCCGCGCGGGACGCGAAGGTGCGCAAGGTCGTCTACAGCGGCTCGTCGACCTACTACGGCAGCCAGCCGCCGCCCTCCCGCGAGGACATGCTGCCGCAGTGCCTCAACCCCTACGCGCTCTCCAAGTACGTGGGCGAGCAGTACTGCGAGCTCTTCAGCCGCCTCTACGGGCTGCCCACCGTGACGCTGCGCTACTTCAACGTGTACGGCGCGCGCCAGCCTCACCAGGGCGCCTACGCACTCGTCCTCGGCATCTTCCTCGATCAGAAGAAGCGCGGCGAGGCGCTCACGATCCACGGCGACGGCGCGCAGCGGCGCGACTTCGTGCACGTGCGCGACGTGGTGGAGGCCAACCTCGCCGCGTTCCGCAGCGCCGCGCAGGGCGTCGCCTGCAACGTGGGCAGCGCCACGAACCACTCCGTGAAGGAGATCGCGGACATGATCTCCCCGAAGCAGGTGCACCTGCCGCGGCGGGCCGGCGACGCCGAGATCACCCTCGCGGACATCTCGCGCGCCCGCGAGCTGCTCGGCTGGCAACCGCGCATCCGCTTCGAAGACGGGCTGCGCGAGCTGGTGGAAGGGTAGGCCATGGCGAAGAGAGTCCTCATCACCGGCGGCGCCGGCTTTCTCGGCATCAACCTCGTGCGCCACCTGCACGCGCACGGCTACGAGCCCGTGTCGCTCGACACCGCCCCGTTCGACTACGCCGACATGCTGCCCCACACCGAGGTCATCCAGGGCGACATCCGCGACCGCCCGGTGCTCGAGAAGGCGATGAGCAGCGTCGACTACGTGGTCCACTCGGCCGCCGCGCTCGCGCTGTGTCCCGAGGCGGAGATCCGCTCGGTGGAGGTGTACGGCACGCGCCGCGTCCTCGAGATGGCCGAGCGGCTCAAGCTCGAGCGCTTCGTCCACATCTCCACGACCGCCGTGTACGGCGTTCCCGACCACCACCCGCTGCTCGAGACCGACCCGCTCGACGGCGTCGGCCCCTACGGCCGCGCCAAGGTCGACGCCGAGCAGCTCTGCGTGGAGGCGCGCCAGCGCGGCCTGTGCGTCTCGGTGATCCGCCCCAAGAGCTTCGTGGGTCCCGAGCGGCTCGGCATCTTCGCCGTGCTGTACGACTGGGCGCAGAGCGGCAAGAACTTCCCGCTCATCGGCAACGGCAAGAACCGCTACCAGCTCCTCGACGTGGAGGACCTGTGCCAGGCGATCCGCCTGTGCCTCGAGAAGCCCGTCGAGGCCGTGAACGACGTGTTCAACATCGGCGCCGCCGAGTTCGCCACCATGCGCGAGGACTACCAGGCCGTCCTCGACGAGGCCGGCTTCCACAAGCGCGCCATCCCCTTCCCCGCCGCCCCCGCCATCGCCGCGCTGCGCCTCCTCGACCGCCTCAAGCTCTCGCCCCTGTACCCCTGGGTCTACGAGACCGCCGCCAAGGATTCCTTCGTCTCCATCGAGCGCGCCAAGGAGAAGCTCGGCTACGCCCCCCAGTACTCGAACCAGCAGGCGCTCGTGCGCAACTACCGCTGGTACGTGGAGAACCTCCCGAAGTTCCAGAACACCACCGGCAAGACGCACCGATCGCCGTGGAAGCAGGGCGCGCTGTCGGTGATCAAGCGCGCGTTCTAGATGCGCCCGACGCGGCGTGAGGTGGTCTGGCTCGTCGTCTCCTGGCTCGCCTGGGCCTTCGTCGCAATCCACGTCAAGGGCCCGTGGGACACCATCCTAGAGGGCGGCGATCACTGGTCGCACTTCGGCTACTCCGAGCTGTTCCTGCGCCATGGCTTCGCAGTCTTCGACAACTCCCCCAAGAAGTTCTGCACGGGCGTGCTGCCACAGCGGAAGGCCGCTTTCGCGAAGGATGCGGACTGTTGGAACCTCTTCCTTTGCGACATGCCCGACGCGCCGGCCTCGCGGCCGCTCTGCATCAACTGGCAGGAGCTCGGACCCGCGGCCTACCCGCTCGGACTCGTTCTCCTCTCGATCCCGCAGGCGCTGCTCTATGAGCACACGCCGCTGAGCTTCCGGACGATCAACGTCCTCACGATCCTCCAGTACCTCGCGTTCGCTCACCTGCTCTTCTGGGTGCTCTGGCGGGTCGTCTTCCCGGCTCCCGCGCGCGACGACATGCTGGGAGGCGTCCGCTGGGAGCTGACGAACCCCTGGCTTCGAGTCACGTTGTTTGGCCTCGTCTACCTCGAGGTCATCAAGCAGACATTGAACGGCTTCTATGACCCCCTGGCGATCTTCGCGGTGCTCCTGGGCGCGTACTTCCTCGCCAAGCGCCGTTCACTGGATGCCCTGGTGGCCCTGTCGGCCGCGCTCTTCCTTCACTACCGTGCGCTCTGGTACGCCCCGTTGCTCGCGTACGCAGCGTTGCAGACGGTGCGGCGAAAGGATTGGGCCAGACCGAGATCGGCGCTGAAGATCGCAGCCTCGGTCGTGATGCTCGGGCTCTTCGCCTATACGTTCCTCGCCCTCCACCCCTTTCTCAAGAACTGGCCTGAGACCAACCCAATCCTCTGGAAGGCGCTGACCCCCTGGAAGCTGGAGGCCTGGTCGCTCCTTCTGCCCATGGCGTTCCTCTTGCTCTACCTTCTGTGGGGGGGACACTGGCTCCTCCTGCTCTCGATTGCGTGCCAGCTCTGCATCCTCGTTGGCTTCACGCGCCAGGTGATGCCCTGGCACGCGCTGTTCCTGCTGCCGATGTTCGGGGTGGCGCGGCTGGACGAGGAGCGCAGCGCCATGCTGGCGGCGCTGATCTTCTACGTGGTCGAGGCCGCCGTGGTCTTCAACGCCTTGCCCCTCCCGGGAGAGCTCGTCTCGGCGCTCGCGAAGAATTGGGGGCCGTGGTCGTTGTGACGCCTCCCCGGCGGGCCCGGAACTGGCGGGCTACTGGCAGACATTGAGCAGCACACTGACCGTCGCGTCGCCCTCGTTGGCCACGGCTAGATCGACAGCCCCGTGGCCGGCGAAGTTTCCCACGGCCGCCGAGAACGGGTTCGCTCCCACTGAAAAGCTGTTCTCGGGGCCGAACGTTCCGTCGCCCTTGCCCAGGACGACGCCGACCGCATCGCTGCATCCGCTGGTGACTGCGATGTCGACATGCCCGTCGCCGTTGAAGTCGCCGGTGGTGACGCCGATGGGGCAACCGGCCACCGCCACGAGGCTTTCGGCGCCGAACGAGCCAGTGCCGGTCCCGAGCAACACCGTGACGGCGCCGCTGCCGTTGTCGGCCACGGCCAAGTCGAGGCTGCCATCTTCATTGAAGTCCGCGAGGGCTGCCGAGATGGGATTGGCCCCCACCGGGAAGGCGGTCTGCGCCCCGAAGCCACCGTCGCCATCGCCGAGCAGGACTCCTGCGCTGCCGGTGCCGTAGTTCGTCACGGCCAGATCCATGCGGCCGTCGCCGTTGAGATCGCCCACCACCACGGACGTGGGTTGGGAGCCGACGCTGAGGACCGTTTGAGGCCCGAAGCTACCGGTGCCGGTTCCCAAGAGAACGCTCACCGTGTCGTCGTTGAGGTTGGCCAGGGCGACGTCCTCGTTGCCGTCGCCGTCGAAGTCTCCCGTCGCGACCCACACCGGATTCGAACCGACCGCGAAGGTGGTCTCGGCCCCGAAGCCGCCGTTTCCCGTCCCGAGCAGAATTCCCACCGAGCCTGCCTTGTTGGCCACGGCCAGGTCGGTGTTGCCGTCGCCGTTGAAGTCCGCGACGGCGACCGAGTCGGGCCCCGGCCCCGGCGCGACCGCGAACGACGTCTGGGCGCCGAAGGTCCCCGTGCCAGTGGCGAGCAAGACGCTCACCGCGTTGTCGCTCTCGCTGGTGGCGGCGATGTCGTCGTACCCATCCCCGTTGAAGTCGCCCACCGTCACCGAATACGAGCCGGCGCCGATCGCGTAGGGGCTGCTGTTGCCGAAGATTCCGTTCGGACAGACGGCTCCCGTCGAGCTGCCTCCGATGGTACCGGTGCCTGTGGTACCCGCGCCCGTCGTGCCACCCCCTGTGGAGGTTGCGCCCCCTGTCGTCCCCGTCGTCGAAGCGCCCGTGGACGAGGCATGACCCGTCGTGCCCGTTCCCGTGGCCGCACCGCCGCTCGTCCCCGCGCCGGCCGTCGAGCCGCCGGTGGAGCTACCGCCGGTCGAGCTCGCGCCATTCCCTTCGTAATCACACGTCCCGGAGATGCACAGCGCGAGCTGCCCGCCGCTGCAGATCGTCCCGCACGCGCCGCAGTTCTTCGGGTCCGAGCTGGTGTCGACGCACAACCCGCCGCAGGCCACCTGGGGGCTCGGGCACTCCACGGTGCAGCTCCCGGCCACGCACGCCTCCCCGGCGGCGCAGGCCTTGCCGCAGCTCCCGCAGTTCGCCGGGTCGTTCTGCGCGTCCTTGCACGAGGCGAGCCCCGCGTCGCCGCAGGCGAGCTGGCCGGTCGGGCACGTGGGGATCCCCTCCGTCGACGGGGAGAGGCAGCAGCCGGCGAGCAGCAGGCCGCAGGCGAAGGCCAGGCCGAGCGTGGGGCGTCGCGACACCGGGCAGATCGTCTCTGTGAAATCAGAAAGAGTCAATCCGCTGCGGGACCGATCGCAGCGCGGGCGACACGTCGTCGTGCGTCCCGTCCCTGGCTCGCGAGCTCGAAAGCCGACCCTCGTTGGCCCAGCGAACCAGTCAACCGCTCTGGCGGCCTATAATCGTCGCCCGGATGACCTTCCTGTCGGCCTTGCTCGCGACCACTCTCGGCCAGGCGATCGTCCTGCGCGGGGAGGTCCCAGCCTGCCCGTCGCCGGAGCAGATCGCCGCTGCGCTGGCTCGAGTGTCCGAGCCGGCCGCCGCGGCAGGGATGGCCATCGAGGTGGAGCGCCGCGGCGGCGTCCTGCACGTGGCGCTTCGCGACGGCCACGGTCGCCTGCTGGCGGAGAAGAGCCTCTCCGCTGGTCCCGACTGCGCGGGCCTGGCAGAGCTGGTGGCGGTGACGGTGGCCGCGTGGGAGGCGGACCTCTTGCACGGCGGTGGGCTGGCGCCGCTTCCCGAGGCCCTGCCACCCGTGCCGCCTGCCCCCCGTTCACCACCGTCTCCTCCCAGGAAGACTCCGCCGCCCGCGCACCTGAAGGTGCGCCCCGGGCTCCTCCTCGGCGTCACCGAGAGCTGGAACGAGGGGGGCTTCGCCACCGGAGGAGTCCTCCGGGGCACGCTGCGCTGGGGACGCTTCGCCGCGGAGCTGGGCCTGTGGGGCGAGAGCCCTCGGCAGCTCGCGGCGGAGCCAGGAACCTTCTCCTGGGAGCGCGGCGGGCTCGACGTCGGCGGGAGCTACGCCCTCCTGGAGCTGCCGGTACGGGTGGAGCTGGTTCCCCGCCTGACGGGCGCGCTCATCGGCGTGCAGACCTCGGGCTTCATGCCCAACCTGCAGCGCGTCGATCCGGACTTCGGCTGGGGCGGCGCGATCAGGGCGAGCGTGCCGCTGCGCGTTCGACCCTGGCTCGAGGTCGCCGCGCTCGACTGGCCGATCCTCCGGCAGGCCATCGTCGAGGCCCCGGGCCTTCCCCAGCTGAACCTGACGAAAGCCCTGCCCTCCTACGAGCTGTTCGTGGCGGTGGGTGGGGAGCTCGAAGCGCGCTAAGCTACGGTCGTCCTTGGGAAACGGACGGCCCATCGGAGCGTGCGCGTCGGCCTTTGAAAGGTTCGGCGCCGCCGCACGACCATTGGCCGCATGTCGCTCGCCCTGCTCCCGACCGAGACCGCGGCGCCAGCGAGCGTGACGCCGGCCTTCGACGACATCTACCGCGACTACGGCGCCGCGGTGTGGCGCTGGGCGCGGCGGCTGCTCGGACCCGCGGCGGTTGCCGAGGTCGACGACCTCTTCCAGGAAGTGTTCCTGGCCGTCCACCAGCAGCTGCCGTCCTTTCGCGAGGACTCGGCGATCGCGACGTGGCTCTACCGCATCGCTGCCAACCGGGCGGCGGACCGACGGCGGAAGCGGCAGGTGCGGCGCTGGTTTGCGAGCCGGGGCCCGGCCGAGCAGGGGCTGGCAGGCGCTCCCGACGACGCCCTCGCGCAGGCCCAGGCCGAAGCGACGGTGTACCGCGTGCTGGACACGCTCGATGAGACGTCGCGCTCCCTGATCATCTGGTTCGAGCTGGAGGGAATGTCCGGCGCCGAGGTCGCCCGGCTCCTGAACATCAAGCCCTCGGCGATCTGGGTCCGCCTGCACCGGGCGCGCGCCGCTTTCCGGGAGCGATGGGTGGCCATGGAGGCGCGAGATGACGGATGATCGGATGCGACCGCGCCGGTTCAAGGAGGCCGACGGATCGGAGGCCGGGGACGCCGAGCTGAAGAAGCTCTTCTCGGCGGTTCCGGCGGTGAGCGATCCTTCCGGCGAGCGCCTGGCACGGCTGCGCGTGCAGATCGACCAGAAGGCCGGGGCGCGCCCGCGGCGGTTCCGCGGACCCACCGTGCTGGGAGCGCTCCTCGTTGCCGCGGCCGCGGCGGCGGCCGTGGGGATCCTCAGCCTGGGCCGGCACGCGCCCGAGCGCAGTCCGACGGGGATGCCGCAAGCGGGGGCGATCGCCCGGCCGGCCGTGGTTGCCGCCCTCCCCGCTGCCGCGTTCACCGCGCCGCCGCCTGCGCCCACGGTGGCGCCTCCCGCCCTCGTCACGATGCCCGCCCGACGCGGCACGCACCTGGCCGAGAGACGGGCCGGCGCTCCGGTCGCCCCGGCGGCCCGGCCGCCCGCACCCGTTCCAACGCTCGCGCCCCCTGCGATCGCGGCGCCTCCCTCGGAGGCCGTCGTGCTGGCCAAGGCGCTGGGCCTGCTGCACCGGGACGGCGACCCGAAGCGCGCGCTGGTGGTGCTGAACGACTACTTCGCGAAGTTTCCTGAGGGCCAGCTGCGGCCAGAGGCGCGGCTGGCCGAGATCGAGGCGCTCGTCGCCACCGGCCGGACCGACGACGTGCTGCAGATGCTCACGCCCGGTGCCATCGAGCTCTTGCCGCGCTCCACCGAGCTGTACGTGCTCCGCGGCGAGCTGCTCGCCCGGCGGCACCGGTGCGCCGAGGCCCTGGTGGCCTTCGGGAAGGCCGCGGCCCGGCTCCCCGCCGACGACGCGCTGCTGGACCGCGTGAGCCGCGGCCGCCGCTTCTGCCACGCCGCCGGAGAGCGGTGATGGACGCCCATCCGGGTCTCCCGCGTCTCGTCACGCTGCTGGGCGCCGCGATCGCGCTGGACGCCTGCTGCCTCACGCCGGTCGGCTCCCCGCCCTGCGGAACCTCCGGCTGTGACGCACCGGCCGGCAGCTCGAGCGGCGGAAGGTCCAGAACCGGCGGCGGTACGTCGGCGGGCTCTTCGACCGGACTCGCGCTGGGCACCTCGACCACGGGTGAGGCCACGTCGACCGGAGCCCCCACCTCGGGCGGCAGCTCGACGGGCGGAGGTACGACGACGGGCGCCAGCTCGTCCGGCGGCGGCTCGACGGGCGGAGGTGCGACGACGGGCGCCAGCTCGTCCGGCGGCGGCTCCACGGGTGCGGCCACGACCGGCGGTGCGTCGTCCTCGGGCGGCGGCGCCGGCCCCGACGGCGGTTGCCCCGCCGTCGCCTGCTCGGGCCAGCCGACCGATACCTGTTCCGACCCCGCAAACTGCGGTGGCTGCGGCAATGTCTGCGGGAGCTGCGCGGAGGGCTGCCTGTCCGGCGTCTGCGCCGACCTGCCCACCGCGGGCCTCGTGGCCTACTTCAAGTTCGACGAGGGCCAGGGCGCCGTGACCCACGACTCCTCGCCGAGCGGGCTCGTCGGCACGGTCAGCGGCAGCTGGACCGCGGGCTACCAGGCGTCCGCGATCCAGTACGACGGCCAATCGACCTACGTCCTGGTCCAGGACGCTGGCTCGGTGCTCCCCTCGGGGAACGCCCCGCGCAGCGTGAGCGCCTGGATCTACCTCGACAGCGGCGATCTGGACTCGCCCTTCGGCACGAGCGGCGACATCGTCCAGATGGGCTACGGCAACTGCGTCCCCGCCGACGGCAACATGTTCGGCCTCGGCGCCACGCCGCCACCGCAAGGCGCCGGCTGGATCCTCACGGTCTGGGGCGGCTGCGACGACTACGGCAGCGGCCTCTCCCTGCCCCCCGAGCAATGGCTGTTCGTGGGCGCGACGTTCGACGGCAGCCACCTCGCGGCCTACGTGAACGACCAGAGCGAGTCGCCGGACGGCGGCATGGCGTACGCCACCACGCCGGGCGAGCCGATGTACGTGGGCTTCGAGAACCTGAACGGCTCCCCGAACGACACGGGCAGCGGGCACTTCGCGGGGATCATCGACGAGCTCCGCGTGTACGATCGGGCGCTCTCGCCTGCCGAGATGAACGAGCTCTACCGGGGGACGCGGCCCGGACTGCCCCTGGACTGCGGTGGTGCCTGCACCAACGGCGACACCGATCCGGCGAACTGCGGCGCCTGCAGCGCCGCCTGCGCCGCCGGGCAGACGTGCTCGGGAGGATCCTGCCAATGACGACGGCTGCAAGGGCGAATCGGGGAATGGCGCGGGCGCTCTGGCTCCTGCTCGGTCTGGCCGCCGGTGGATGCCATTGCGGGCCGAGTCAATACGTGGTGCAGGTGTGCGGCCTCACCGTGAGCCCGGCCTTTCTCGACGCGGGTGAGGTTCTCGTCGGCACGACCGCCACCGAGGATCTCGCGGTGGCGAACGGAGGCACCGGACCGCTCACGCTCGAGTCGGCGACCCTCGCGCAGGACGGAGGCGCGAGCTTCGCGCTCCCCGGCTTCGCGCCCACCACGCTGAATCCGGGGCAGCCGATGCTGCTGCACGTGACGTTCACGCCGCCCGCGGCTGGCGCCTACGACGGCACCCTGACGATCCAGACCGACGCGTGCCAGCAGGCCGCGCCGATCGAACTGAGCGGCGTCGGCGTGGCGTACGGCCTGGCCGTCTCGCCCGCCACGGTCGCCTTCGACTGCGTCGAGCTCGGCACGACGTCCGCCCCGCAGGCCGTCACGGTGACGAACCCCGAGGGCACGCCCGAGACCGTCACGGTCGGGAGCTTCCCGGCGGGCAGCGGCTTCGAGCTGGAGGCGCCCGACGGCGGCGCCGCGGTCGACGGCGGCTGGTCGATCGGGCTGGCGCCCGGGGGCTCCTTCACGCTCGCGGTCACGTACACCGCACCGGACGCGGGCACGGCGGAAGCCCAGGCCGCGCTGTCCATCGAGCCGTGCGCCGACTGCGCCGCCTCGCAGGTCCTCTTCAGCGCGAAGCCGGTGCAGGTGACCCTCAGCGCGTCTCCCAACGACATCAACTTCGGGGCCGTGCCCGCCGCGGTCGCGGTGACCTCCACGCCCATCGCGGTGTGCGTCCAGGAGAACGGCTGTGATCTGCCGGTCACGCTGACCGCGCCGCCGACCATGGCGGTGGACGCCGGCTTCAGCGCCACGCCCGTCGGGGCGTGGCCGGCCGTGCTCGTGCCCGACGGGGGTGACGCCGGTTCGTGCGCCAGCTTCGAGGTCTCCTTCCAGGGCCCGGCGAGCGGCGGCAGCTCGGTGGACGACACCGCGCTCATCGGCTTCTCGGTGTCGGGCGTGCCCCAGGCGCCGCTCCAGGTTCCGGTCGCGGCGACCCCCGAGGAGGGGCCGTGCTCGGGCCTCGTCCTCACGCCCTCCGCGATCGCCTTCGGCACGGTGCAGGCAGGTCAGAGCGTCTCCGGCTCGGTGACGATCTCGAACGGCGGGCTCGACGGGGGCGCCGACGGCGGTCCGGCGTGCGAGATCACCGACGTCGCGGTCTCCAACGATGCCCTGCAGGACTTCCGCCTCGCCCCCAACACGCCCAACACCTTCACCTTGAGCCCCGGTGGCAGCGTCACGATCCTCGGAGAGTTTGCGCCCCAGACGGCGTCGGCGCCGCTCCTCCGCACGGGGACGCTGATCCTGGACACCGACGACCCGGTGGAACCGCAGATCGACGTCCCCATGACGGGGACGGTCGAGGCCAGCGTGACCGGGACCTGCTGCGACGCGCAGTACTACCAGAGCTGCAACGGCGCTTGCGTCGACCTGCAGACGGATCCGGAGAACTGCGGGAGCTGCGGCACGGCCTGCCCCACCGGGCAGTGCAGCGGGGGCGAGTGCCTCTCGTCCTGCGGCGGCGCGCAGGTGGATCTCGACTCCGATCCCGACAACTGCGGCGCCTGCGGCACCGCCTGCGGAAGCTGCACGCAGGGCTGCCTGTCGGGCGCTTGCGGCGTGCTGCCGACCACGGGTCTCGTGGCCTACTTCAAGTTCGACGAGAACGACGGCGGGACGACCTACGATTCGTCGCCGAGCGGGCTCTCCGGCGTCGTCACCGGCGACTGGACGTCGGGCTACCAGGAGTCCGCCATCCAGTACGACGGGCAGACGACCTCCGTCGTCGTCCAGGACCCGAGCGCCGTGCTGCCCTCGGGCAACTCCCCGCGAAGCGTCGCCGCCTGGATCTACATCGACCCCGGCGATCTGGACTCGCCATTCGGAACGAGCGGCGACATCCTGCAGATGGGTTACGGCAACTGCGTCCCCGTCGACGGCAACATGTACGGGATCGGCGCCGCGCCGGGCGGCTCCGGCTGGGCCCTGACGGTCTGGGGCGGCTGCGACGACTTCGGGAGCACGCTCGACCTGCCCGCGCAGCAATGGCTGTTCGTCGGCGCGACGTTCGACGGCTGCGGCACGACCACCGCCTACGTGGACGATCAGAGCCAGTCCCAGCAAGGGATGACGTACGCCACCACCGCCGGCCAACCGATGTACATCGGCTTCGAGGACCTCGACGGCTCCCCGAACGACACCGGCAGCGGACACTTCACCGGGATCATCGACGAGGTCCGCGTCTACGACCGGGCCCTTTCGCCGGCGGAGATGAACGAGCTGTACCGGGGGACGAGGCCGGGGCTCCCCTTGCAGTGCGGCGCGGCGTGCGTCGACGGCGAGTCCAGCTCATCGAACTGCGGCGCCTGCGGCGTCGCCTGCGGAGCGGGCCTGACCTGCTCGGGAGGGAAGTGCCAGTGACGATCTCCGGAACGAGGAGAAGAGGGCTGTTCGCCGCCGCGTTCGCCCTCGCGGGGTGCAACCTGAGCTTGAACGGCGTTCCCATCTGCGACGGCGGCGATGGCTGCCAGGACGGCGGCGCGAGCGCGGGCGGCGGCACCACGGGCGCCTCGCCGACCGGCACGAGCGGCGGCCGCCTGACGACCTCGGGTGGATCGACGGGAGCCTCGCACGGCAGCGGCACGTCGAGCGCCGGTGGGTCGACCTCGGGAGCTTCGACGGGCGGCTCGGCCTCCGGCTCGACGGCCGGCGGCTCGACCACCGCGGGCGGCGCCAGCTCGACCGGCGGCTCCTCCTCGGCCGGCACGGGCTCGACCGGCACGGGCTCGACCGGTGGCGCGGCGACGACGGGCGCCGGGGCGTCGGCGGGTGGCTCGAGCGGCGGCTCGACGGGCGCGGCCAGCACCGGCGGCGGAGCGCCGGACGGCGGCTGCGGGGTGGTCACCTGCGCGGGCCAGTCGGCCGCGTCCGACACGTGCGCCGACCCGGCCAACTGCGGCGCGTGCGGCAACGTCTGCGGGAGCTGCGCCGAGGGCTGCCTGTCCGGCGCCTGCAGCGACCTGCCCACCACGGGCCTGGTGGCCTACTTCAAGTTCGACGAGGACGATGGCGGGTTGACCTACGATTCCTCGCCGAGCGGGCTCGTCGGCACGGTGAACGCCGGCACCTGGACCACCGGTTACCAGAACTCGGCGATCCAGTTCGACGGACAATCGACGTACGTCGTGGTCGCGGACGGAGGCTCGGTGCTTCCCTCGGGCAACGCGCCGCGGACCGTGGCCGCCTGGATCTACATCGACAGCGGCGACCTGGACTCGCCCTTCGGGACCAGCGGCGACATCCTCCAGATGGGCTTCGGAAACTGTCAGCCGGAGCCGGGCGACATGTTCGGCCTCGGCGCCACGCCGGGCGGCTCGGGCTGGGTCCTGACGGTGTGGGGCGGCTGCGACGACTTCGGGAGCGCCCTCGATCTGCCGGCGCAGCAGTGGCTCTTCGTCGGGGCCACGTTCGACGGGAGCAGCTTGACCGCCTACGTGAACGACCAGAGCCAGTCGCCGGACGGCGGGGTGACGTTCGCCACCACGCCGGACGAGCCCATGTACGTCGGCTTCGAGGACCTGAACGGCTCTCCGAACGACACGGGCAGCGGGTACTTCACCGGCATCATCGACGAGCTTCGGATCTACGACCGCGCCCTCTCCCCCGCCGAGATGGACGAGCTGTACCTGGGCACGCGCCCCGGCCTGCCGCTGCAGTGCGGCGGCGCCTGCGCCGACGGGGACACCGACCCCGCCAACTGCGGCGGCTGCGGGATCGCCTGCGCCAGCGGCCAGGCCTGCACGGGTGGACGGTGCCAATGACGCGCCCGAGAGGCTGAGGGTCGATGGGTGGCTGCTTCGTGATGGCCGCGGTGCTCGCGCGCGCCCTGCCCGGCGACGTCGCCGATCCGACGGCGGCGCAGGAGGCCAAGCTGGCGGCGGCGATCCGCGCGTTCGACGAGCTGAACGACGAGCGGGCGCGGACGCTGCTCGGCGATCTCCTGTCGTCGGCGCCGCCGGACCGGCTCGCGGCCCAGGCGTACCTCTACCTGGGCATCATCGACTTCAACGCGCTGGACAAGATGCACGCCAACGAGGAGCTGCAGCGGGCGCTCGAGCTCGACCCGGCCGTCGAGATGCCGCACGACGCATCGCCCAAGCTGAGCCTGGCGTTCGAGGAGCTGCGTCGCCTGCTCGCCCGGCGGCTGCGGGCCGAGGACGACGTCGCTCCCGCCGGCGCCGTCTCTCCGCCGCCGCAGGTGAAGAAGCGCGCGGCGCGGCCCCGGGTCTGGCCGTGGGTGCTCGGGGCGGCCGCGCTGGTGGCGGCGAGCGCGAGCGTCTGGGGGTGGGTGCAGGTGGCAAGCTTCGAGCAGCTCAAGGGCGCGACGACGCCGATCACACAGGCCCAGGCGCAGAGCGCCCAGTCGGCTGCCCAGGTGGGCGAGCCGGTCGGGATCGCCGCCGCGATCGCCGCGGCGGGATTGGTGACGGGGGCAGTGCTCACGTGGTGAGGTGCTGACATGGTGAAGCTCTCCGTTTCGCGTTTCCCCGCGCTGCCCCCGATCCGGGCGGCTTGTCTCGGCCTGTGGGCCTGCGCGGCTGCCGGCTGCTCCTCCAGCGCGGCGCCCGACGGAGGCTTGCCCGCGGACGGCGGCGCCGCCGACGCGGGACCGGCGGGGGACGCGGGCCCCACGGCGGACGCCGGCCCCGCCTTGGATGGGGGGCCCACGGTCATCGACGCGGGGCGCTACACCCTCACGGTGCTCGCGCCCGGCACCCCCGATCCGACGTGCGACCCCCACGGCGGCGCCACCGACGCGCAGATGCAGTTCACCGACGTGACGGCGCAGTGGGGCCTCGGGGCGGACGGCGGGCTGCCAATGGAGGGCACGTCGTTCGTGGCCGCGGACCTCGACGGCGACGGCTATCCCGACCTCATCGTCACCAACGGCTTCAGCGGCTTCGCCGGCCGCGAGACGATCCCGACGTTCTGGGACGGCGGCCTGCACAACCTGCCGAACGGCGGGCTGTCGTTCGCGGTGGCCTTGCTCATGAACCGGCCGAGCCCCGACGGCAAGGGCCGCGTCTTCGTGGACGAAACGCAGTCGAGCGGCCTCGCCCAGATCCGCGGCGGCTCGGGCGGCCAGTTCCGGCAGATCACCGTCGCGACCGTGGGCGACGTCGACGGCGACGGTACGCCGGACGTCTTCACCGCCATCGTCGATCCGCCTCTCGACGGCGGCGACCCGGACACCGACGAGATGATGCTCAACGACGGCACGGGGCACTTCTCGTTCGCGCCGCAGTCGGCCCCCTCCACGCTCGCCCAGAACGACTGGTACACGCAGGGCATGACCTTCACCGACGTCGACGACGACGGCCGGCTCGATCTGTACGAGGCCTTCTGGTACGACGCGAACCACACGCTGCTCGGCTCGCAGCAGCAGCTCTTCCACGGCAACGGCGACGGCACGTTCGGGTCGATCACGCAGGACGCGGGCCTCGAGCTGGTCGACTACGACGGGCCCTCGGGGGACATCTCCTACGAGGCGCTCTACGCGTTCTGGGATGGAGGCAACTCGCGGCCCGCGCAGGGCGTGGCGGCGTGCGACCTGGACGGCGACGGCTATCCCGAGCTGATCGAGAGCTCGTACGGGCAGGAGTGGAACACCCTCTATCAGAACAACGGCGCGGGGACCTCCTTCCAGGAGGTCGGGCGGGACTGCGGCTACGCGGGCGACGACGACCACGACTACCACGACAACCAGTACTTCGTTTGCTTCTGCCAGGATCCCTCCAACGCGAGCAACCCGGACTGCGCCGACGCCGGGCGGCTCGAGATCCAGTGCCCGACGCCGCTGCTCGACGACTGGTCGCCGCTCATCGAGTCGACCCCCGCGGACACGAACGGGAACGGCTTCACGACCGTGTGCCGCGACATGTTCGGCTCCGGCAAGAACGACCTCTACGTCGCGAACATCAAGCACTGGTGG
>DATJNL010000451.1:0-6165 GCA_035508175.1 Myxococcales bacterium
AGATCGCCCCAGCCGAGCTCGATGGCGGTGGCGCCGTCAGCGAGGTAGGCGGTGAGGCCCAGGTCGTCGTCGAGGTGAATCTCCGAGAGCTCGGGCAGTTTGCGGCGGGAGACCTCGGCGAGGAGCTCGAGCGCCTGGCCCAGCTCCGGCGCCATGGCGGCGCGGTCGCTCTCGAAGCGGTCGCGCGAGAGCCCCGTGATGACCGGCAGATCCACGCCGTCGGCGGGCGAGGCCCGCTTGAACAGCTCCCCCTCCTCGTCGACGAGGTAGAGCGTGCCCAGCGCCACCTGGGCGACCGGCTGGCGCTCCTCGACGCGGATGGCCACCGTGCGCGGCAGCACGCGCGTCAGCTGGGCATGGCGGATCCAGGGGATCTTCTCGAGCTCCCGCTTGGCGCCCTCGAGGTCGGCGCGGAAGACGTTCTGTCCGACGGCGAGGCCGGACGCGGCGCGGACGGCATCGGCGGAGACACGGTGGTTCCCTTCGACCGAGAGCGTGCCGATGGCGAAGGTCGGCGAGGTGGTGACCCAGCGCAGCGCGGCGCGGCCCCCGGCCCACGTGCCGCCGAGGCCCGCGGCGAGGAGACCGAGCGCCAGGAAGAAGCGGCCGAGCCCGATGCCGACGCGGCGCAGCGCGGAGATCCGCTCTTCGCGATCGGGCCGGCGGCGGTTCTTGCGAACGCCGAACAAGCTCATGCGAACTCCCCGAGGAGGACCACTTCGAGCTCCAGCGCGATGCCGAACTGCTCCCGCACGCGCGCCTTCCCGAGCTCGATGAGCGCGAGAGCGTCGGCGGCCTTGCCCTGTGCCAGGTTCACCAGGAAGTTCGCGTGCTGGTCGCTGAAGGCGACGCCGCCGACGCGGTGGCCCTTCAGCCCCACGGCCTCGAGCAAGCGGCCGGCCTTGTCGCCGGGCGGATTCTTGAAGGTGCTGCCCAGGTTCGGCTGCGACCAGGGCTGGCTGCCACGGCGGTAGTCGAGGTCGGCCTTGACGGCTGCGTCGCCGGCCGCGACGTCGCCCCTGGCGAGACGCAGCCGCGCGCGCGTCACGACACCCCCGACCGGCAGGTGGCTCTCACGGTAGGCGTAGCGGAGGTCCGCGGCCGGGACCCAGCCCGCTCCCTCCGCGGTCGCCACCTCGGCCGCCACGAGGATGTCCGAGAGCTGGCCTTGCTTCGTGCCGGCGTTCATGGCGACCTGCCCGCCGAGCGTGCCAGGAATGCCCACGAGGAACTCCGGGCCCACGAGCGCCTTCTTGCGGGCGGCGCGGAGGGCGCGCATGCCCGGCACGCCGGCGCCCAGGGCCACCTCGTGCTCGGCGGGCCACTCCTCGGAGGCGAAGCCCGCGCCGAGCTGGACGACGACCTCCGACACGCCGCGGTCGCCGACGAGCGTGTTGGCGCCGCCCCCCAGAACCAGGTGCGGGACGGCCTCGGCGCGCAGGACGCGCAGGCCGGCGACGAGATCGTCGGTATCGATTGGCCGAAAGAGCGTACGCGCGGGGCCCCCGAGCCGGATGGAGGTGAGCGCCTCCAGCGGCTCGTTCTCGAGCACCGCGCCGCGGACGGCGAGCTTGAGCGCCTGGGCCGGGGTCATGGCCTCTGCTCCAGCGCCGCCAGCAACTCGGGGCCGATTTTCGTCACGTCGCCCGCCCCGAGCGTGAGCGCGATGTCGCCCGGACGCAGCCGCTCGAGCATCGCCGCGACCGCTGCCGCGCGGTCGGGGGCGAAGGCGACGTCGCGGTGGCCGTGGCTGCGCACCACCTCGGCGAGCGAGGCGCCGCTGACACCCGGAATCGGGTCCTCGCCGGCCGCGTAGATCTCCATCGCCACCAGCGCGTCGGCGTCGTTGAAGGCCGTCGCGAACTCCTCCAGAAGATCCCGGGTGCGCGTGAAGCGGTGCGGCTGGAACAAGACGACGAGCCGCCGGCCGAAGGCGGCGCGCGCGCCGGCGAGGGTGGCCCTCACCTCGGCGGGGTGGTGGCCGTAGTCGTCGACCACCGTGACGCCGCCCGCCTCGCCGCGCACCGTGAAGCGGCGATCGACTCCACGGAACGCCGCGAGCGCCTCGCGCGTCACCTCGAGCGGGATGGCCAGCTCGTCCGCGACGGCGATCGCGGCCAGCGCGTTCTGCACGTTGTGGCCGCCCACCATGGCCAGCTCGAAGGCGCCGAGCGATTCCTGGCGGCGCCACGCCAGGAAGGTCGAGCGGAAGCCGGCCAGCTCGACCTTCTCGGCGCGGTAGTCGGCCTGGGGCGCGAAGCCGTAGGTGACGTGGCGCTTCTCGACCTGGGGCAGCAGCCCCTGCACCACCGGATGGTCGAGGCACAGGATCGCGAGCCCGTAGAAGGGCACCCGGTTGATGAACTCGAGGAAGGCCACCCGCAGGCGCTCCGCGTCGCCGTAGTGGTCGAGGTGCTCGGGATCGACGTTGGTGACGATGGCGAGCGTCGGCGTGAGGCGCAGGAAGCTACCGTCGCTCTCGTCCGCCTCGACCACCATCCATTCGCTCTTGCCGAGCTTCGCGTTGCTGCCGAGGTTGTTGAGCCGGCCGCCGACGACCGCGGTGGGATCGAGACCCGCCGCGGCGAGCACGTGCGCCACCATCGACGTGGTGGTGGTCTTGCCGTGCGACCCGGCCACCGCGATGCCCGTCTTGAGCCGCATCAGCTCGGCGAGCATCTCCGCGCGCGGGATCACCGGGATGCCCTTCTCGCGGGCCGCCGCCACCTCCGGGTTGTCGCGCCGCACCGCCGAGGAGGTGACCACCACGTCGGCCCCCTCGACGTGCTCGCGGCGGTGGCCGATCTCGATGCGGCCGCCGAGCCGGCCGAGACGCTCGGTGATGTCGCTGGCCTTCAGATCGCTCCCGGAGACCTGGTAGCCGAGGTTGAGGAGGACCTCGGCGATGCCGGACATGCCGATGCCGCCGATGCCCACGAAGTGGATGCGCGGCTTCTTGTTCCGGAACATGGCCTAGAGCTCCGGACCCGAGCGGTGGATGGCCGCCGGCTCGAAGGAGCCGCGCGAGGCGAGCTGCGCACAGACGTCGGCGATCTCGCGGGCCGCTTCGGGGCGACCCAGGCGCCCCGCCGCCTTCTCCATGGCCAGGCGCTCCTCGGGGTGCTCGGCGAGACGAGCGATCTCGCGCGCGAGCCTCTCGCCCGTGAGCTCGCCCTGCGGGATGACCACGGCGGCACCGGCGGCCACCATCGAAGCGGCGTTCTTGGTCTGGTGATCGTCGGTGGCCGCCGGGAAGGGCACGAGGATTGCCGCCTTCTTGCAGACGGTCAGCTCGGCCAGGGTCGTCGCGCCGGCGCGACAGAGGACCAGGTCCGCGGACTGGTACGCCGCGGACATGTCGTCGATGAACTCGCGGACGTCGGCCTGCACCTTGACCGCGGCGTACGCGTCGCGGACCGCCGTGAAGTCCTTCGGGCCCGTCTGGTGCACGACGCGCAGCGATCCCGCCAGCGGCGCCGGCAGATGGCGCATCGACTCGACCGCCCGCTCGTTGAGCGCGTGCGCCCCCTGCGAGCCCCCGAAGACGAGCAGCGAGAACGGCCCGCCCGCCCGCGCGGCTGGCTTGAGGAAGTTGTCCATCAAGGCGCGCCGAATCGGGTTGCCCAGCAGGTGGACCTTGCGCGCGGGGAAGTGGCGCGCCGCCTCGGGGAACGCCGTGAAGATCGCGCGCGCGAAGAGGCCCAGCACGCGGTTCGTCATGCCCGGCGACGCATTCTGCTCCTGGATGGCGGTGGGGATGCGGCGCAGCCAGGCGGCGAGGAGCACGGGCCCGGAGGCGTAGCCGCCCACGCCCACCACGACATCCGGCCGGTGGCGGCCGAGGAGCGCGAGCGACTGGAAGAGGGCGAGTGGGAGCCGCAGGAGTCCCACGAGGATGCCGGCGAGGCCCTTGCCCTTGAGGCCCGACACGTCGATGAGCTCGAGGGGGAAGCCCGCCTTGGGGACCTCGCGCGCCTCGATGCCTCGGGCCGTACCCACGAACACCGCGGCGTTGCCGGGCCGCCGGGTCACCACCTCCTCGGCGAGCGCGATGCCCGGGAAGAGGTGGCCGCCCGTACCGCCGCCGGCGATCAGGAGCTTCATGCCGGGCTCCCTGCCTGGGCTTCGAACCGCGCCGCCTGGAGCCGGGGAGCCCTCGTCGCCGCCCGGAGAAAGCCTCCCTGCGACTGCGAGATCGAGAGCAGCACGCCCGCCGCGAACATCGACCCGATGAGCGAGGTGCCGCCGTAGGACACGAACGGCAGCGTGAGGCCCTTGGTGGGGAGGACGCCCATGGCCACGCCGAGGTTCACGCAGGCGCCGAAGCCCACCACGCAGGTGAGGCCGAGCGCCAGGTAGGCGCCGAAGGCGTCGGACGCGTTGAAGGCCGCGCGAATTCCCCGCCACACGATGATCGCATAGAGGCCGATGACCAGGCCCGTGCCCAGCAGCCCCAGCTCCTCGCCGATGATCGCGAAGATGAAGTCGGTGTGAGCCTCGGGGAGGAAGAACAGCTTCTGGCGGCCGTCGCCGAGGCCCAGGCCGGTGAGCCCGCCCGAACCGATGCTCATCAAGCTCTCCGCGATCTGGTAACCGATGTCGTGCCGGTGGGCCCAGGGATCGAGGAACGCGAGGATGCGCTTGAGGCGGTAGGGCGAGCGCGCGATCGCCAGGTAGGCCACCGGGAGCGCCGCGAGGAGCGAGCCGACCAGCCAAGAGATGCGCGCGCCCGCCGCGAAGAGGAGCGCGAAGAGCAGCAGGCCCAGCGTGACCGAGCTGCCGAAGTCGGGCTCGAGCATCAAGAGGCCGACGAGGATCACGGCCACCGCGCAGTGCGGGAGGAAACCGATGCTGAAGATCCGCACCTTCTCGCGCTTCTTCGAGAGCGAGTGCGCGAGGTACACGACGAAGGCGAGCTTCGCGAGCTCGGCGGGCTGGAACGACGCTCCCGGGAAGCGGATCCAGCGGCGCGCACCGCCCGCGCTGGTACCGACGCCCGGGACCAGCACCAGGATCAGACCGAGCAGTCCCACGACGAGGAGCGGGTAGGCGAGCGGCGCGAGCCTCCGGTAGCCCATGCGCAGGCCGGCGGCGAGCGCGAGGACGCCCAGCCCGAAGGCGACCGCCTGGCGCTTGAGGTAGAAGAACTCGTCGCCGGTCGTGGCCTTCGCGGTGACCGCGCTCGCGCTGTAGACCATGACCAGGCCGAGCGCCGCGAGCGCCAGCACGCTCCAGAGGAGCAAGGGGTCGGGCGGAGCCGGGACGGCGGCTCCCTTGCGCGGTTCCGGGTTCACAGGGCCTTCACCAGTCTGCGAAAAGCGTCGCCGCGCTCCTCGTAGTTCCGGAACTGGTCGTAGCTCGCGCAGGCTGGCGACAGGAGCACGGTCTCGCCCGCGCGGGCCTGCTCGGCTGTCGTGCGCAGCGCCGCCTCGAGCGTGTCCGCCAGGACCATCGGCGCCACGCCGGCCAGCTCGCGCTGCAGCTTGGGCGCGTCCTCGCCGATGAGGACGATGCCGCGCGTGCGTCCGGCGAGGAGCGGCCGCAAGGGCGCGTACGAAGCGCCCTTGCCGCGGCCGCCGGCGATCCACCAGAGGGGTCCTGCCACGGCACGCAACGCCACGGCGGCCGAATCGACGTTGGTGGCCTTGGAGTCGTTCACGTATTCGACGCCCCGCAGCTCGCGGATCAGCTCCAGCCGGTGGGGCAGGCCGGCAAAGGCGTCGAGCGCGCGCTGCACGGCATCCGCCGGCACATCCAGGGCACGCGCGCAAAGCGCCGCTGCCATTGCGTTCTCGAGGTTGTGTGAACCCCTGAGCGCCCGGTTGCGGAGCAAGTAGCGCTCGCTGCGCGCGGGCGGGAAATCGACGACGAACCCTCCGTCGGCCGGCCGGGCGGAGGGCGGAGGCCGCGCCACCGGGCCGAAGTACCAGCGGCGCCCCTTGCCCGCCTGGGCCATGCGCGCCGAGGCTGGATCGGCGGCGTTCAGCACCGCGACGTCATCGACCCGCTGGTTCTCGAAGAGGCGCGCCTTCGCCGCGGCGTAGGCGTCGAGGCTCGCGTACCGGTCGAGGTGATCCGGGGTCAGATTCAGGAAAGCCCCGACGCGTGCGTGGAAAGAGCGGATGCCCTCGAGCTGGAAGCTCGACAGCTCGACCACGAGCGCGT
>DATJNL010000452.1:0-5402 GCA_035508175.1 Myxococcales bacterium
CCTCGCCGAGCTTGGTGGTGCGGGCGTCGATCTCGTACTCCTCGATGTGGATCGAGGTGAGCTCGTCGTCCTGCACGAGGCGCTTGGAGAGGATGATGGCGTCCTCGAAGTTGTAGCCCTCCCAGGACATGAAGGCGACCAGCAGGTTCTTGCCGAGCGCCATCTCGCCCTTGTCGGTCGAGGAGCCGTCGGCGAGCACGTCGCCGGCCTTGACCTTCTGGCCGGTCTTGACCAGCGGCTTGTGGTGGATCAGCGTGCCCTGGTTGGAGCGCATGAACTTCTGCAGCTCGTACTCGTCCTTCTTGCCGTCGCCGCCGCCGAGGACCACGATCTGGTCGGCGTCGACGTAGTCGACGGTGCCGGCGTTGCGGGCGAGCAGCACGTCGCCGGTGTCGAGCGCGGCGCGGCTCTCCATGCCGGTGCCGACGAGCGGAGCGTCGGCCTTCAGCAGCGGCACCGCCTGGGCCTGCATGTTGGAGCCCATCAGCGCGCGGTTGGCGTCGTCGTGCTCGAGGAACGGGATCATCGCGGTGGTGACCGACCAGATCTGCTCGGGCGAGACGTCGATCAGGTCGACGTCCTTCGGGCCGACGGTCACGTACTGGCCGGCCTGCGTGCGGCAGAGGATCTCCCCGCCCTTCAGCTTGCCGGTCTTCTCGTCGACCGGCGTGTTGGCCTGCGCGATCAGCTGCTCCTCTTCCTGGGTGGCGTCGAGGTGCACGACCTCGTCGCTGACGACGCCGTCCTTGACGACGCGGTAGGGCGTCGTGACGAAGCCGTACTCGGAGACCTCGGCGAACGAGGACAGCGAGCCGATCAGGCCGATGTTGGGGCCCTCGGGGGTCTCGATCGGGCACATGCGCCCGTAGTGGGTGGGGTGCACGTCGCGCACCTCGATCGGCGCGCGCTCGCGCGTGAGGCCGCCGGCGCCGAGCGCCGACAGGCGGCGGCGGTGGCGCAGCCCGGCGAGCGAGTTGGTCTGGTCCATGAACTGCGACAGCTGCGAGGAGCCGAAGAACTCCTTCAGCGCCGCCACCACCGGCCGGATGTTGATGATCGTCTGCGGCGTGATCGTGTCGGCGTCCTCGGTGGTGAGGCGCTCGCGCACCACCCGCTCCATGCGGTAGAGCCCGATGCGGAAGGCCTCCTGGATCAGCTCGCCGACGGTGCGCAGGCGGCGGTTGCCGAAGTGCTCGTACTCGTCGAGGTGCTCCGCCACGGGCTCGCGCGGCATGCTCATAGCCTCGGCGGCGTAGTCCTTGATCTCCGTCTCCGGGTCCTCGGGCAGGCCGAGGCGCTTGGGCAGCGCGACCAGCTCGCGCACGAGCGCGAGGATGTCGTCGTGGGTGAGCGTGCGGGTGTCGATGTCGATGTCGAGCCCCAGGCGCGAGTTGAGCTTGTAGCGGCCCACGCGCGTGAGGTCGTAGCGCTTGGGGTCGAAGAACAGCTGGTTCAGGAGCGCCTTCGCGTTGTCCACGCTCGGCGGCTCGCCCGGACGCTGCTTCTTGAACAGCTCGATCAGCGCGCCCTCTTCGGTGCGCGTGGCCTCGGTGTCGGACTCGATCGTGTTGCGGATGTACAGCGAGTCCTCGAACAGCCGCAGGATCTCCTCGTCGGAGGCGTAGCCCATCGCGCGCAGCAGCACGGTCACCGGGAGCTTGCGCTTGCGGTCGATGCGGACGTACACCTTGCCCTTCTTGTCGATCTCGAGCTCCAGCCAGGAGCCGCGCGCGGGCATCAGGTTGGCGATGAACACCTGCTTCTCGCGGTCCTTGGGCTCCATCAGGTAGGCGCCCGGAGAGCGCACGAGCTGCGTGACGACCACGCGCTCGGTGCCGTTGATGACGAACGTGCCGCGCTCGGTCATCCACGGGAAGTCGCCCATGAACACCGACTGCTCGCGGATCTCGCCGGTCTCGCGGTTGATGAACGCGACCGTCACGGTGAGCGGCCGCGCGTAGGTCAGGTCCTTCTCGCGGCACTGGTCGAGCGATGCGACCGGCTCGTCGAAGGTGAACTGGCCGAACTGCACGGCGAGGTTGCCGGTGTAGTCCTCGATCGGCGAGATGTCGTCGATCGTCTCGCGCAGACCGCCTTTCTCGGGGTCTGTGAGCCACTCGAACGAGCGGCGCTGTATGTCGATCAGGTTGGGTAGGTCAACGGTCTTGTGCAGGCGCGCGAAGCTTCTGCGCGTCCGGAGAGCATCTGCAGCAGCCAAGAAATGACTCCTTCGGAGGGCGAAACACGGGCAGAGGAGGTGCGCCGAGGCGCGACCAGCAAAGATAGCACAGGCCATCGCCGCCCTGAAGGCCACCGGTGCTCACGGACCCCGCCCTCCGACTTCCGCGTATGTGGCGCGGCGTCAGCACCTGCCTGGGGCGGCTGCGACTATCGACCAGCAGGGGCGGAGTCTACCGGAAAATGGGCGATTTGTGGGGCCGGCCAACGATCGTGCGCGCGCGGGCGCGCGCGGCCCGGATGCCGGCGCGGAACGGGCGAGGCGGCGGCCGGCGCGGGCGCGGCCGGCGCGAAGCCGCCACCGCGCCGCGCGCCGGCGTGGCGCCTACTTCAACTCCACCCCCGCCCCGGCCTCCTCGAGTTCGGCCTTGAGCTTGTCGGCCTCCTCCTTTTCGACGCCCTCCTTGACGGGCTTGGGGGCCTCGTCGACGAGCGCCTTGGCCTCTTTGAGGCCGAGGCCGGTGGCGGCGCGAACCACCTTGATGACCTGGATCTTCTTGTCGCCGGAGCTGGCGAGGATCACGTCGACGGTGCTGGAGCCTTCTTCCTCGCCGCCGCCGGCGTCGCCGCCGCCACCGCCGCCCGCTGGAGCGGCCGCAGGCGCGGCGACGGCCGCGGCGGACACGCCGAACTCCTCCTCGAGCGCCTTGATGCGCTCGGCGAGCTCGAGCACGGAGATGCCCTTGAGCTCCTCGATCCAGTCTTGGGTGCTGGTTGCCATGGTGTGTCAGTCCTCCTTGGTGGGGTTCGTCTCGGCGTCCTCGCCCTGGCTCTCGGCCGAGACGTCCGCCTGGTTGTCGTCTTGCGCCGCAGGCTCGGCCTGCGGCTCAGTCTGCTCCTCCTCCTCCTCCGCGGGCGCCGGCTCGGCCTCCGCCGCCGGCTCCTCCTCCGCTGCCGGCGTCTCCTCCACAGCCTCTGCCTCGGGGGCGCCCTCGGCCTCGGCGACGGGCTCCTCGGCGGCCGGCTCCTGGACCTCGGCGGCGGGCGCGTCGCCGGCGGGTATCTCTCCGGACTCCTTCTTGGCCTGCACCTGCCCGAGCGCGACGGCGACGCCGCTGAGGAGCGCGCCCAGTGTGCGCACGAGGCCTGAGACGGGCGAGGCGACGATGCCGACGAGCTGGCCGTAGAGCGCTTCGCGGGAGGGCAGGCGCGAGAGCGCGCGGATCTGCTCGACGTCGAGCGCGGCGCCTTCCATGAGCCCGCCCTTGAAGGGCAGCAGCTGGGTGGCGCGGGCGTAGTCGGCGACGGCCTTGGCGGCGCCGGCGGCGTCGCCGCGCACGAACGTGAGCGCGGTGGGCCCGGCGAGGAACGCCTTGAGCGTGTCGGCGCCGACCTGGTCGGCGGCGCGTTCGGTGAGCGAGTTCTTGACGACCTTGAAGGTGGCGTCGGACTCGCGCAGCTTGGTGCGCAGCTCGGCGACCTGCGCGACGGTGATGCCGCGGTAGTCGACCGCGAAGATGGCCTCGGACTGGTCTATGTGCTCGGCGATCTCGGCGATCGCCACTGCCTTCTGGTCTCGGTTCACTTCAGCTCCTGTCCCGGGCTTCTGCCGCTGGCCGATCTGTGATCGCAGCGGCTGCCGGAAGTCTTGGGTGGCTTGTTGTGGGAGGGGGAACGCTAGGCGGCTGCGGCCGCGGGCGCCTCCTCGACGATTTCACGGGTCTTGCCGGGATCGACCTTGACGCCCGGCCCCATGGTTGTGGCGAGCGTGATGGAGCGAAGGTAGCGGCCTTTGGCGGCGGCGGGCTTGGCACGCACGAGCTCCTCGACGACGGCGGCGTAGTTCTCGAGCAGCTTGCGCTCGTCGAAGCTGGCCTTGCCGATGACGAGGTGCACGATGGCGTTGCGGTCGGTGCGGTACTCGACCTTGCCGGACTTGGACTCCTGCACGGCTTTGCCGACGTCCATGGTGACGGTGCCGACTTTGGGGTTGGGCATCTTGCCGGAGGGCCCGAGGATGCGCCCGAGCTGGCCTACGACGGACATCAGGTCGGGGGTGGCGATGGCGACGTCGAAGTCGTCGAAGCCGTCCTGGATGCGCTTGGCGAGGTCCTGCGCGCCGACCACGTCGGCGCCGGCCTCTTCGGCCTCCTTGGCCTTCTCGCCCTGCGCGAACACCGCCACCTTGACGTCCTTGCCGAGGCCGTTGGGCAGCGCGATGGTGCCGCGCAGCTGCTCGTCGGCGTGGCGCACGTTCAGCCCGGTGCGCACGTGCACCTCGACGGTCTCGTCGAACTTGGCGCTGCTGAGGCTGCGCACGAGCGCGACGGCCTCGCCGGGCTGGTACTCGCGCTCGCGGTCCACCTGGGCGAGCCGCTCGGCGAAGGCCCTGCCGTGCTTGGCGCTCATGACGCGACCTCCACGCCCATCGAGCGCGCTGTGCCGGCAATGATCTTGGCGGCCTGGTCGACGTCGTGGGCGTTGAGGTCGGCGAGCTTGCGCTCGGCGATCTCGCGCAGCTGCTGCTGGGTGATGGTGCCGACCTTGACGCGGTTGGGCTCGCCGGAGCCCTTGTTGATCTTGATGGCCTGGCGGATCAGCACGGCGGCGGGCGGCGTCTTGGTGACGAACGTGAACGAGCGGTCCTCGTAGACGGTGATGACGACCGGGATGACGGTGCCGGTTTCGCTCTGCGTCTGCGCGTTGAAGGCCTTGCAGAACTCCATGATGTTGATGCCGTGCTGGCCCAGCGCAGGGCCGACCGGCGGGGCGGGGCTGGCCTGCCCGGCGTTGGCCTGCAGCTTGATCGTGGTCAGAACCTTCTTGGCCATGGCTAGAGCTTCTTTACCTGGTCGAATTGAACTTCCACCGGCGTCTCGCGGCCGAAGATTGATACCAGCACCTTGAGGCGGGCAGCGTCCTCGTTGATCTCGGAGATCTCGCCGGAGAAGTCGGACAGGGGGCCGGAGACGACCTTGACGGACTCGCCGATGGAGAACTGGGCGCGCGTGCGGGTGGCGGTGGCGACCTCCTTGTGCAGCAGCCGGTCGACCTCGCCCTGGGTGAGCGGCACGGGCTCCTGCGAGGCGCCGACGAAGCCGGTGACGCCGGGGGTGCCCTTGACGACGCCCCAGGAGTCCTCGTTGAGCTCCATGTTGACGAGCACGTAGCCGGGCATGGTGCGCTTCTCCTTGAGCACCTTCTGGTTGTTCTCCATCTCGGTG
>DATJNL010000453.1:0-7176 GCA_035508175.1 Myxococcales bacterium
CAGGCGGTGACCCAGGTGTTCGAGGGCGAGAAGCGCTTCGACCTGCTCGTCCGCTGGCTCGAGCCCTACCGCTCGAGCGTCTCGCGCATCAAGGAGATCCTCGTCGCCGCGCCGGACGGCACGCAGGTGCCGCTGGGACAGATCGCCAAGATCGACGAGGAGAACGGGCCCGCGCTGATCTACCGCGAGGCCAACGAGCGCTACGTGCCGGTGAAGTTCAGCGTGCGGAACCGCGACCTGGCCGGCACGATCGCGGAGGCGCAGAAGAAGATCAAGAAGGACGTCGACCTGCCCTACTCCGTCCACCTCGAATGGGCGGGCGAGATCAACCAGCTCAACGAGGCGGTGCACCGGCTCTACGTCATCATCCCCCTCACCCTGCTCCTCATCGCCCTCCTCGTGTACGCCTCGGTGAAGAGCTGGCGCGACATGCTGCTGGTCCTCGCCAACATCCCCATCGGCTGCATCGGCGGCATCCTGGCGCTGCTCGTCACGCGCATCCACTTCAGCATCTCCGCCGCGATGGGCTTCATCTCGATCTTCGGCATCGCCATCCAGGACGGCCTCCTCGTCGTGAGCTACGCGCAGCGCCTCTGGAAGGACGGCCTCCCCCTCGAGGACGGCATCTTGAAGGCCAACGAGCGGCGGTTGCGCTCCGTCTTGATGACGACCCTGGTGGCGATGCTCGGCCTCTTCCCCGCTGCGCTGTCGACGGCCATCGGCTCGCAGACCCAGAAGCCGCTGGCCGTGGTCGTCATCGGCGGCGCCTTGATGCTCGCGATCTTGCCCAGGCTGCTGCTCCCTCCGATGCTGCTCCTCATGCACCGCGGCCACCCGCCGCTGCCGGACGCACCGGCGCAGGCCTGAGCGATGCTGCACCTCCTGGTCCTAGGCGCCACGCTCGCCCAGACCGCCGCGGCGGGCGTCGCGGGCCTGCCCGAGCCCCCCCGCCTCCCCAGCCCGCTCACGCTCGAGCAGGCCGAGGAGATCTTCCTCGCACACGGGCTCGACATGCTGGTGGCCGAGGCCAACGCGCGGGGGGCCGAGGGAGACCTCACGGCGGCTGGAGCGCACCCGAACCCCGGGTTGAACGTGGGCGTGAACTACGGGCCGGCCGTCTCCGGCGACATCCTGTCCAGCAACCTGGGCACCGACAAGCCGAACGTGACCTGGGGCCTCGGCTTCGGCCTCACCGACAATGCGTCGATCGAAGACGCGCTGTCGGGCAAGCACGCCTTGCGCATCGAGGCCGCGGCCAAGGCGCTCGCGGCCGTGCGGCAATCGGTCGCCGACCTGCGGCGCAACGAGGTCTCCCAGGTGCGGCAGGCATTCGTGGCGATCCTCCTGGCGAACGACAACCTGGCCTTCGCGCTCGACGTGCAGAAGAGCTACCAGCAGAGCTACGAGCTGAACCAGACCCGCTACAAGAAGGGCGACATCAACGAGGCCGACCTCGCCAAGATCAGCGTGGCGAAGCTCGAGGCAGACCAGGCCGTCACGCAGGCGCGGGAGGGCACCGAGGTCGCTCGCGACGCCCTCGCCTTCCTGCTCGGCGCGCGCGGCGAGATTCCGTCCTTCGAGGTCGCAGGCGACCTCGACTTCCGGATCCTGCCGGCCCTGGAGGGCAAGAGCGAGCCGGACCTGCTCGCGCTCGGCCTCGCGCACCGGCCCGACGTGAAGGCGGCGACGGCCGCCCGCGAGCAGCAGGAGGCCTTGGTGGCGCAGGCGCGGCGGCTGGTCTTCCCCGACGTCAGCCTGCAGCTCGGCTACTCCGAGCAGTGCAACAGCTCCACCTGCTCCTCGGTCCCCACGTTCGACGTGGGGCTCTCGGGCAACCTGCCCGTCCTGTACCAGCAGCAGGGCGAGATCCGCCGGGCCGAGAGCAACCTGGTCGCCGCCCAGGCCATGGAGGAGAAGGCCCGGGCGCAGGTGCTGTCGGACGTGGGGCAGGCGTGGGCCAGCTACCGCGCCGCCCGCGAGCTCGTCGAGCGCATGGAGCACGCGGAGCTCGCCCAGGCGAAGCTGTCGCGCGATCTCGAGGAGCTGATGTACCGCAAGGGCGCGGCCTCGCTCCTCGACTACCTGGACGCGGAGCGCACCTACATCGCGGCGAACCTCGAGTACCACCAGGATCTCTCGAGCTACTGGAACGCCGTCTTCCAGCTCGAGCAGGCGACGGCGCTGCCGCTGCGCTAGGCGCTAGAACTGAACGGCGACGCCGAAGTCGAAGTACGCGGCCGAGAGGTCCAGCGTGGCGGGCGGCGTGCCGCCCCCGGTCCAGATCGCGTGGATCACGTTGCTCGGGCCGTTCTGGATGATCTGGTCCACGTACGAGGCGGTCAGGTACGTGTGCGAGATGCCCAGATCGTGGAGCGCGTCCCGGGAGATGTCGCCGTCCACGTCGTCGAGCAGGAGCATCACGCCCGCCGATCCTTCGACGCCCGTGACCATGCCGATGGCGTTCTCGGACGGCCCGCTCGGCTGGAAGGAGATCTGGCCGCTGCTCTCCGCGTTCCAGTAGATCACCCAGTCCAGGCCCACGCGCACGAAAGGGACCAGCGGAAAGTGCTTCGGCACGAAGTAGTCGAAGCGGTAGGTGGCCAGTAACCGGACGGGCACCAGGTGAAAGCTCGAGTCGACCGGCGCCTGCGTGAAGCAGAGCTGCGGCAGCTGGCAGCTGTTCGCCATGCCGTGCCCGTAGAACTCCGAGTAGCCGAGGGCGACACCGACCGAGACGCTCCCGAAGCCCTGCCAGAGATCGCGGTCGACCTCCAGGTCGCTGAGGAGCCGGTGCTTCGGTCCGTAGACGTCGAAGAACGGCGGGCCGGACTGGGTGTTGCCGTTCAGGTCCACGAACGTCACGTCGGGCGCCCCCGAGTCGACGTTCGGGTAGAAGACGGTGCTGAAGCGAAGCTCCACGGTCCACTGGTGCGCGCGGAGGTCCTCGAGGGTCAGAGGGGTGCCGTCGACGTCGGCGCCCTCCTGCGCCACCGCGACCGCCGCCACCGCCAGGGGAGCCACGAGCGCCAGGGCCCGCAGGGCCCTCACCGTGCCCTCCGCCGCTGCGAGAGCCAGAAGAGCACGACGAGGATCAGGCCCAGCGGCACCAGCGTGCCGCCGGCCGACTGGCAGTGGACGCCGCCTTGGTCCTGGCCGCTGGCGGCGTGATAGAGCCGCCAGTAATCCCAGATCTCGATGGGCGCCGCGCTGTACACGCCGGAGGGGTTCCCCTGCGTGCCGTCGGAGTAGTACGCCACCACGGCGACGTCGTAGCACTGGCCATTCGTCAAGCTGCCGAGCGACCAGTTCATCGGCGACGTGGTGGGCGTTGGCGTGGTGGCCTGCTCCCAGGCGGCCAGCTCCGCGGTGGTCGCGGTCGTCGGCGCCACCCCGCCGTCGCTCGCCCCGCAGACTCCCAGCGACGTGGGCACCAGGCTGTCGTCGGGCGGGTAATAGACGACGAAGTGGTCCGGGTTGTCGCCGGCCGCGTTCGTCGGATCGTAGTTGAAGCTCCAGGAGAGGTCGAGCACCGTGTCGTCGGGGGTCACGGTGACGCCGGTGGGGGCGGCGGGCGGATTCATGTCGTAGGGAATCCCGACCGCGAAGTCCTCCGTCGTGACCGACGTGTCGTAGATGGTGTCCGGCTGAATGGTCTGCTGAACGCAGAGATAGAGCGTCCCCGAGCCTGCCGTGGTGCACGCGTTCGGGTCGCCGAGCGTCCCCTGGAGCAGCTGCGTCATGTACGCGCTTAGCTGCGGTGTGATCGTCGGGTTCTCCACGGTCAGCGAATAGCCACCATCCCCGCTGGGCGCCGGACAGCTGCTGTCGGTGGATCCAAAGGCGAGGTAGGTCGTCGTCGCCGCCTGGACCGTCCAGGTGATCGAGAACGGGTCGAAGTCGTTCCCGGAGCCCTGCAGGCAGGAGTTCTGGTGGAAGCCCGGATAGCCCGCGGTGGTGATCACCTCGCCATTCGTCAGCGTCGTGCTGCTGTCGGTGATCGTCGCGGTCGTGATCTGGCCGAGCGCACTGCCGGAAACGCCGACCACGAGCGCGAACAGGAGCGAGAACCTTTTCATGCGAGCAAGGTTTGTAGCAAGGGGTGGGCCACGCGCGAAAGACCGGCAACAGGACGTATTCAGGGCAGTTTCATGTAAATGAAACGTCACGAAGCCTCGACGACCGGACTTTTTGGCAGCGGCCATAGTCCACTGCCCATCCAGCGTGCCAAATTGGCAACCGCTACCGCAACGCGGCCAGCGTCGCCTGCACCGCGGCGCGGCCGATGAGCTTGAGAGGATCCGTGGCCGCGAAGCAGGAGAGCCGCGGGCCCGCGCTCCGAAGCCGCCCGACCAGGACTCCGTCGTAGCCGGACGCGAGCGACGCCATGGGATAGAGATGCTGCGAAGGCTCGTCGATGAGCTCCACGCCGGCCCGCCCCTGCCAGAGCTCCCGCGCCGCACCGGCGTCGAGCGGCCGCGCGAGCTGCACGGTCAGCGCGGCGCACAGGCCGAAGAACACCGGCACCCGCACGGCCGTGACGGTCACGGTCAGCTCCGGCGCCCCCAGCAGCCGCCGCAGCTCGCGACGAAAGGCCAGCTCGGCGCGGTCCTCCTGCCCCTCGAAGCCCATCACCTCCGGGATCACGTTGAAGGCGAGCCGGTGCGGAAAGCGCCGCGCGGGCGACTGGCCCGAGCTCAGCAGCTTCGCCGACTGCCGCGACAGCTCGCGCACGCCGGCGGCGCCGGCCCCGCTCGCGGGCAAGAGCAGCGTCGCTTCGAGCGCCTGGACTCCCGCCGGCCGCTCGAGCGGCTCGAGGAGCCGGGCGGCCAGCAGGGACGCGGCGCCGGGCAGGCTCACCACGCGGCCACGGGCCGGCAGGGCCGCCTCGCGCGCGCCGGCAAGCCCGGTGGCGGGATCGAGCCGGCGCGCCGCCGAGAGATCGATGACGGCGGCGCCCTTGTCGGCCGCCACCTGGGCCCAGCGCCGGCTGCGCTTCTCGCCGGGGCAGAAGATCGCGACGGCCAGCTCCGCGAGCCCTTCGTCGTCGAGGTCCTCGACCGTCAGGTCGCCGCCCCGCCACTCGAGCGCGGTCCCCGCCATGCGGTCCGACAGCGCCCGGATCTCGGCAACCGCCGGGACCCCCTCGAGCAGGTTCAGGATCTCTCGCCCGACGAGGCTGCCCGCCCCCACCACGCCCACCGCCGGTCCACGTTTCGCCATCTGGTGGAGCCTATGGTAAGCCCCCGCCGCGTGAAAGCGTCTTCTCACTCCCCCCTCGCCCGCCGCCCGGCGCCCGCGGCCACCGGCCTGCGCCACCGGCTCCGCCCAGACCGCGTGCGCGCGGTGGCCCTCGAGGTGCTGGGCGCGGTGCGCGAGGAAGGCCAGCTGGCCGACCGCGCGCTCGCCCGCGTGCAGCGCCGCGAGCGCGGCCTGTGGAGCGCGGAGCGGCGCACCGCCGCCGAGGCCGTGTACGGCGTGCTGCGGCAGGAGACGCTCATCGACGCCCTGCTCCGGGCGGCCGGTCACCCTCCGGCAGCCCTGCCTCCCACCGAGGCGGACGCGCTGCGCCTCGCCACGCACCTGGCCCTCGACGGCGCACAAGAACCCGGCTTCGCGCCGCCCGCCGCACAGGCCATCGCGCGCAAGGCCGCCGGCCTTCGCGACGCCGTCCTGGCGGCGGAGCGCGACCCCTGGGATCGCCTCGCGCTCGCGGGCTCGCTGCCGCGCTGGCTCGTGGCCCTGCTGGGCGAGCGGCTCGGCGAGGCCGAGACCGCCGCGCTGATCGACGCCCTCAACCGGCGCGCACCCCTCACGGCGCGGGCGAACCTCCTGAAGACGACGCGCGACGCGCTGGCGGAGCGCCTCGCGCAGGAGGGCGCGCCCAGCCACGCCTGCCGCTTCTCGCCCTGGGGCCTCTTCCTCGATGGCCACGCCAACGCCTTCTCGCTGCCGAGCTTCCGCGACGGGCTCTTCGAGCTGCAGGACGAGGGCAGCCAGCTCCTGGTGCAGCTCTGCGGCGAACGGCTGGGCGCCAAGGTGATCGACGCCTGCGCCGGCGCGGGCGGCAAGACGCTCGCGCTCGCGGCCGTCATGGCCAACCGCGGCGAGCTGTGGGCGCTCGACGTCCACGAGGATCGGCTGGAGGCGCTGCGGCTGCGGGCGCGGCGCGCGGGCGCGCAGAACTTCCGCCGCCAGGTCATCACCCCGGAAGGGCCGCTGCCGAAGGCCATCGAGAAGCTGCGAGGCCGCGCCGACACGGTTCTCGTCGACGCGCCCTGTTCCGGCGTGGGCGCGCTCCGCCGCAACCCCGATGCCCGGCGGCGACTCACCGAGGCGAGCGTCCGCGAGCACGCGGAGCGGCAGCTCGCCATCCTGCGCCGCATGGCGCCCCTGGTGCGTCCCGGCGGCCGCCTGGTCTACGCCACCTGCAGCCTGCTCTGGCAGGAGAACGAGGATGTCGTCGAGGCCTTCCTCCCCGGATCCGGCTTCGAACCCGAGCCCCCGGCCGCCACGCTGGGCGAGGTGCTCGCGACGAAGCTGCGCGAGGCCGTCACCGCCGGGCCCGCCGGCCTCGAGGCCCGGCTCGGCCTTCGCCTGTGGCCCCAGCGCCACGGCACCGACGGCTTCTTCGGGGTGGCCCTGCGCCGCGCGAGCGCCTGATGCCGCTGCCGGTTCACACCGACCCGCGCGCCGCGGTGCCGGAGCTGACGGCGTACCTGCGCAACGAGCTCGACCCCCAGGCGCGGCAGGACTTCGAGGCCCACCTCCCCCTGTGCGAGCGCTGCCGCAAGGCCGTCGCCGTGGCCGGATCGCTCTTTCCGGGGATGGCGCAGCCCCCTCCGACCGCGGGCGCCGCACCGAGCGCCGCCGAGCTCCTCGCGCAGATGGAGGCCCAGCTCGCGCGCACGCGGGAACGCAACCGCCGGCTGCAAGACTCCCGGCGCCGCAACCTGCTCTGGGCGCTGGGCGTGCTCGCGGCCCTCGCGAGCCTCGGCGCCATCGGCTTCACCCTCTTGCAGAACCGGGCCGGCCTCGCCCACCGCGTCACAACAGGTGGCGGGCCTTGATCTTGAGGTACTCGTTCACCACCGCGGTGGGCAGCGAGGCGGCAGGCGCCTCGAGCACGAGCGCGCCCGCGCGGCGGAGCGCGCTGAAGGCCCGCGCCCGCTCGAGGGC
>DATJNL010000454.1:0-39877 GCA_035508175.1 Myxococcales bacterium
GCCTCGGCGGAGTCAGCGGCCGCGGAGACGCGCTTGTAGTCTGCCTCGAGCAGCAGGAGCCGCTTCTTCAGATCGCCGATCGAGGTCGAGAGCTGCTCGGCCGTCGCGCGGGCGTCCGCGGCCGCGCGCACGAGGGCGCGGCGTTGCTCGTGCGCGGTGATGGCGGCCCGCTGCTCCTCGAGCAGCTCGGCGACGGCCACGGGCTCGCCTGGTGGCGGCAGGTCCGCGAGGTCGAGCACGGCGCTCTCGGCCGCCTTCACTTCGCGGTTGACCTCGGTACGTTCGGCGAAGAGGTCGGACCGCTTCGTATCGAGCTCGGCCAGGTTGATGCCCGTCACCGCGCGGAGCAGCTCGAGCTGCTTCTTCGGCTCGGCTCGCGCGAAGGCCTCTGGATCGAAACTCAGGGATCCGACGAGGCGATCGAGGACGTGTTGCGGGCTCGGCAACGAGCGTCCGCTCGGATCGCGCACCTCGAGCTTGGTCTTCACGCGACCGTCTTTCAGCTGTTCCCATCGCCGCTCTGCCACGAGCCCATCGCTCAGCGTGACCCTCGCAAGAGCGCTCTTCTCGCCTTTTCGGATGGGGTGATCCGGGCAGAGCTTCTCGCCGCCGAGGGCTGCGGCGATCGCGTCCAGGATGCTGCTTTTGCCCTGGGCATTTTTCCCGGAAATCGTCAACACCGTCTCGGCGCACTCGATCTGAATCTCCACGAGTCGCTTGAAGTTCGTGGCTGCAACGGTCCTGATCTTCATGCTGCCCTCCAAATCTTCCCGCGAAGGATGTAGGCGACGGTTGTCTTCGAAACGCCAAAGCGAGCGGCAATGGCGCGGTGACTCAGGGTGCCGGCAAGCCCACGAATCTCGGCGACCTTGGCGGCGCTCAGCTTCGCCTGATGGTGATGTTCGCCGCGTGGCGTGCGGCGATTGCGATTCTGCTCGAGGGAGGTCGCCCAGCGACAGTTGCCGGGCTCGTAGTTCCCGTCGTTGTCGATGCGGTCGAGGCTGTGCCGCGGGCTCGGCCGCCGGCCCATGTCCGCGAGGAAGTTCTCGAAGACCTGCCAGCGCTCGCAAACCTTGATGCCGCGGCCGCCGTACTGCGGATAGGCTCGGGCGGTTGGCGTCTGGCAGCGGTAGCGCATTTCACGCCAGGCGCACCACTCCGGCGTTCGGTGCCCGTGCGCAGCTTCTCCATGGGTGATCGCCCCATGGGTGACGAGTTTCCCACTCGCGTCCCTGACTGCGTCCACGTTCAGCCCTCCTGCCCGGGCTGGCGCGAGTGGGCCGCGATGTAGTCCTTCCGTGCGGCGAAGGCCTGCCGCAGCGCCGGCTTCAGCGCGTCGGGCAGCTTCGCCACCCGCGGCGCGATCGCGTTCAACTCGGAGAGCGACTGCGCCTGTCCGATCTTCTCGTTGATGTCGGCAACGAGCTCCTCGGGGAGCGGCTGGCTCGGGTCGCCGAGCTCGCCCGTCTTCGGGTTGTAGGCCTCGCCGTCCTTCGTCGTCGGCTTCGCCGCGGCGGCCGGCGGCGCGGTGCTGGGCTTGCTCTCGGTCTTCGCCGCGGGCGGAGCGACGTCGACCAGGTCCTCGAGGTCCTGTCCGAAGAGGTCGGAGCAGCGGGCGAGCGCGAGCGCCGCATCGACCATCGCTCGCTTCTTTGCCATCTTGAGGATCGTGTTCGCGACGTCGGCCATGTCGGGGTTCTCGACGCGGCCGAGCTGCTGCCCCTCGATGGCCGGATCGCCGGCTGGGAACTTAGCGCCGCAGCCACCGATCTTCGACCAGCAGTAGTAGCCGGGTTCCTTCTGGCTGGTGCGCACGGCGGGCTGCTTGCACTTGGGGCAGGTGCGCTGCGCGGTCCGCCAGCGGTACTTGCTCTCGAGCGAGCTCGCGGAGCCGAACCCCTCGGCGACGACGTCGCCGGCGGCGGTCAGGATCTCGCACCGGAACTCGTACGCGTAGAGCCCGGCCGTCGGGTCCTCGTTCCGGCGGAGCTTGAAGCGCGGGCGGCAACGGAAGAAGGCAATGAGCTTCTCCGCGCCGGGCTTCAGGAGCGTGCGGTTCGGGATCGGGTTGCCGCCCTTGTCCTTCCGCTCTGTGCCGGGAATGGTGCCGTAGTCGATCCCCTCGGTCATCACGTCCCGAACGAACAGGCCGAGAAGATCCTGCTGCTCCTTCGCGGCCTGCAGCGCCGCGCGCATTTCGGTGGTGCTGATGATCGCCCCGGGGCTCGTCACCGCCAGGGCCGTGCTCTTGCTCTCGACTGCGTGTCCGTTCGCTTCCATGATGCCTCCTGTGATCTGGGTCAGAGATTCGGGGACGTCGCCGGCGGCGACCGTTTCTTCTGGAGGTAAATCCGGTTCGCGCACGACGGGCAGCGACCGCGGCGCAGCGGTTTGTAGACGCGACCACAGTCGCTGCACGGGCGCGGCTGGGTGATTTCCTTGCCGCGCCGACTCGCGGCAATGCGCTCAATCACGGCAGCGTAGCGCTCCGGGTAGAGCTGAGGTCCGGCCCTGCCTTTGGCGGCCATGTCCCGGCTGTTGTCGGCCGGCGTCCCCAGGAAGAGGTGATCGGGCCGCACGCATTTCCGGTTGTCGCAGCGGTGGCAGGCGAGCAAGCCAGCGGGTATTTGGCCGTTCGTCAGCTCCCAGGCGAAACGATGCGCCTGGCGCCGGCGAAATCTACCGTAGCCGTACCGCGTGAGATGTCCCTGCCATTCCCAGCATCCGGAGCCCTTTTTGACCAGAGACCAGAAGGAGTCGGCGGCGGTCACGGGTCGTACCCCACGTCCTCGCAGCCGCCGGACGCGAAGCGATCGAAGTAGCGGCGTTCCTCGTCGAAGAGCTGCTCCTGCGTTGGCTCGGTCGGCAGCTCGGGACGGCACTCCTCGCACAGCCCGTCCTCGGGCACGCGCTCGGAGGCGAGGCCGTAGCCGCACCAGGCGCAGGCCCAGTGGATGAGGCGCGTCGATGAGAGAGGGGCGGCCATCCTACGGCTCGTAGTGCCCCGAGAAGTCCCGCCCGTCGTCGCCGTCGCAGCCGTGCATCGCGGGGCCGCAGTCGCGGCAGCAGGCGATCGCGCCGCAGTCGCACTCGGACCCGAGCCCTTCCCCGAGGACCTCGTCGCAGAAGTAGCAGCAGGGAAGTGCGAGTGTGCTCTGGCAGCGGCAGTTCCGCAGCTCGGACTTGGACTCGCCGAGCTGTTGCTGGTAGCCAACGAGCGGGAGCGCGAGCCACTCCTCGCGGGTGAGGCCGGCCTTGCAGCAGGGACAACATTTCCAGGGCCGGATGGCCGGGACGGCGGCGAGGGAGGCGTTCATGCCCGACCCCCACGGATGCTCGTGAGCAGCGCGCGCTGGATGCGCTCGTGCTCCTGGCGGTCGCCATCGCTCGAGGCCGCGCGGCGCAGGCGGTCCAGGTCCGGGGCGACGATGGCGCGGGCCTGCGCGAAGCCGCGGCGGGCCCCGAGCTCGTAGCAGAGCCAGGACCAGGCGAGAGCGGCGATGATTGCGACGGCGGCGGTTGGCATTGGCGGCCTCCTGGGTGCGTATGCAATACAGCATATGCAGGGACGCGCGTCAAGTCAATCGCGCCTTGCGCATCGGTGGTGATTGGGTGCAGCCTGGGACTCAGGAGGACTTCAACCCATGACCGCGATAGTGGTGCCCTTGGCCGTGCTCGTCGTCGTGCTGCTCTTCTTCCTCGTTGGCCGCGAGCTCGTCTGCTGGTACTGGAAGATCAACGAGGGCCTGCAGCTCCTGCGACAGATCCACGACCGGCTGGGCAGCGTCGGAAAGCTGATGGCCGAGATTGAGGAGAAGCGGATCGCTCGAGAGAGCGGGCAGCCGGCGCGGCGCGAAGGCTAGTTCGCGTCCTCGTCGACGTAGAGGCTGCGGATGAGGTCCGCCAGTCCCTGCCAGAGCCGATCGTCGAGTTTCACGTGCCTGTCGGCCGGGTTTACACCGCGCGCCAGTAGCGGCAGCCGCTCGACCTGCACGTCCGAGAGCAGGTGCCTGTTGCGCTGGATGTACTCGTTGAGCGAGGCCTCGACGACTGGGTGAATCGCCGCTGTGGTCGCGACCTTGGCCGGACGGTGGTTCTCCGGCTGCGGGCGGAGCGGCGGTGGTGGCGTCTTCGGCATGAGCAGCTGCGGCGAGGCAGACAACGCGCCGCTCAGCCGCAGCATTTCCTTGCGGGTGAGGTCTGCCTTGTCCAGCTCGGCCCGGCTGATCTTGGACTGATGAACGCCGCTCGCCTCGGAGAGCTGCTCCTGGGTGAGACCCGCCTGCTTGCGCAACTGGCGCAGCGTCTCGCCAAAGGAGACGGCCCTTTTCCCGCGCTGCTCTGAGGCCGACACGAGCATGAGGATGACCGAGGTCAGGGGGTCCGTGTACACCATCCTAGGATATGCTTGTATGCATACGCAAGCCGTGCTACAAGGGCCAGCGTGGAAACTGAGCACCCGTTCAAGGCGTTCCGTACGGAGCGCGGGCTGACGCAGGCAGAGGCCGCGGCCCAAGCAGGGGTGCATCAGACGGACATCTCGCGCGGAGAAACGCGCGGCTTCTCATACGCGACGGCCGCAAAGGTCGCGCTCGCCTTCGGGCTGCCGCTCTCGTTCCTCTTGCCGCCGCGGCGTCGGCGCCGGAGGCCGACCTCGTGACCGCCCAGGAGGGGCTTCTCGCGCAGCGGCCGTCGGCCCGGGCCCGCGCCTTCGCCGCGTGGCAGAGCGTCCACGTCCTCACCCCATCGACTACCGCGGCCGACGTCCTGGCCCAGCTCGGGCTGCTCGGCATCCGCCTCTACATCGCTGACGGACGCCTTCGCGCTGCGGGACGGACTTCGCTCCGGCTCACCGAGGCGGTCACGGCCAGCGCGTACCACGACGCCATCATGCGCGAGCTTCGGGAGTGCCCGTTTTGAACCGCAGTCCAACCAGCGAGGAGGAGCACATGGCAGTCAAGTCGAAGCCGTCGTCGGATTCTCACAGCCTTTTGGTCCCTGGCAACAAGGTGCTCGTTCGCACCGTCACTGCTTACTTCACCGGCGTCTGCCTCGGGAAGGACGAGCACGAAGTCTGGTTCGGTGATGCAAGCTGGATCGCGGACACCGGTCGCTTCCACCAGTTCCTGAAGGACGGAACGGTCAACGAGGTCGAGCCCATCCCCGATGGGAAGCTCACGATCGGCCGCGGCGCGATCGTCGACGTCGAGAACTTCGCCCACGATCTCCCCCGCCAGCAGAAGTAGAGGGGCGCTCACATGCGCCCCAGCGCAGCAGTGCTGAGGACCGGCTTCGACAGGTCGTGGTCCTGGTCGGGGTCGGGGTCGGGGTCGCGGTCGCGGTCGCGGTCGCGGTCGTGGTCGTGGTCGTGGTCGCGGTCGTGGTCGGGGTCGGGGTCGCGGTCGTGGTCGTGGTCGGTCTGAGGCCCAATGCACGCCGAGGACGCTGCCCCTATCAGCACCGGCCGCGCTCGCACGCGGCGCGGTCAAGTCCTGGCGATGGGCCAGGAGATCATCGAGGACAACGCCGACCGCATCATGGTGCGCGAGTGGTCGGGCGAGAAGACACTCTGGCGGCGACTCGGGCCAGACCTGTACGAGCTCGCTGAGCCGACCGGGCTGCCGCTGGAGCACGCATGAAGACGTGCGAAGGCCTCGCGCTCCGGTTCCACGTGGCGCAGCTCCTGGTCGAGAACCTCGCCGACGTCGGCCTCGAGCCGTTCCAGTGTGAGATCTGCCTCGAGCTCCACGTGAAGCCCCTCGGCGGCCGCTCGCCGGGGCACAGCGTGCCCGCGGTCTCGGTGGCGACGGCGCGCGGGCTTAGGCTCCTGCGGCGCGAAGTGCTCGACGTCCTCGGCTCGAAGCGGCGGGAAGGACGGCTCTAGGCCCCGTGGACTGGGTCAAGGTCAGCACGAGCGCGGACAGCCACCCGCAGATGCTCGCCGCGGGCTGGTGGGGGCGCGAGGTCTTCTTCCTGGTGCTGCGCGTCTCAGGGAACTTCCGCCTGAACGGGAGGCTGCCCGAACACTACCGAGACCCGGCCTTCCTCGCCGACTTCTGGCGGCTGGACCCCGACCTCGGCGAGCCCTGCGCGCTCATCAACCGCGGGCTGAACGGAGCCATTTCAGCCGGCCTCCTGCGCCGTGACGCGGAGACGGGCGACCTGATTATCGATGGCTGGGAGCGAGCTTACGGCCTGGACCCAACCCACGCCGAGCGCCAGCGGCGGTATCGGGAACGTCAGCAGAAGGCACGTGACGGAAGTGACGCGTCACGCCCCGTCACGGTGACCCAGAGCAGAGCAGAGCAGAAGAGATCAGAGTCTACTCCCCCCCAAACCCCCCCGCTGCCGCGGGGGGAGGCGCGCGCGGCCGAGGTGCAGGAGGTCTTCGCCGACTGGCGGAGCCGCTGCGGAGGCATCGGCCCGGCGAAGGCCGGGAAGGCCCAGGCCAGCCATATCCGGGCTCGGCTCGAGGAGGGCTGGTCGGTCGAGGACCTGAAGCGCGCGCTCGCCGGCGTCGCCGTCGACATCCAGCGCTGGCCCGAGCGCGCCGCTCACCTGGGCATCGAAGTGATCTTCCGCTCGAGCGACCAGGTTGCGCGCTTCGTCCGCATGGCGCCCGGGCCGGAGCCGCCCGCCCCGCCGACCCCCCATTCCCCGTAGCACGGCAGTCCAACGCAGCACGAACCAGGAGGAGCAGCAGATGCACTATGACCAGGAACACGAAGAAGCCCTGACCGACCCCGGGGACTTCGAGCTTCCCTACGGCAAGACGCGCAAGGAGAGCTATCCGCTCGAGGATGAGCTCAGCAAGGAGGAGCTCGAGAAGAAGCGGCTTCGGCTGGGCAAGCTGAATCAGGAGCGCGAAAAGCTCGCGACCGAGCACGCGGCCGAGGTCTCGAAGTGGAAGGAGGCGCACAAGAAGCTCGAGGCCGAGTTCAACCAGATCTGCAACGCGCTGGGGACAGGCAAGGAAGCTCGCCTCGTCAAGTGCGAGTGGGAGGTCGACGTCAAGAAGAAGGTCGCCCACCTCAAGCGGCTCGACACGAAGGAGTACGTGTTCAAGAACCGCAAGCTCTTGCAGTACGAGCTCGAGGATCTGAGCCAGGAAACGATGGACCTGGGCGAGCCGCCGGCGGTGAAGAACGGCGCGGCCACGGACAGCCTCCCGGGCTGATGCCGTTCACGCTGCACATTCCCTTGCGCACCACCACGGGCCTGAACGCCCGGGAGCATTTCTGGGCGAGGCGCAAGCGGTGGGAACGGGAACGCTGGGCGGTCAAGGTGGCCGCCCAGCGTCACCTACTCGCGGCGGCCGCCGGCTTCCCGCCCATCGAGCTGCCCTGCGTCGTCGAACTGACGCGGATGTCGCCTCGGCTCGCCGACCTCGACAACGTCGCCGGCGGCATGAAGGCGGTCCGCGACGAGCTCGCCGAGCTGCTCGGCGTCGACGACGGCGACCGGACGCGGGTGCAGTGGCTCTACCGGCAGGAGAAGGGACCTTTCGGCGTGCGCGTCGCCATCCACAGCAACAGCCGGCTCGAGACGCGCATCGTGCCCGCGGAGGAAGCAGCGCCATGAGAACGCTCGATTGCAAAGTGGGGAAGCACAAGTGGCAGGACAGCGGCAAGCGTCGGCCGCCGCTGTCCTGCCCGGAGCACAACCCCCGCGCGAAAAAGCTCACCGCGGCGAAGCGGCGGAAGGTCACGGCAGCTGCCCCGGTTGCCCCCCCCCAGCGCCGCCGGCCGAAGGGCGAGGAACCCGAGGAGCTGACGGCGCTCGAGCGGGCGCGGGCATTCGAGGACCAGGCCGAGGAGCTCGTCGAGGCGCTGATCCTGCAGCGGGTCGCCTTGAACCGGCAGATCGAAGAAGTCGACGCGGCGATGGCTCGAATTGGTGGGCACGCCAGACCAAAGCAGAAGCCCCATCCGGCCGTCGCGGCGCCGGCGCGGAAGAACGTCTGTCGGCACGGCGTCGCAGAGGCGAGCTGCTCGCTTTGCAGCAGCGCGCGCGCCGATCGCCGGCGGCTGCTCGACGAGGCAGCGACGGCGCGCCCCGGCGCGGGCGACGCGATCTAGCAGCCTGAGTCCAGGAGGACCGGAGGCATGCTCGAAATGACCGATGCGATGCGCCTCAAGAGGCCCCATCGAGGACGACCGCCGAAGCACGCCATTGCTCCGAAGGGCGAGGCGCTCGACCGCGGGATGGAGCTCGACCCGAAGCACTCGCTCGTCGACCGACTGATCTTCAACCTGCTGCTCGAGGACGGCTACGACCAGGAGCGCATCCTCGCGCCCCTGCTGGCGAGGAGGCGCAAGTGAAGGACGACCGCACGTACGACCTGGACAAGATCAGCAAGGGCGAAGGCCTGCAGGACACGCGCACGATCGAACGCCGCGCCTTCGCCGGCGACGCCGCGGCGATCGCCGAGGAGCTCACGCAGTACTGGATGGCGCTGCAGCACAAGGGCGCGATCGCGCCGGTCATCCACCCGCGCACGATGGCCAGGCTGCAGCGCATCGAGAGCCGGCTCGGGCGCCTGCAGCCGCGGCAGCGCACCGTGCTCCACCTCGCGACCGGCGGCCTGCGCTGGCCGAAGCTCGAGGCGGTGTTCGGCCGGCTCGGCGGCCTCGCGCTCGCGCAGAAGTCGACGCATCGCGAGTACGAGCGCAGCGGCAAGGTCATCCCGCTCTTGAACTGGCTCGCAGGCCTCGACCCCGAGAGCGAGCTCGTCGAGGAGATCGGCCGCGAGTGCCTGGCCGAGTTCAAAGAGGCCGTGGACGCCTACGCGCGGACCGCGCTTATACTCGTGTGAGGTGACCGTGGACGAAGACAAGGAGACCATCGTGGCGACGCCGATCATGTACGAGCTGCCGGTGGAGACGCCCTGGGGCCGGCTCGGCGTCCAGGTGCGCGGCGTGAGCTTCGCCGGCGAGCTCGGGGAGACCCAGCGGAAGGTGCTCGACCGGCTCATGCAGCCGGCCGCGCGCGCCTGGGGACTGGCCGTCGTGAACGACCTGAAGCGGCACGGCATCGACCCCGCGGCGAAGCTGCCGCCCACGGAGCGCTGAGCGATGGCCAAGCGGACCGCTGCGCCTGCGATCAAGCGCAAACGTCGACCGCGGGGGCGGCCGTTCGAGAAGGGCAACAAGATCGGGCCACGATTCGAGCCGGGCATCAGCGGCAACCCCGACGGTCGTCCCCGCGACCTGGAAGGCCACCGCGAGGAGTGCCGTCGCATCACCGACCAGGTGGGCCGCGCCGCGCTCGAGCAGATGGCCTCCGGAAAGATGAAGGCCGACCGCGGGCGCATCGCAGCCATTCAGCTCGCGATGGAGCATGGGTACGGCCGCGCGAAGCAGCCCGTCGAGCACTCGGGCGGTGACAAGCCGATCGGCATCGAGGTGCGGCCTGTGAACGAGGTCGTCGAGGAGCTCCGGAAGATGGCCGAGACGATCCCGCAGAAGGACGACCCATGAGCGATCGGGTGGTCGAGATCTTCGGGCACGTCAACCTGAAGCGCCGGTGGCTGCCGAGGCCGCGCCACCACTGGCTGGTACAGGCCCTCGGCTATCACACTGACCGCTGCCGCGCCTGCGGCCAGACGCGGACCTGGAGCGCGAAGCTCAATCGCTGGCTCTACAACGGCGCCCACCTGCGCCCGGCGGTCCCATGGGTCTCTCGCTCCTGCAGCGGGCGCTGCAGCATCAGCCGCCCGAAGTCGTAGCTCGAGCCCTCGGCAACCGGCAGACGTGGCCGTGGGAGGCGACGCGCCGCCCCGAGCAGGAGCTGCCGCCCGGCGACTGGACGTTCTGGCTCGCGCTCGCGGGCCGCGGGTGGGGGAAGACCCGCACCGGCGCGGAGGCGTTCCGTCAGTGGTTCGCCGACGGCTTCACGAGCTTCGCGGCCGCCGGGCGCACCGGCGACGACGTGCGCAAGGTCATGGTCGAGGGCGAGAGCGGCCTGCTCGCCACCTTCCACCAGGCGGGCGTGCGCGCGGTGCACAAGCCCGGGCTCCGCACCGTGTTCCTCGGCGAGGGCAAGCGAGCGAAGGTCGAGCTGTACAGCGCCCATCGCCCGGACGCTTTCCGTGGCCCACAGTTTCAGAAGGCCTGGGCCGACGAGTTCGCGGCGTGGAAGTACGTCGACGCCGCCTGGATGAATCTGCAGATGGGCCTGCGTCGCGGGCCGAGGCCGCAGGCCGTGGTGACGACCACGCCGCGGCCGATCCCAGTGCTACGCGCTCTCATCGACCGGGCGAAGAAGGCCGAGGTCAAGATCAGCCGCGGAACGACGTACGAGAACAGGGCCAACCTCGCCCCGGAGTTCTACTCGCGGATCATCACCGCCTACGAGGGCACGCGCCTCGGCCGCCAGGAGCTCGATGCGGAAATGCTCGACGACACGCCGGGCGCGCTCTGGCGCCGCGAGCAGCTCGAGCAGCTCCGGTGGCGCACCGGCCTACCCGCCATGCTGCGGCGGGCGGTCGCCATCGACCCCGCCGTGTCGACGAGGACCGGTTCGGCCGAGACCGGCATCATCGGCGGCGCCGTCGGGCTCTGTGACTGCAAGGGCGCCGACAAGATCGAGAAGCACATCTTCGTGCTCGAGGACGCGACAGGGAAGCGGCTCGACCCCACGCTGCCCGTTCACCTCACGCCGCGCCAGTGGGCGAAGGCTGGCATCAGCCTCTACCGCAAGCTCGCGGCCGACCGCGTCGTCGGCGAGGGCAACAACGGCGGCGAGCTCGTCGAGGAGAACCTGCGTGTCGAGGACCCGACGGTGCCGTTCTCGCTCGTGTGGGCCTCGGAGGGGAAGCGCACCCGGGCCGAGCCGATCGCGGCCCTCTACGAGCAGGGCAAGGTGCACCACGTCGGGATGTTCGCCGAGCTCGAGGACCAGATGTGCACCTGGGCGGCGCTGACGTCCGGCGAGCGGAGCCCGGACCGGCTCGACGCCCTCGTGTGGCTGTGCGCGGAGTTCTTGCCGATGCTGCAGGGCCCTGCCACTGCAAAATTCAAGTTCCTGGGCGGCGATAAGCGCCGGATTTAGCGCCCTGCTTGGGGGCCGCGCCGCAGTTCTGCTAGGCGGTGGGGCATGCCCGCGTTCAACGTGGTCGTCGAAGACCGCGAGCCCACGAAGGACCCGAAGCTCGAGCTGCTCGTCCTTCGCGCGGCAGGCAGTGCGCGCAGCGGTGAGCACCGGCGCTGGAGGCTGCCGGTCCCGGCCGAGAAGCAGGCGCCCGCGATCGGAGCCAGGCTGCGCCTTCGGCTCACCCGGGGCGTGCCGAAGCTCGAGATGCGCTGATGCAGTTCGCGAGCCTTCGCAGGCTGGGCGCGTGGCTGTCCGGCAACTCGCGCCGCTTCAAGGAGCCGCCGCCCACGAAGGGCGATCGCCTCGTCGAGATCCCCATCTACCCGTGGCCGACCTGGGAGACGGTCGGCTCGGTGCGCGAGGCGCTCTACGGCCTGCAGCTCGGGCGCATCAAGCCGGCCGCGCTGCTCTGGGACGAGATGCGGACCGACGACCGCTTCCACTCCGCGCTCCGCAAGCGGCAGACCAACCTGCTCGGCCTGCCGATGGACTTCCAGCCGGCCGACCCGACTCCGCTGGCGAAGCGGATGGCCGAGGAGCTCAAGCTCCGCTGGTGGCAGATGTTCCCCGAGAACAGCCTGTCCCAGCTGCTCGACTGGGGCAACGGCATCGGGGTCGGCTTCGGTCAGCTCGTGTGGGAGCGCAGCGGCGGCGAGTGGATCCAGCGCGCGCGGGTCTGGCACCCGTCGAACAGCTACTACAACTTCCTGACCCGTCGGTTCGTGCTCATCACCCAGAACGAGGGCATGATCGAGCTCGACCCCGAGGACCCGGAGTGGCTCATCTACACGCCGTACGGGGCCGACAACAAGTTCTGGCGCGAGGCACTCATCCGCTCGACCGCGGTACTCTGGCTCCTGCGCAAGTGGGCGCAGCGCGACTGGGCCCGCTTCTCGGAAGTGCACGGGCTGCCCATCAAGAAGGCGACGATCCCCGCCAATGCGGAGCCCGACGAGAAGAACGACTTCTTCACCTCGTTGAAGTCGCTCTCGAGCGAGGGGCTCATCAAGCTGCCGATGGGGCCGGACGGCAAGCCGCTCTACAACCTCGAGCTGCTCGAGGCGCGCAGCGAGAGCTGGGAGGGCATCCAGAAGCTGAAGGAGGACACGGACAAGTGCATCGACATCGCCGTGCTCGGGCAGAACCTCACGACCGACATCGGCGCGAAGGGCAGCTTCGGCGCGGCGAAGCAGCACCAGCACACCGAGGCCGGCGTCACGAAGTTCGATGGCCAGTGCCTCTCGACGTTCCTGCGCAACGGCCCCGTGGCCTGGTGGGCCGGTTGGTACTACCCGGGCGGCGAGGACCACGCGCCCTGGCCGACGTGGCAGGTCGAGGAGCCCGAGGACCTCGAGAAGAAGGCCGGGGTCTTCCTCGACCTCTCGAACGCCGCGGTGAACTTCAGCACCGCCGGCGTCGCACTCGACTGGCAGGAGATCTCCGATCTCTTCGGGCTGCCGCTGCGCGGCGACGGGATGCTGCCCGCCGGTGAGCCGGGCGGCGCCGGCGGCGGCGAGAACCCAGACGAGGGCCAGCCGACCGACGACCCGGCGGGACCGGAGGACCCCGGCATCGAAGGCGACGGCAGCGAGCAGCTCAGCGCGCGGCCGAAGCCGCGAGCGACGGGCAGCCGCCACGTCGAGGGCCAGCTCTACGCGGACGCCCTGGGCGACGAGGCGCAGCGCGCCGGCGGCCGCGCGCTCTCGACCGACGTGCAGCTCGTCAAGCGCGCCGTCCTGAACGCACGGGACGGCGAGGACCTGCGTCGGCGGCTGAAGCGGGCCTTCAGCTCGATGGACGGCGAGCGCTTCCAGGTGCTCATGCAGCGGGCGCTCATCATGGCCGCGGCCGCGGGTCGGCTCTCGGCGAAGCGCAAGGACGGCTGATGGCGTTCGAGGCTCCCATTGACCCGATGAAGTTCGAGGCCGCGATCGGCTGGTTCAAGGCGCGCGTCCCGCTCACCGACGAGGAGCTCGCGGCGCTCGAGCAGGAGGCAGCCGAGCTCGCCTTCTACGTCACCGGCGCCACGCAGCTCGACGTCGTCACCGCGGTCTGGAACGCGCTCGAGAGCTCCATCGATCAGGGCACGCCCTTCGCCGACTTCCAGGAGGCCGTCGCCGACGTGCTCGAGGACGCATGGGGCGGCGAGATCCCCGGCCGCCTCGAGACCATCTTCCGGACGAACCTGCAGACGTCGTACAGCGCCGGCCGCTACCGCGAGCAGTACTCGCCGGCGGCGCGGCGGCAGCGTCCGTACGTCCGGCTCGACACCGTCCCGGACTCGCGCGAGAGCGACATCTGCGAGGCGCTCAACGGCCTCGGCGCGTTCCCGAAGGACGGCGCGTTCATCGCGAGCCACCACCCGCCGCTGCATTTCTCGTGTCGCACCCAGGAGGTCGACCTCACCGAGGAGGAGGCCCAGGAGCTCGGCCTCGAGGCGAGCCCGCCCGACGTCGCCGCGGACGACGGCTTCGGCGGCACGCCCGGCTTCGGCTGGAAGCCCGACCTGTCCCACTACCCGCCCGAGCTGCGCCAGGTGGCGGAGGAGCGGCTGCGATGAAGACCGCGAAGCGGACGGTGCTCGCGCGCGTCGAGGTCACCGACAAGGGACCGCCGAGCGAGTTCAAGCTCCTGCCGATGGGCAAGTTCAAGGCTACGAAGCTCATCGGCGGGGAAGGGATCGTCGAGCTCGAGTACGAGCTCACGCCCGAGAAGGCGAAGGAGATCGCCGACTGGGCGGCCGAGCGCCAGGCCGCCGGCGTCCAGTTCATGCTGGACTACAACCACAACAGCCTCGAGCCCGGCGCCGACGCTGACGCGATCGAAGCGGCGGCCTGGTACGACGTCGAGCTGCGCGAGGACGGGCTGTGGGCCGTCAACGTGAAGTGGGAGCCCGAGGCCGTCGAGCGACTGAAGACGGACAAGGTGAGGTACTTCTCGCCGGCGTTCGACCACACCGACGAGCTCGAGGTCCTCGACTACGTCAACGGCGCGCTCGTGAACATTCCGGCGCTCGACCAGAAGCCGCTGATGGCCGCGTCCGCCGTGGCGTACCAGGCCGCGCCGATCGTCGACGGAGCGTGGGACGGAGCCGCCGCGGTGAAGCGGCTGCAAAAATGGGCCTCGTCGGACGGCAGCGGAAAACGCGAGACGATCGACTGGAAGAAGCTCGCGCGCGGATTCGCCTACGTCGAGGGCGACGGAAAAACGCTGGCGCAGTTGAAGCTCCCGCATCACGACATTCGCGGCGGGAAGTTCGTCACCGTGAAGCAGGGAGTCATCGCTGCCGCGGCCGCCTTGCAAGGCGGGCGCGGTGGTGTATCGATTGCGAGTGCAGACGTTCCGGCAGTGCGGCGGCACCTCGAGCGGCACTACCACCAGTGGGGCGCGAAGGCGCCCTGGGAGACGGAGAAGGCGACCATGAAGACGCTGGCCTCGCACCTGTCGGAGCACGAGATGCCACTCGACGAGATGGCCAAGAAGAGCGGCCTCTCGAAGGACAAGCTCAAGGCGTTCATGGACGGCGAGAAGCCGACCGACGACGAGCTCGCCGCGCTCGCCAAGGGCCTCGGGGAGAAGCACGAGGACCTGAAGGCGATGTGCGACGCCGCGGACGGAGACGACGGCGACGAGGACGAGGACGAGGGTGGCGACGACGACGAGGGAGGCGATGGCAAGGAGAAGGCCTCGGCCCTCGTTCGCGGCAGCCGCGAGCTGCTCTCGCTGCTCGGCGCCAAGAGCCTCTCCGAGGCGAAGGGCATCATCGCCGGGCTGAAGTCCTCGGCCGAGGGCACCAAGGACATGGCCGCGCGGCTCGCCGCGCTCGAGACGAAGTCGCGCAAGTCCGAGGTGGAGGAGCTCATCACCCAGGGCTTCGCCGACGGCAAGCTGAACAAGGAGCTCGAGAAGTGGGCCCGCAAGATGGGCGAGAAGGACCCCGAGGAGCTGCGCGGGTTCCTGTCGGCCGCGCCGGTCCGCTTCGGCAAGAGCTCCCGCCGGCTCACGGCCGAGGAGGAGGCCGAGCTCGAGAAGCAGGCGGGCGGCGAGCCCACCGCGAGCCAGCGGTCCGTCGCGAGCTCGCTGGGCGTCGACGCCGGCAAGCTGAAGGAAGGCCTCGACAAGAAGCGCGCCGCGGGCGCCGTCCGGAGCTGATGCAGGACCTGACGCCAGACGAGGCCCACGTGCTCAACCAGCTCCGCCAGATGAAGAAGAGCAAGGCCTGGGGCGAGCTCACGGTCACGTTGCAGGCGGGCCGTCCGGTGAAGGTGAAGGCGACGAACGAGGAGAAGCTCTCGAACTGAACCCTGCTCCATAGCCTCACGAGGTACGGAACAACCGGCCCCGGTGAACCGCTAGACGCGGTCGCCGGGGTTTTTGCTTTTCAAGGAGACGACGATGGCGCTCACGGCGGGTCGCAACACGAAGAAGATGGGAACCGACGCGGTCATCAGCCTCGTCGAGCCCGGCGTCGAGGCCTCCACGCACATCTACCAGGGCGGCCTCACCGGCGTCGACGCGAACGGCTACGCCGTGCCCGCGACGCCCGGCGGCAGCAACCCGCCCATCGCCATCCTGGGCCGCGCCGAGCGCGAGGCCGACAACTCCGGGACCGGCACCTCGGCCTTCTCCGGCTCCGGCGTGGCCGGCAGCATCGCCTGCCAGATCCAGCGCGGCGTCTTCAAGTGGGCGAACGGCAGCGGCGTCGACGCGATCTCCGCCGCGAACATCGGGCAGACCGCCTACGCGATCGACGACCAGACCGTGGGCCTCACCGCTGGCACGGTCGGCGGCTCGGTCACGGCCAACCGCGTCGCGGCGGGCCGCATCATCCAGGTCGATTCGGACGGCGTCTGGGTCGAGAGCGGTGCGCTCGCGCCCCAGGGCGGCGGCCCGGTCGACGTGGTCTTCCCCGCGAACGGCGCCCTCGCCGCGGGCAAGCTCGTCAAGCTGAACAGCTCCGGCAAGCTCGTCCTGTGCGTCGCCGGCGACCCGGCCCTGGGCGTGCTCGTCAACTCACCCGGCGCGGCCAACGCCGCGGGCATCGTCCGCATCTTCGGGTTCCACCCGGCGGTGCTGGCGGACGGGACCATCGGGGTCGGCGCCTTCTTCGAGGCCGACGCCAGCGGCCTCGCCGTCGCGTGCGCGTCGACGCTCTCCTCGGGCAACGTCACCGCCGGCGAGCGCATCGGCGTGGCGCTCACCGCGGGCGCCGCGTCCGGATCCTTCGCCGCGTTCATCTTCCCCCGGGGCATCCCCGCCGGAACCCAGGCGTAGCAGCCAGGAGGCGCAACTCTTCCCCGCCGGGGCTACCCGGCACGCAAGGAGCCGAAGCACATGGACCTGACGCTTGCCACGCTCAACGAGATCTGGGTCGGGCTCGAGCTCCGATACCAGGCGGCGTACCAGAACGCCGAGCCCTGGTCGGCCAAGGTGGCCACCTCGGTCCCGAGCAAGACCAAGATCACGAAGATGGGCTGGATCGGGAAGATCCCCCGCATGCGGCTCTGGACGGGGGAGCGCACCCTCAACAACCTCGCGGCTCGTGAGTACGCCATCACGAACCAGGACTTCGAGCTCACCATCGAGATCGACCGCAACGATATCATCTTCGACCAGCTCGGGCTCTACATCCAGGGCGTGGACCTCCTGGGCGAGCAGGCGAAGGTGTGGGCCGACGACCTGGTCTACGGCCTGATGACCTACGGCGACAGCTCCACGCCGCAGACGCTCGACACCGGCGCTGTCATCAACCCCGAGGGCTTCGACGGGAACCCGTTCTTCTACGGGTCGCACCCCATCGACATCAACAACACGGCCCTCGCGACGCAGTCGAACCTCTTCAACTCGACGACGTCGGGCGACCTGCCGCTGAACGGCGCGAACTACGGTTCGACCGTCCGGCCGGCGATGGCAGCGTACAAGGGCGAGGACAACCGCCCGATGGGGATCATCCCCGATACGCTGGCCGTTCCGCCCGCGCTCGAGGTGACGGCCTACACCATCGCCAACGCGACGCTGGTGGCGCAGGCCGTCGGCGCCAACGCGGCGACCGGCGCGTCGGAGAACGTCATCCCGATGCTGAAGGGGGCCGTGAAGCCCCTGATGATCCCACAGCTCGCCGGCGCCGACGACACCTGGTACGTGCTCTGCACGTCCAAGCCCGTGAAGCCGTTCGCGGTCACGACCGTCAAGGCGCCGGAGTTCGTCCCCCTCGACAAGCCCACCGACCCGAACGTCTGGGAGCGGAAGAAGTTCCGCTACGGCGTCGATCTCATCGGCTCCGCCGGCTACTCGCTGTGGTTCCTCGCGGCGAAGGCGGCGAACCACTAGCCCACGGGCTCCGGGACCGGGAGGCGCGGGATTCTCCTCCTGGCCCGTGCCCACCGGCGACGGAGCCCACTTACAGGAGGAAGCGGCGATGAAGACGGTGAAGGTCAAGGTGACGGCGCGGACCCCGGGGCGCGCGGGGAAGCACGCGCTCGGCACCCACAAGAAGCCCGGTGTCTTCTTCCCTCACGGGCAGCCGGTCGAGCTCGAGGTGACGGCCGAGCACCTGATGAAGGAAGACGAGTTCGGCAACCAGGTGCACAAGCTGCGCTCGCAGCTGTCCATCCTGCAGGCCGACCCGCACCTGGTCGTCGAGATGCTCAAGAGCCCCGAGGACCTCGAGGCCGAGGCGCGCGAGCTGCGCAAGGCGGCCGCGGGGAAGGGCAAGCCCGCCGGCGACGACAAGGCGGCGGCCGCGGGGAAGGGCAAGCCCGCCGAGTAACCCATGCCGGCGACGCCCTACGCGACACTGACGGACCTCGGCAACTCGGTCAACGCTGCGGCGTTGGCCGCGGTGTCGACGACCGTCCAGCAGGTCGCGCTGCAGCGCGCCGCCGACGAGATGGAGGGCTACCTCAAGACGCAGTTCACGGTGCCGCTCGTCTCCTGGCAGACGGACGTCACCGAGTGCAACTGCGCCCTTGCCGTCTACAAATGCCTGCGCCAGCGCGGGTGGAACCCCAAGGCGAACCCGCAGATCAAGGAAGACTACGACCGCTGGATGGAATGGCTGAAGGCCATCGGCCGCAACGAGGTGCACCCCGCGGGCATCGTCGACAGCTCGGTCAACCAGAAGACCGCCAACGAGGGCGCGTCCGGCTTCTCCTTCTCCTCGAGGTCGCCGCAGAACCGCCGGCAGACGGCCAGCGACGGCCAGACGCGGGGCTGGTGATGGCCATCGTCGGCGACTTCCAGAAGCTCGAGCAGCTCCGCTCCTCGCTCCGGCACGCCGGCAGCCCGAGCTTCCGGGCGCAGCTCGCCGCGCGCCTGGGCCGCGAGGCGCTGAAGCTCGTGGCCGATGGCTTCCGCAAGCAGGAGGACCCCTACGGTCACGCCTGGGCGCCGCTGAAGGCCCAGCGCCGCCGCCAGGGACCGAAGAAGCGCGGCGACCGCATCGGCGTCAACACCGGCGCCATGCGCAACGGCTTCTACACCCGCGCCGATGCGTCCGGGTTCCGCCTGGGGAACGGCCGCGGGTATAGCCTCTTCTTCAACGACGGCACGCGCCGCGGCCTGGTGCCGCGCCGCATGGTGCCCCAGGGCGAGCTCGGGCAGCTCTGGGCGACGGCCTTCCGGCGCGAGAGCGAGAAGGCCCTGCGCGAGACCTTCGCGGGGACGGGGGCGCTCTGATGCTCTCGGCGATCCTCTCGGACCTGCAGCAGAACGTCACGGAGCTCGACGGCGAGCTCACGATGCTCTTCGGCGAGGAGAACATCAGCAACGAGACCGGCGGCCACCAGATCGTCGTGGTCCCGGGGAAGGACCGCTACGAGGGCCCGACCATCGCCCAGGCGCAGCCGTCGACGACGCAGCGGACGCTGCGGCAGCGCTGGACCGGCGTCGAGTTCCACATCTGGGGCAAGCCCGGCGAAGAGGCCAGCGGCATCGACAACACGGACGACGTCGAGGCCATCATCGCGACCCTGGTGCAGTCGCTGCAGGACACCGTCCTCGGCGGGAACTACCGCATCCTGGCAGGCTCCTGGGTGCCCCCGGATACCGGGGAGGGCGGCGAGCTTACCGCGTACGGCCGGTACTACGTGCTCGCGGTCGAGCTCGCGACGCCCGTGGTGCGCGCGCTGCCCCAGACCGCGGTCATCGAGACCGAGCAGATCACCCTCGAGCTGGACCCCCAGTTCCCAGTCCCGCCCGCGTAGGAGACGCCGATGGCCACCCCGAACCAGCCGCGTCGCCGCCCCCGCCTGACGCTCCTCGACAAGGCGAACAAGCCCCTCGGGCCGCGGCAGCTCCCGCCGAAGCCCGACGAGAAGCTCGAGGAGGCCAACGCGGCCGCGAACGGCGGCAAGCACACCATCGAGCACCTCGCCAACGAGCTCGGGGTCGAGCCCTGGAAGTACTGGGCGGCCAAGGCGGCAAAGGCGTGGCCGGACCACGCCGAGGTCGAGCACGACGAGTTCATCGAGGCCATCGAGGCCGCGGGCAACGTTCGCATCGGGTAGGAGGCCGCCGTGTCGATCCCCAGCGTTGCAATCACCATCGAGGACGGCGGTCTCGGCATCGTCCAGCCGGGCGGCGGCAACATCGCCAACGAGGCCGGCTGGGCCAGCTCGGGGCCCGGCGGCGTCGTCCAGGCCATCGGCGACACCGTCAGCCTGGTCGCCGAGTACGTGAGCGGCCCCCTGGTCGAGGCGGCCGCGCTGGTGCTCGCCACGGGCGCGACCGAGGTGCTCTGCACGCGCATCTACGACGGCTCGATGGGCTCGACGACCGCGAGCGGCGGCGGCGCCAACAGCGACCTGACCATCACCGGGGCGCCCATGTCGCCCTACGGCAACCCGACCAGCGGCGGCAGCTCGGGCCCCATCGTCAACATCGCCGGCAGCGGCGCGCGCGGCACGTCGACGTTCACCTACTCGCTCGATGGCGGCAAGACGTTCTCGGCCCCCCAGGTCACGGGGGCGACCTTCGCCATCCCCGGGACCGGGCTCACCATCAACTTCGCCTCCGTCAGCTCGACGGCCGGGTGGAGCTACGTGGTCCCCATCACCACGGCCACCGGCTCGGTCTCCTCGGTCTCCCAGGTCGGGGCCACCGGCGCCGCCCAGGGCGCCGGCGCGATCGCGACCACGGGGTCGGTCCCCGTCGATTCCTTCTCGGTCGTCATCGTCATCCAGGCCCAGGGCACGCTCGGGGTCGGCACCTACCAGTTCTCGATGGACGGGGGGCTCACCTTCTCGTCGACGCAGCTCATCCCCTCGGGTGGCGGCCCGGTGGTGCTCGGGGGCGGCGTCCAGGTGACCTTCGCCGCGACCGGCGGCGCGGGCAGCGGCACGGCCTTCCAGCCGGGCGACCGCTACTCGTTCACGACCACGGCGCCGGCATACACGACGACCGACGTGACGAACGTCTGCAACGGGATCGTGGGGAGCAACCTCGTCTGGGGCTGGATCCACTTCATCGGCCGGCCCTCGACGCCCTCGGCCGCGGCCACGCTGGCCTCCACGGTCGACACGGCGATGACCTCCTGGGCGTCCGCCGGGCGCTACGCGCGGGCCATCATCGAGTGCCCGCCCGACACCGCGGCCGCGAGCATCGACACCGCGCTGCAGACGGCCTTCGCGAGCTTCACCTCCGACCGCGTGATGGTCGCCGCCGGCGACGCGAACATCGTGTCGCCGCTCTCGGGCAACGAGGTCCAGCGCAGCGTCGCCTGGGCGGCGACCGCGCGCTCGGCAGTGGTCCCCATCGGCGAGGACCTCGGGCGCATCGCCAGCGGCTCCTGCGCCGGCGTGGCGGACATCCTGCGCGACGAGGCGGCGACGCCGAACCTCGATGCGTACGGCTTCACCACGATGCGCAGCGTCCGCGGCAAGGCCGGCTACTACCTCACGAACGGCCGGCTGATGGCCTCGTCCACGTCCGACTTCCAGTACTGGCAGTACGGACGGGTGATGGACGCGGCCTGCAACGCGGGCCTGACGGCGCTCCTGCAGTTCCTCAACTCGAGTGTCCGGGTGAACGCCGACGGGACGATCTACGAGCAGGACGCGCGGACGATCGAGAACACGGTGCAGGCGGCCATCGCCGCGGTCACCACCCAGGTCGGGCAGGCGAGCGCGGTCTCGGTGCAGGTGAGCCGGACCCAGAACATCCTGTCGACCTCGACGCTCGCCGTCACCATCGGCATCACCCCGCTGGGCTACGCGAAGCAGATCGACGCCACGATCGGCTTCATCAACCCGGCTCTCGCGCTGCCCCAGGCGGCGTAAGCGGAGGCACCGATGTCGATCGTCCAGCCCAGCTACCCGGACATCAACGGGCACCGGTATTCCTTCAGCTCCATCGAGCTGAGCTTCCTCAAGCTCCCGCTGGGCATCCAGATCGCGCTGCAGTCCGTGGACTACGACGACACCCTCACGCCCGGGAAGCTGAAGGGCAAGTCGCCGCAGACGATCGGCCGCACCCGCGGCAAGTACGAGGCGACAGCCTCCATCACGCTGCCGTTCGTCGAGCACGCGAACCTGGTGGCTGCGCTCGGCCAGCTCGGGGCGGCCCAGGGCCTCGGCTACAAGGAGGTCGCCTTCGACATCCAGCTGCAATACGCCGACGCGCTGCAGCCCGTCCTCACGGACCTGATTCGCGGCTGCCGGCTCACGAAGGGCGGCCACTCGTACAAGAACGAGGAGGGCGTCCTGACGGTCAAGCAGGACCTCGATCCTCTCTATCTCGTGAAGAACGGCCAGTACCCGTTCTTCGCTGGCACCGGCGGGGTCTTCCTGCCGTAAACGTCGCGCGGCGTGACCGCGCGGGCTTCTTCAGGAGGAGGCCATGCCGTTCACGAAGGACCAAGTCGAAGAGGCAAAGGCGAAGTCGAAGACGGGCGAGGCGCACCCGTTCGAGGTGGTGGAGCTCGGGCTGGACTTCATCCTCCGGCCGCCCACGTCCGGCGAGTACAAGCGCTTCCGGGTCATGGCGGTCGACTCCGATCCGCTGAAGCGCACGGGTGCGCTCGAGCAGCTCTTCCGCGACTGCTGCCTGCTGCCGGAGGCGGCCGAGCTCGCGCCCATCCTCGAGCGCTACCCGGCCCTGGGCGAGGACCTTGGCATGGAGTGCCGGCGGCTCGCCGGCGGCTTCAAGGAGGTCCGGGCAAAAAAGCTCTAGCGGCGCTCGGGGAGCTGCGCGGCGACCTGGTGGCGGCCGCCGATGCGGTCCGGGCGCTCTTTCGAGGCGAGGACACCGAAGAGGCCGAGGCGGGCGCACTGCTCCTCGCGGCCTTTCTCACGAGGCGGTGAGGCGGCATGGACGGGTTGCAGTGGCAGCTGAAGTTCGAGGAGAGCATGTCGGGCCCGACCTCGGCCGCCGACAAGGCCCTGCTGCAGCTCGATGCCACCCTGAAGCAGACGAACGAGGCCCTGCTGCAGCTCGAGCAGCACCAGGGCACGGCCGGCAAGGCCTCCGAGGCCGCCGGCTCGAGCATCTTCAGCCAGGTCTTCTCGGCCGAGCTCGCGAAGGACGCCCTCGAGGAGCTCGGCCGGACCGCGCTCGAGCTCGGCGAGGAGTTCTTCAAATCCGCGGTGGAGGCCTCCGACTTCGCCGACCGGACCGAGAACGCCCTCGAGGTGGTGATGGGCTCCTCGGACAAGGCGCGGGAGGCCATCGAGGCGGCCGAGCACTTCAGCTTCGCGGCCGCGCTCCCGGTCGAGCAGACGGTCGACGCGTACCGCGAGCTCGTGAACGCGAAGTTCAAGCCGGTGGAGATCCCCACCATCCTCGCCGGCGCCTCGGACCTGTCGAAGATGGGCAGCCAGAGCTTCGACCAGATCGCGGAGATGTTCACGGAGATCGGCAACCGCGGCGAGCTCTCGGGCCTGCAGCTGCGGACGCTCGCGGCCTCCGGGCTCGACGTCGAGAGCATGGCGCACAAGCTCGGGGCTCACGACTTCCGCGAGCTGCAGACGAAGCTGATGACGGCCCCGGTCTCCGCGGCCGAGGGCATCAACGCGATCCTGTCCACGCTGCAGGAGAAGGAGCACGGGGTCCTCGGGGCGCTCACGGTGAAGGACGCGGACACCGTCTCGGGCTCCATCCAGAAGATCAAGACCGGCTGGGAGGAGATGCTCGAGAGCGTGGGCACGGCGCCGGAGTTCGGAGAGTTCCGCACCGACCTGTCCGAGATCGCCGACCTCTTCAATCCCGCCACCGCGGGCGGCAAGGAGTTCGAGCGCGAGCTCGCCGGCGTCCTCGCCACCGGCGGCCGCCTCTTCCACGAGCTCGCCGAGAACAAGGATACGTTCGTCAAGCTCTTCGACGGGGCCGTCACCGCGGCGGGCTGGGCGGTCGATGCCATCGAGGGCACGGTGCACTCGATGGAGAAGCTCGGGGCCTTCGCGGGCACGCTCGCCGGCGGTGGCTCCTTCCGCGAGGCCCTCGAGGCGGAGCGCGACGTGGACCGCGACGCGGCGCTGCAGCGCGCCGGTGGCGCTGTCCCGAGCTCCGAGATCGTCAACGAGAACCAGGCGAACGCGCCGCTCCCGCCGCTTCCCCACCTCGCCGCCGGCGGCGACGTCATGGGCCCCACCGTCGCCCTCATCGGCGAAGAGGGCCCGGAGCGCGTTCGGCCGCTGGGCTCCGCGGGCGGCGGCGATGGCGTCACCGTCCACATTGCCCCCGGCGCCGTCGTGGTGCAGAGCTGCAGCCACGGGCACGGCGAGCAGACGCAGGCCGAACAGCTCGAGGAGCTCCTGCCCGGGGCCGTCGAGCGTCTGGCCGACCTCATCGCGACCGAGATGGGCGGCGGCTGATGGGCTCCGGGCTTCCATTCTGGGGCGACGCGGTCGGGAAGATCCCCTACTTCTGTGAGACCGCGCCGACGGCCTGGGACCTGCTCTACGTTGGCCCGAACCTCGACCTCCTGCCGGCGCTCGTCGACGTGCGCTCGCGCGGGCGGCCGATGCGCCTCGACCACAAGAAGGCCCCGGGCCGCGACGGCGCAAGCGACACGCAGCACGGGTACGACTGCGCGACCTTCGAGATCGACGTCATCATGTGGCGCGCGGACCAGTGGACCGCGGTGCAGCAGATGCTGCCGCTCTTCCAGCCGGGCAAGCTGCCGCCGCTCGACGTCGAGGCCGTGCCGCTCGTCGGGAACGCGCCGGCGCCCATCATCACGAGCTCGTCCTCCACGCAGGAGCTGCCCGTCCAGGTCTCGCACCCCGCGCTGGCCTCGCTGAAGGTCTACGCGATCGTCGTCCCCACCATCATCCCGCCCAGGACCTGGAAGGGGCGCAACGACATCCAGTACCTGACGCTCATGGCGCGCGAGTGGCGCAAGCCCAAGAGCGGCAAGGTGAAGACGGCGCGGGGCGTCAGCGCGGTGGCCGGCATCCGGCTCGCCCCGCAGCTGCAGCCGGCGACGACCATCCAGACGCCGCCGAGCCAGGCCGGGGCGGCCGCGCCGTGAGCTACCTGACCGTCGCCGGCGTCGACGGGCTCCGCGCCCGCATCGGCATCCCGCGCGTGGGCGTCTGGCACGCCGACGTCGCCCTCGACACCGATGACCCGTCCGCCATCCAGGACGACCAGGCGGTGGAGCTCATCCTCGACAACGGCCGGCTCACGCTGCAGGGGGCGGTGCGGCGGGCCTCGGTGGCCTACGGGACGACGCTCGCGCGGCTCGTGGGTGGCGCGGGCGGCCTGCCGCAGCCGGTGCCGGCGAAGGCCTTCGCTCAGGTCTCGCTGCAGGCGGTGCTGCAGGACACGCTGCAGGCCATCGGCGAGCAGCTCTCGGGCTCGGCCGACCCGAACACCCTGGCGCTCTTCCTGAGCTCTTGGACGCGCGAGGGCACGGCGGCCTACCGCGCGGTCGCCGCGCTCGCGGCCGAGGCAGGGGTGCCCTGGCGCTTGCTGCAGGACGGTTCCCTGTGGCTGGGCCCGGAGACCTGGCCGAGCAGCTCGGTGAAGCACTACGAGGTCCTGAGCTGGGACCCGGCGGACTCGAGGGCCGAGATGTCCTCGGATGACCCGGGCTTGTGGCCGGGGACGACCTGGGAGGGCGGGCAGGTCTCCTACGTCGAGCACCGCATCGACCCCGACAAGCTCCGCACGAAGGTCTGGTTCGAGGACCTGAGCCTGCCACCCGCATGAACGACCCGACCTTCGACAGGCTGAAGCGCTCCTTCGCGGCCATCATCCGGGCCGTCTTCCCGGCCATCGACTACTGGGGCGAGTTCCCGGCGACCGTCGTCTCGCAGAACGCGGACGGCTCGCTCGAGCTGCAGCCCGATGACCGCGTGCGGTGGCCATCGCTCTCGAAGGTGCCGCTGAAGCACACCGCTCCGGGCGTGACGATCACCGTCGCCCAGGGCACGCGCGTACGCTTCGGCTTCGACGGGGGTGACCCAGGCTCGCCCCGCGCGGCCCTCTTCGACCAGAGCTCGAGCGGGCTACTCACGATGTTGCTCGCCGGCGGAGGGCAGGGCGCGGCGCGCAACGGCGACAGCGTGCAGGTCGACCTGACGCTCGCCAAGCTCTCGGCCTTCAGCTTCACGGCGCCGTCGGGGGGCGGTGCGTGCGTCGTCGCCGGCGCCACGCAGACCCTCGACGGGCAGATCACGAGCGGCAGCTCGAAGGTGCAAATCGGATGAAGACCACGCTCATCGCGCTCCTGGCGCTCCTCGCCTCCTCCACGGCGGCCGCGCAGGCGACCTTCCAGATCCTGAACTACGTACCCGTCGACGGCGGGGGCACGTTCCCGGCCTCACCGCTCTACTACAACCAGACCTGCGTCGAGCTCACGCTCGGTGGGCTCGCGGTCGCCTCCGACGGCGGCTTCTTCGTCACGTTGCAGCCCGTGGATCCGTTGAACCCGAGCTCCCCCATCGGGCCCCAGGTCGACGCCGGGCCGTTCACCTCGCCGACGGACGGGGGGATCCAGGTCTGCTACCTGAACACGGACGGGGGAACAGGCGCGGCCTGGGTGAGCTACACCGCCGGCGGGAGCACCTGGACGGGGGTCACGCTCTCGGTGGTGAACAGCCAGGTCGCGATCCCCGGCCCCACTGGCCCCACGGGTCCACAGGGCCCCTTCGCGCTCCCAGATTCCGGCCTGACCGCCGCATCGGTCACGACGCCGGACCTCGACGCGGGCTCGGAGACAATCGCGGACTGCACGGAGATCAACGGCCTCGGCGTCATGTTCTGCAACGGCGCCGAGCTCGTCCAAGGCCCCGGTGGCGGCCTCACGCTCGGTCCCACCGACGGAGGCACTGTCACGAGCACGAACGGCGTCACGAGCGATTGGACCGGCCAGCAGCCGGGCCTGCTCGTCACCAACCCGATCGGCCAGACGAACGTCAGCCCCTACTACCCAGCGATCTCGATCGTCGACAACGACACCGCGGGGAAGGGCTACCGCTTTGGCTACGCCCTTTCCATCTACATGGACGCCGGCGGGTCGTCGGAGTTCCTGATGCTGATGGACCGCAACGGGAACGCCTCGATCAGCAACTCTCTCGACTTCACCGCCGGCTACTCTGGCCTGTCCGAGTTCATTCCAGGCCCTCTCAATTCGGTGGTGGCCATCTCCAGCGATCTCTCTCCCACGCCGTCGACGTACTCCTCCTCTCTGTTCATCACCAACAGCCCAGGCTCGCCGGGCCACGACCTCATCCACGCGAACAAGTACGACCCCGACGGCGGCGAGCAGAACCCGTGGCTCGACCGGGTCCTCACCCTCGATGCCTTCGGAGACCTGATCTTCGGCATCGCCGACGGAGGAGAGCCTGGCCTCTACCCGGATGCCGGGAACACCCTGACGCTGGTCAACGGCGCCGGGACGCGGGGCACGCTTCAGGCTTTGAACTACGTCGCCTCGGACAGCGCCAACGGGTTCCTCACGATTGGCAACTTCGCCAATGCCTGCGGAAACCAGTTCGGCATCTGCACTTCCGGCGGCGCCAACATGCTCGTCAACGTGCCGTCCGGCGGATCGTACGCAGCGGGCTTCACGACCGACGGCGTCGCGATGCTCCTCTGCACGAGCGGAGAGGACTGCCAGGCCGGGGTGCCGATCCAGTTGGTGAACAACGCGACCGCGTGGGCCTGCACCGGGGCGAACGCGGGCCAGGTGATCTCCGACGGCGGCATCCCGTATTACTGCGATGGCGGCCAGTGGGCGCCGATCGCGCTCGGGAGCACAGGCGGCGGCAGTGGGCTTCCATACTGGGTGACGGCCAACACCGGCACGAGCCCCGGGACGCTCACGGTCGACGGCGGCCTGGACGTGGCGGCCGGCGGCGACTTCTACGGGAACCTCTACGCGGCCGGGCTCCTCCAGGGCGCGGGCGGCCTGCTCGTCAGCGGCGGCGCCTCGAACTTCATCGGCGCTGTCAACGTGTGGGGCAACCTCTTCGCGGACGGCGGCCTGACGGTCGACGGTGGGAACCTCGCGATGAACAACGGGGGCGAGATCGTCACGAACAGCGGAGATCTCCTTCTCAACCCCAATAGCGGCGCCGTGACCATCGGTGGCGCGACCGGGACCATCAAAGTCGCCGCCGCCGCCTGGAGCTACGTGTCGGCTTACGGTGGATCCTTCATCAGCCCAGCCGGGTACGGGACCAACCTCTTCCTCTCGCCGCTCGCCTTCACGGAGAACGTCGGGGCCTTGGACATCTACGGCACGAACGCCCTCAACCTCAACTGCACCGAGAGCAGCTCGCCGACCTGCACCAGCTCCATCGCCGACAACGGCTCGGGGACCGTGACGATCGCTGCCGCGAGCGGGCAGGCCATCCAGCTCAACGCGAACGCGAGCGGCGAGGTCTACCTGGGCTCCGACGCCTCGACGCGCCTGGAGGTCCAGGCCGGCGTCAGCAACACGGTCCTGAGCACGGCCTCGAGTCCGATACTCTTGGAGCCCGGGTCGGGCCTCACGGAGATCGGCGCGGGCAGCACCTACGCCCTCGCGATCGCGGGGGAATCGAGCTACGGCCCCGAGGTCTATACGACCTCCGGCGCTCTTCTGCTCGGATCGCACACCGACCACCTTGGGGTGGCGATCCAGAGCAGCGCGCCGACCTGCCCGAGCGGCGACATCGCGGCCTGCTGGGGCTCCGGTGCGACGTGCTCGGTGACGAGCGGGTCCACCGACGCTGCCGGATCGATCGTCGTCACCACCGCGACCTCGACCTCCTCCTGCGCGGTAAACAGTCGGCTGCTCTCGATCGCCTTCAACACAAACTACGGCGCGCCGCCGTCCGCGTTCGTGAACGTCGCCGGCAACACCGACGCCGGAAGCGTACCCGTCTTCCCGGTGCTCTTGCCGACCCCGCTGTCCAGCTCCATCAACATCAACGCCGCCGCGGCTTTCACGCCGAACACGAAGTCTCAGTACACGATCGATTACGTTGCCCTCGGCATCGGTCCGAGCGGCTCCTAGGAGGCCTCATGCACGCCGCGCTTCTCTCGCTGTTTCTCGCCGCCTCGCCGACCCCTCCCGCCACCGCCGTGCTGTCCGGCGACCAGGGGGCGATCTGCCCCGGCGGGAAGTTCCTGCTCACCTCCGACGGCGAGCTGGCGCTCTGCATGCCGGCCAAGCTGGTCGACGCGATGGTCCAGGCCTCGAAGCCGCCGCCCGCGCCGGCCCCCAAGGCAGCGCCGCTGGCGCCGAAGACCCCCGCGAAAGGCCCTGCGAAGAAGTGAGCACGAAGGTCACATGGAGCGGCGCCTCCTCCGTGAGCGCCGCGGCCGCCGTCGATTCCGACCCGATCTCGTTGACCGGGAGCGGCGGCTTCTCGGTCATCGTCGAGGTGACCGGGAGCGGCTCGTACGGCATCAGCGGGAACCTTGGGCTCTTCGTCTCGAACGGCGGCCCGTACGTCCAGCTCCCGGGCAGCGCGCTCTACGCCGTGCGCCTGGGCGCCGGCCAGAGCGAGGTTTTCGCCTGGTCCTCGGAGACGTTCTACGCCTCGACCATCCTGCGCTGGACGCAGGCCGGAATGCCCGACTCCGGCGAGCTCGGGGACGGCTATTGGAACCTGTCCCCGCTGCCCGCCCCCGCGCCGGCGCCGGCGACGCCTCCGAACGCGCAGGTGCTCGGGCCGGCCGGCTCGACGGACTACGGCACGGACGTCCTGTGCGTCGACGACCTCGACCCGAGCTTCTCGCTCATCACCGGCCGCCAGGTCCTCGCGCAGGACCTCTACCACGGCTGGACGACCCAGAAGGGGACGCTCTTCTACGACGCGAGCTGGGGCGAGGACATCCAGCTGCTCCTCAACGAGGGCATCACCGACGACCTGCTGGCGGCCTGGCAGGGCCAGCTCGCCGCCCAGGCCGAGCGCGACGACCGCGTGCAGCAAGCCGACGTCGCCCTCTCGTTCGACGAGGAGACGGAGACCCTCACGCTCGTGGGCCAGATCACCCCCGTCGGGTCCGGCCCATTCCGCATGGTGGTCGCCGTCACCGACCTCTCCACCACCATCCTGCAGGTGACCTGACATGGTAACCCTCGCCGAGCTCATCACGGGCCTGACCGCCGACGAGATGGAGGAGCAGCTCCTCGCCTCGCTGCAGGGCGTCTCGCCCGTCATCCAGTCCGGAGCTCCGGGCGCAGCAATCGTGGGCACCGGCCAGGTGAGCGCGCAGGGGCCCGCGACGGCGGCCGCCCAGGTTGTGCTGCAGATCATCGCCTCGGGCCAGGTGGGCGTCGGGACGTTCCAGTACTCCCTCGACGGCGGGAATACCTGGTCGTCGACGCAGACGATCCCGAGCTCGGGGTCCTACGCGCTCTCGACCATCGGCGTCACCCTCACCTTCGCGAACGGCTCCTACGCCCCCTCGGGCGGGTCCTTCCAGGTGGGGGAGACCTACGCCTTCGCCTCGACGACGCCGACGTTCCCGATCACGAACTGGAGCGAGGGCAGCGTCCCGATGACGCTCCTGAAGATGGAGGCCCAGGAGCTCTCGGACCTCTCCGGCACCATCGCCCAGATCGCCGCCGGCGGCCTCGTGACCTCCTGGCTCACGCCCCCGCTCGTGAACGGCGTGCCCACGCCGCCGCCGAGCGCCTGGCTCGACCTGGTCGCGCAGGCCGTCTACAACCTCAGCCGGAACGTGGCGCAGAGTGCCCAGGGCTATGTGACCCTGACTGCGGTCTCCGGCGCCGGCCCGTACACCATCCAGGCTGGGCAGCTCTCGTTCCAGGCCGTCGACGGGAGCGTCTGGTACAACCTGCAGGGCGGGACGCTGCTCGCCGGCGGCACGCTGCAGCTGCTCGTCCAGGCGCAGCAACCGGGCTCGAAGTACAACGCGGTCACCTCGTACACGGGGACCCCGGGCCTCGACAACATCGTCACGATGCTCACGCCGCTCGCCGGCGTCTCGGTCTCGAACCCGCTGCTCTCCAACCCGCCCGTGTCCCACTCCGGCAGCGGGAGCGGGACGATCGCGGTCTCGGGGAGCCCGAGCGCCGAGAAGCTGGTCTCGATCTCCATCACCGCCACCGGCGGCGCCGGCGTCGGGACCTTCGAGTACTCGGTCAACGGTGCCTCCTACTCCGCTCCGGTCACCATCCCCAGCGGAGCCTATGCGATCCCCGGGACCGGCCTCTCGGCGACCTTCACGGGGACCTTCGAGATCGATGACCTCTACACCTTCTCGAGCGCGTGGCTGCAGCAGAACGGGACCGATAGCGAGAGCAACGTCTCCCTTGCCACCCGCTGCGTGAACCAGTGGGGCACGCTCGCGCCGGCGCCGCCCATCGGGATCTACGTGAACTGGGCGAAGTCCGCTAGCAACGAGGTGGCCACCGCCCAGATCGAGGTCGACCAGTACACCCCTGGCCTCGTGAACATCCTGGTCGCGAAGGCGGACGACCAGCCCGTGAGCGCCTCGGCCCTCGCCGCGGTGCAGAGCTACATCGACGCGCGCGCCCCCGAGGGCGTGAGCGTCTCGGTGCAGAACGTCTCGAGCCTCGCGATCGCGGTGGGCGTCGGCGCCGGCGGCGGCATCTATGTGCACGCCGCGCAGCTCGCGGCCGCGCAGGCCGCGATCGCCAGCGCCCTCGCGGCCCTGGAGATCTCCATCGGCATCGGCGGCACGGTCTACTACTCGGTCGTCCTCGAGACGATCCAGGCCGTCGCCGGCGTGCGCAACGTCGAGGGGCTCACCATCAACGGCGGGACGGCGGACATCGTCCTCGTCGGCGCCCAGGTGGCGGACTTCACCCCGCCGGGCTCCGGCGCCTACGTGAGCGTCTGATGGCCGGGCCGCTCTACCAGGTCCACCAACCGGCGATCGCCCCGCGCTTCCTCTCGGGGGCCTACGGAGCGGCCTGGCTCGCCGCCCACGGGCAGCAGAAGGACTTCCTCGTCGACCGCGCGAAGCAGGCCATCAAGGCGCGGCTCCCGGGCCTCGGGCCGCTCGATGCGCTCGCCGCCATCGGGCTCGAGCGCGGCATCGCCCAGGGGCCGACCGAGAGCTCGAGCTCGTACGCGACGCGCCTGCGGCAGGCCTGGCAGGCCTGGGCGACCGCCGGCAGCGCCTGGGGCATCCTCCTGCAGCTCGCCGCGATGGGCTACGCGAGCGCCTACGTCGTGTACCCGAACGGCCGCCAGTACGGCCCGAGCTCCGGCGTCACCGTCACGAACCCGCCGGCGCTCCTGAAGGGTCCGGTCTGGGCCATGTCGAGCGAGGACGGCCAGGCCGACGGCCTCAATGACCACATCGCGCGCATGTGGAACCGGAGTCTCCTGCTCTTCTCGCCGGCGCCGGCGAGCTGGAGCGGCTCGCCCCCCTCTCCGGGCTCCGGCTGGAGCGACGAGCTCAACACGCTGCGCGCCGTGCTCACGAGCTGGGGCGCCGGGCACGCCGCGAAGGAGGGGATCGCCGTCGCCGTCGGGACGTCCGGCGGCGCCGCGCGGGCGATGTTCGACTTCCCGCCAGGCCGGACGTTCACCGGCGACGGCGCGGGCACCTTCGCGACCCAGGCCGGATCGACGGTCTACACGTACTGAGGAGGCACCATGCCGAGCGGATACGCAGGACAGCAGGGGGGCAGCGCGCAGGTGGCCGGAGCTCCGGCGCCGAGCAGCCCGGCGCAGTGGGCGGCGAGCACCGTGAAGGGCACGGGCGCGCAGGTCTACCCGAAGGCCGCGCCGAACGGGCTCTACTACTACAACGCCGGAAGCAGCGGCACGACCGGATCGTCCGAGCCTTCCCCCTGGCCCCTCGTTCCGGGCGGGACCGTCGTCGACGGCACGGTCACCTGGACCTGCGCCGGCGATCTCCCGATGGCCGGCGTGGCGCCCACCATCCAGGAACCCGTCGGCTCCGACGCTCCGACGGCGGCGGCCATCGACGTGCCGCTCTCGATGGGCGCCGACTGGCTGGCCTTCCTCGCGAAGCAGGGAGCGAGCTGGGGCTACATCGAGACCGATGGCGCCGGCAACGCCAGCCTCGAGGCGGGCGCCGACGTCGCCAGCGTGTCGATCTCCGGTCTGGCCGTCGTCGTCAACTTCGCGAAGGGCTTCTCGTCGAACTACTACGGCGCCCTGGTGATCGCCACGTCCGCCGGCTCCTCGGCGTTCGGCTCCTACTCGGCGAGCTCCGGCACACAGGCGGACCTGAGCATGTGGTCGAGATCGGCGCTCACACAGATCGACCTCGCCACGACCGCGATGGGCATCTTCTTCGTGGCCTTCGGACCGCGGAGCTAGAGGCAGGTCCCAGCATCGGGATTGCAGAATCCACTGCTGCACTGACCATCGCTGCGATCGTCGCAGGGAGCCCCGGTTGGCTCCTGCGGACACTGTGTTCCACCCGCGGCGCAGGCAGTACCGTCCCAGCAGTAACCGGCCGTGCACGTCCACAGGCCCACGTAGACGCAAGCCGGAAGACCGCCGGACTGTGGCACGGTGGTCGTGCAAACCGTCCCGAGGCAGCACCCTTCATTCGCGCTGCAGGATGGAAGCGCATTGGCCGGTCCTGGATTCGTGCACGCCGGTGCTCCGGTCGAACCCCCGCTCGAGCCGCCGCCGCTCGAGCTCCCGCCCGTCGAGCCGCCGGAGCTCGAGGAGCCGGCCGAGGTGGAGCTGCTCGACGAGCTCGAGCCCGAGGAGCTGCTCGAGGTCCCCGCGCGGCCGCCGCTCGAGCTGCCGCCGCTCGAGGAGCTGCTCGGGGAACCTGCGCCCGTCGAGGAGCTGCTCGAGGTGTCCGGGGGGGCGCCGCAGGCGGCAACGGCGGCCGCGGCGACGAGTGCAAGCACCTGGTGACGCATGGGAGCTCCTCCTGAGAGCTGGGGCGATGATACGCCCTGTCGACTGAGACGGCCACACGGCTGCAAAATTCAGGCGGCCATCGACGCAGAACGCAACGTTTGCACGGGCGCCAGAGCAGCGGTGGACGGCGCCGGCGCCGCGGGCGTAGCCGATCGGGTATGAGACGGCTGTCGCTTCTGGCTGGGGCGCTCCTTGCGGTCTTCTCGATCCGGGCGCTTGCGCTGCCCCTCACCTGGGGCGGCTCACAGACGATCCTGCTCGACGGCGGCGTTCGCACCAGCGACGTCGTCACGCTGAGCGCGAACGGGTTGAACCCCACGCAGTTCGTCGTGACCTGCCCGGTCTACGCGCCGGTGCCAGGGAACGGCAACGGCACGGTGCAGCTGCTCGGCAGCATCGACGGGAAGTACTGGGCGGTCATCACGAGCACCTCGACGACGTTCCAGGCGCTCGACGGCGGCCTCGACGCCGGCGTGGCCATCACCGTGACCGCGAACGCGTGGCCGATGATGAAGGTCCAGCTGAGCGTCACGAACAGCGATGCCGGAGTTCTCGGCGCCTGCCAGGTGAACCCGGCCGGCAACGGCTTCTGACCGCCGATGTGTCCTCCGAGCGCGACCACGACACCGTCGACAGCCCGAACCCGGCGCGGCTCGACGAGGCCTTCAAGGGGCTGCGGGACCTCAACCGCCGCGAGCACGACTGGCTCGCACGCGACATCGAAGACCTGCAGAAGGATTTCATGGCGCTGAGGGAGCGCATGGCCGAGGTCGAGCCGCAGCTCGCGGAGGTCATCCGCATCCAGTCCCAGGCCGAGCGGACCAGGGACAAGCGGCAGACGAACTGGCCACAGTGGGCGATCGCCGGCGCCGCGGTGATTGCCACCTTGGTCTCGCTCTGGACCGTCCAGCATCCGCCGGCGCCACCGGTGGAGACCATCGTGGCCGCAATCGAGGCGTACCAGGCCGAGCACCCGGGAGCGCGCCGGTGAGCGAGCTCCTCGTGAAGCTGCTCCCGAAGCAGGTGCAGGCCGCGCTGCTCGGGGCCGCGCTCCTGGGCTCCGCGACCGCGTGGCTCGACCATCGCATCCAGGCCGCGGTCGAGCCGATCGCCACCCAGGTCGCGCAGCTCGACCGGGACGTGCGCGCCCAGGACGCGGCGCTCGCGGCGAAGAACGACGCGCAGGACGCGCAGATCGCATTTCTCAAGGGGCGGCTCGCCGCCCCAGCGCAGGCCGCCTTCGTCGGCGGGAAGTGAACCAGGAGGACTCATGGACAAGGCACTCGGAGAGCTCTCGAATCCCATCCTCTGGCTCGGCCTGACGGTCGTGCTCGGACCGCACCTCATCACCGCCTGGGTCGGCCTGGGCGCGACGGTCGTGGGCTTCTTCACCTCGAAGGGCGACGCCGCGGAGGCCGACGCAGCTGCGCTCGCGGAGCAGGCCGGCGAGGGGATGCTCGAGGCCATCAAGGGCGGCAAGGACCCGGCAGCCGCGTTCGCCGCGGCGAAGGCCTCCGCGATCTCGTTCTGGGCGGCGAACCACGGCCAGGCCGAAAAGGACGCCGAGGCGATCGTCGGCGACATCATCCACCAGCGGTTGCACCTGAAGGCGAATCTGCCGCCGCCGGCGCCGGTCACGACGCCGGGCGGCGGCGTGGCGAACATGCCCTCGCCGGCGGGAGGCCTCGCCATCCAGCGGATGCTCGCGGTCCTGTGCGGCCTCAGCATGCTCGGGATCCTCGGCTGGCGCCTCTGGGTCGCCGGGCACGCGACCTTCGCGATCTGTCTCGCCGCGGTGGTGACGGGCTGGCTCCTGCTCGCGGTCTACGTCACGCGGCGCGATCGCGGCTGGCCGCGGCCGCCGCCACGGCTGCTCGCCGTGCTCCTGCTCGGGCTCGTCTTCGCGGCGCCGGCGCGGGCTCAGACCCTCACGTGCCCGGCGGGACAGACGCTCGACCAGACGACGAACACGTGTGTCGTGCCCTTCACGAACGGCCAGTTCTCCCACGGCCCCCTCGCGTCCGGTTACCTCCTGCGGTGGGAGGATCCCGCGAGCGGCAAGCCCGCCTCGAGCGCGTTCGGCGGTGGCCTCGGCTATGAGTTCGGCTGGGACTTCTTCCAGGAGAACTTCGGCTCCGTCCTCGGGAACAAGCCGATCCTCACCCTGGGCTTTGGCGGCCTCGCGAACCTGGCGACCGACGGGGGACAGACGCTCTTCTCGGTGGGCGCCGGTCCGGCGCTCTGCTTCGTCGGCGCCCTCGGCTGCATCGTGGCGTTGCCCGACCTGGTGCAGGACTACGGCGGCACGATCTCGGGTCTGGCCGTCGGGAGCTTCAGCCTGAAGAACATGGCCGTCGCTCTCACGATCGGCATCCAGCTCGGCGGCGCCGCGGAGCTGAACACGCGGCCGCCGGCGGCTCCCGCGACGGTCGCCACAGCGCCTCCCAATCCGCCGCCGGCGACGTTGGACACCACTGCGCCGGGAGCCGCCGGAGCTCCAGCGGGCGCCAGCGCGCCCACGTCGCCGGCGAAGTGAAGCGAGAGACCCTCATCGCGCCCGCGGTCATCGCCCTCATCCTGGGCGTGAACGCGCTCGCCTTCCAGGCGCCGCTGTTCGGGCGCCACGAGCCACTGCCGGTCCCGACGCTGCCGGTCTTCCTGCGCCCAGCCGGGCCTGGGCTGCGCGGGATGGATGGCCGCTTCTCCGCGAGCTCGAGCCTGGCGCGCGAGGTCGCGCGGGCCCAGCGGTGGCGCTACTACAACAGGCTCGAGGCCGCGCTCGAGCGGGAGGCCTTCGCGCCGTGATCACCGCCGAGCAGCTGCAGGCCATCATGCCGCGCGCGCCGGCCGACGTCGTCGCGGCCCACCTCGACCCGCTGAACGCGGCGGCCGCCGAGTTCGGCATCGACAGTCCCGCGCGGCTCGCCTGCTGGCTCGGCGAGTGTAGCCTCGAGTGCAACCAGCTCCGCGGCCTAGAGGAGGACTGGGGGCCGTCCGAGGCGCAGGCGCGGTACGAGCCGCCGTCGCACGTGGCCACCGAGCTCGGCAACACGCAGACCGGGGACGGCTACCTCTTCCGCGGGCGAGGGCCGATTCAGATCACTGGCCGATCGAACTACCAGCAGGCCTCCCAGGCGCTCGGCGTCGACCTGGTGAACCAGCCCGACCTCGCCGCGACCCCTGGAGTCTGCTGGCGGGTGGCCGGGTGGTTCTGGTCGACGCGCGGCCTCAACGAGCTCGCCGACGGCTTCGACATCGAGGGCATCACCCGCCGGATCAACGGCGGCCTGACGGACCTGGCGCTCCGCACCGCGGCGATCTCGCGGGCGCGCGCGGCGCTGGGGTGCTGAGCAACCAGGAGGAGCACATGGACAAGGCAACGGTCGGTCGGATTCTCCACTACACGGCGCGCGGCAACGAGGCGCCCGGGTCTCTCGAAGGGCGAGATTCGCCCGGCCATCGTCGTTCGCGTCTGGGACAACGAGTACGCCGAGGGATGCGAGATCGTGAACGAGGACGGCACGAAGGTCCAGCCGCTCCCGGGCGACGGCTACAACGTCCAGGTCTTCCTCGACGGCTGCGCCGGTGGCGAATCCAACGATCGGGCGGCGATGCTGTGGGTGACGTCGGTCGCGATCTGCCCGGCGCCGACGCCCGGCCATCTGCACTGGCCGCAGCGCGCCTAGCCCGGCCGGGGGACAACCCGGTGACAGACGCTCGCGGCCTGGCTGAATCCGGGCTCACCGCGGGCCTACGGCGGGCCGGCAGGTTCCACGTGGAACGCAACCGCCTTATTTCAGGAGCCGACACCCGGACTTGAACCGGGGACCTGCTGATTACGAATCAGCTGCTCTACCAACTGAGCTATGTCGGCGGACGGCGACCGCGCTTTCTACGACCTGCGCGCGCCCTTGTCCAGCGCCGGAAGGGCGCGGCGTCACGGCGGCAGGGTCGCGCGTCGGGCGGCGGCTTCGCGGGCGAAGCGCCCCTTCGGGAAGCGCGCGAGGTAGGCGTCGAGGTCGTCGCGTGCGCCGCTGCGGTCGCCGCGCGCGAGGCGGCAGCGCGCCCGGGCGATGAGGTCGTGCTCGGAGAGGCGGGCCGCGGGGAGGGCGTCGGCGTCGAGGCCCGGCGCGAACTGCTCGCACGCGGGCGCCTGCTCGCGGCGCTCGGCCTCGTCGTTCTTGTCGTCGGCGGTGAGCTCGCCCTTGGTAACGGCCATCGGGGCGGGCGCTGCGGCCGGGGGGGCGGTCCGCGGCGCGGCCTCCGCAGAGGCGGAAGCCTGGGCGACCGCCGCGGGGCCGGCCGGCGGAGCGGGCGGCGGGCCCTGCTCCTGCAGGCGGAGCTTCCTCGCGGCGCCGCCCCCGCCCGCGAGCTCTTCCTCCGGGAAGGGGGCGGCCAGGTCCTGGACGGCGCCGCGCGCGGCGGTCTTCGCCCTCCAGCCGGGGGGCGGTTGCGCGTGTGCGAACGCTCCCTCCGGTGCTCCTCGTCCCAGGCCGGCCGCCGGGCTGCCGAAACCGAGGCTCCCCGTGCCCTTGAAGGCCAGGGGGGCGCGCTCCTTCTTCGCCGCGCTGTGCGCCGCCGCGCCGTGGTTGGCCGCGGGCTTCTCGGCGAAGAGCGCCGCGGGCGCTTGCGGTTCCAGGTTGTCGACGTCCTTGGGCGCGGGGGGCTGGGCCGGAGCCGCCGCGGTCGCCGCCGGAGCGGGCGCCCGCTCCAGGAGGCTCTCGCGCGCCGCCTTCTGGTCGAACATCACGAACACGAGCACGCCCACGATGGCCATGGAGGCGAGGCCGCTCGCGATGACGGAGATGCGCATGGGCGGCAGCAGGGTGAGCCGCTCCTTGCGCGGCGCGGCGCCGCTCCGGAGCTTCTGCGCGATGCGGGCGTGCGCCTCGGGCGGCAGCGTGGGGGCGGGCCCGAGCTGCGAGAGCAGGCGCGCGGCCTTCGCCTCCGCGGGCGACTCGGGCGGGCGCTTCTTCCACGACAGGAGCGGCGTCTTCGCGCTCACGGCTCGGCCTCCGTGAGCTCGCCGAGCCGCCGGGTGAGGTCGGCGCGGGCGCGGTGCAGGAGCACCCAGAGGTTCCCGAGCTTCACGCCCATGCGCTCGGCCACCTCCTCGCCCGGGAGATCCTCGATCTCGAACAGGATGATGGCCGTGCGGTAGCGCTCGTTCATGCCGTCGAGGGCGCGGTAGACGAGCTCGCGCGACTGGCGGGCCTCGGCGTCCTCGAGCGGGCTGCGATCGGGCGAGACGGGCTCGGGCGGATCCTCGTCCTTGCGCAGCCAGCCGAGCCAGCGGCGGCGCCGGCGCTGGTGCCGCACCACGTTCTCGGTGATGCGGTACAGCCAGGTGGTGAGCCGCGCCTCGCCGCGAAAGCGGGGCAGCTCGCGCTGCACGATCACGAACACCTCCTGGACCGCGTCCTCGAGCTCCATGCGGGGGCCGCCGAGGCGGGCCACCCAGCGCGTCACGTCCCCGGCGTGGAGCCGGTAGATCTCCGCGACCGAGGGCACGGAGGGCGCTGCTTCGGCCTTGGGCGTCGCGAGCGTCAATGGCGCGGCCAGCATTGTATCCCTTTCACCAGGGCCAACGGCGCGGAAAAGCTTACGCTCCCCGGACTCGACCGCGGGGCGGTTTCGGGTATGCTGCGCCGGCTCGATTGCCCGGGAGTCCGCCATGCGAAAGCTCGCCGCCACCCTCGCCGCCGCCGCGCTCTGCGCCTGCGGCACCTCGTCGAACAACGGCACGTCCACCGGCAGCGCCAACGGTACCGGCGGCACCACCGGCGCGGCCACGACCGGCGGCACGGGCGGCGGGTCGTCCGGCGGCTCCACGGGCGCCAGCGGCGGCACGCCCATCACGGGCCTCAACCCCATGCAGTGGACCTGGGTGCCCATCGACGGCGCCATCTGTCGCGACGGCTCGGCCACCGGCATCGGCGTCAACCTGAACCCCAACTCCAACAAGCTGATGATCTTCCTGGAGGGCGGCGGCGCTTGCTTCAACATCGTCACCTGCGCCGACAACGACTCGACCGTGCCCTTCGGCGCGTCGGAGTTCCAGACGAACTTCGGCCCCGGCGCCCTCGAGGCCAGCGCGGGCGTCTTCAACCGCTCCGATCCCGCGAACCCCATGGCCGACTGGAGCTTCGTGTACGTCCCCTACTGCACGGGCGACATCCACGGCGGCAACGCGCCGGACGGCGGGACGTCCGACGGCGTGGGCCCGGAGGCGTTCGTCGGCTACCACAACATGACGCTGGACCTCGCGCGCCTCGTGCCGACCTTCACCTCGCTGAACGAGGTGCTGCTCACCGGCGTCAGCGCGGGCGGCTTCGGCGCGCTGCTCAACTACGACCAGGTGGCGGCGGCGTTCTCGGGCGTTCCGGTGGAGCTGCTCGACGACTCGGGGCCGCCCATGTCGACGGACTACCTCGCGCCCTGCCTGCAGCAGGAGGTCACGCAGGACTGGAACCTCGGCGCCACGGTCGTCGCCGACT
>DATJNL010000455.1:0-15590 GCA_035508175.1 Myxococcales bacterium
CACGCCGAGCTCGGCCTGCCGGCGCCCGCCACGGTCGCCGGCAAGGAGATCCAGCCGGTCCCGACGCCGCAGCGGGGGGGGCGTCTCCTTGCCGCTGCCGCCGCGCACGACGACCCCGATTCCCTCGATGCCGTGGCGGCCATCCGCGAGGCTCTCCAGCCCGACGATGCCGCGGACCACCTCGCCACGCAGGCTCGACGCGCGGCCTGCGAGGCGGCCCCGGCGCAGAGCTGCTTCCTTCGCCTGGCGCAGGACGAGGAGCACGACCGCCGTCCGATCGATCGGCAGGAGGCGCTGGCGCGCGCCGCCTCCCTGGGGCCACGCACGGCCGACCTCGCCGTGGAAGAAGCCCGGCAAGCGCTCGACCTGGGCTACCCCGACCGCGCCCTGGCGCGATCGCTGGAGGCCCAGGCGCTCGATCCCGAGGACGATCGGCCGGCGCTCCTGCAGGCACAGGCCCTCGAGTCGCTCGGCGAGACCTCCGAGGCGGGCCGCCTCGAGCTGCAGGCCGCCTCGCGCTGGCTCTACTCTCCCGACGCGCAGATGGCCGCCGCCTATCGGCTGGAGCGCCTGGGCCGCCGCCGGCAGGCCATCCGCAACCTGCGCGTCCTCCTGGGCCTGCGGCCCGACCTCCTCGGCGCCCGGGAATCGCTCCAGCGGTTGCTGCTGACGCAGGGCGACCTGGACGGCGTGCTGGAGCAGATCGCCGCCAAGCGCCAGCTCGTGCCCGCCTCGGCCCGACCGCTCGTCGAGCGCGGCGACCTGTTGCTGGCCAATCCCCTGCCGGGCGAGGCCGGGGCGGAGCGCCGCAACCGCGCCCAGGCCGATCTGCGCGCCGCTCTCGCTCTGGCGCCCGAGAACGCGGACATCGCCGACGCGGTGGCAGCGGCGGAGTTGCGGGACGGAGACGGCGCGTTCGGAAAGCAGGTCCTCCGGCGCGCCCTCGCGCTGCGGCCGCAGTCCGAGTCACTCCGTGCCCTCGATCGCCAGCTGACCCGCCGGCACTCCGCCTTTGCGGCGGCCTACCTCGCCGATCTCGTGCAGACCGCGCACGCCGTGCCGCCCACCCCCGGCGAGGACGCGGTGGTCCTGTCGGACGTCACGGCCATCCAGGTCTACCCCTCCGGCCTCGCGAGCCGCGTCCGCCAGACCATCGTCCGGGTGCAGACGGATCGCGGCGCGGAGGCCGCGCGCACGACGGGCGTCGAGCTCGACCCGGCGCGGCAGGAGCTGCAGATCGAAGCGGCGCGCGTGTTGAAACCCGACGGCCGCATCGTCTCCACCTACGAGGAGTCGACGCGCTCGCTCAGCGAGCCCTGGTACGACCTCTACTACGACCACCGGGAGCGCGACGTGACGTTCCCCGGCCTCGCCGCGGGCGACGTGCTCGAGGTGACCTACCGACTCGATGACACCGCACGCGACAACCTGACCTCGGACGACTTCGGCGACATCACCTTCCTGCAGGACACGGTCGATCGCGCGCATTTCACCTACGCGGTGCAGATGCCACCCGGGCGCGAGCTTTACGCCAACGACCCGGGCGTGGCCGGCCTGACCCACGTGGTCCGGCCGCTCCCTGGCGGCGGCCGCGCTTACGTCTGGACGCTGGGCCGCATCGCCAAGATCCAGCCCGAGCCGGACATGCCCGGCTGGGCCGAGGTGGCACCCTACCTGCACGTATCGACGCAGCAGAGCTGGTCCGAGGTCGGAGCCTCCTACTGGAACCTCGTCCGAGATCAGCTGGCCCCGAGCGCCCAGTTGCGGGACCTGGCGCGCTCCATCGCCGAGAAGGCCGGGCCCGACCCCGGGGCGCGTGTGCGTGCCGCCTACGACTACGTCGTCTCCCAAACTCGCTACGTCGGTCTCGAGTTCGGGATTCACGGCTACAAGCCCTACGCCGTGGGCGAAGTGCTGGCCCGCGGCTTCGGCGACTGCAAGGACAAGGCGTCGCTGCTCTGGGCACTGCTGCACGAGCTGGGCGTCGATGCCAGGCTGGTCTTGCTCCGTACCCGGCAGCTGGGTCGCATCGCCGCCGCCCCGGCGTCGCTGGCCGTGTTCGACCACGCCATCGTGTACGTGCCCGCGCTCGATCGCTGGCTCGACGGCACCGCGCGCTTCTTCGGCTCGACGGAGCTGCCCCCGGACGACCAGGGGGCGACCGCGCTGGTGGTCGATCCCGGCGGCAAGAGCCGGCTCACCATCACGCCGTTCCTGCCGGCGCAGCAGAACGTCACCACGGCCGACATCCTCGTCACGCTGGCAGCGGACGGCTCGGCCACGCTGCGGGGGCAGGCGACGGTGCAGGGCTCGCAGGCAGCAGACTATCGGCGCTCCTACCAGTCCGAGGCAGGCCGGCGCGCGGTCTTCGAGCAGGGCTGGAGCCGCTCTTACCCGGGGCTCAGCGTCCAGAGCGTCAAGTTCGGGGACGATCTCGCGTCGCTCGAGCAGCCGGTCAGCATCGATTTCGACCTGTCCGTGCCGCGCTTCGCCCCCAAGCGGGGCACGGACTGGACGTTCGATCCGTTCGGGGGCGGCGCCACCTACCTCGAGACCTTCGCCTCGCTCTCGCGGCGGCACTTCGAGCTCTCGCTGCCGCCGCCGTTCGCGACCCGCTTCCGCTACCGCTGCGTGGCACCCGAAGGCGCTCGCTTCGCACCCCCGCCTGCCGACGTGAAGCTGGAGGCGCCCTTCGGGCACCTCGAGATCCACTACCACCTCGCCACCTCCGCGGCCGCGGGCGGAGCCGAGCAGCTCGTCGTCGAGGGCGAGCTGGCCCTCTCGGCCCCTCGCATCGAGCCCCAGCGCTACCCGGAGTTCCGGCGCTTCCTGGAGCACACCGACCGCGCCTTCGCGCAACCCCTGGCCCTCGAGGAGACAGGCAAGCTCAATGCCGCTTCGAGGTAACGTCGCCGCGGCCGCGTGTGCGGCCCTGCTCGCTTGCGCCACCACCACCTCGGCGCGTCGCGGAAACGTCGACGTGGCGTCTGCCAGCGCCGGTCAACTCGCCGCCGCGGCGCTCGAGGCCTGGCAGACACCGCGGGCCGAGCAGCTCCTCTCCGCCGGGGCCCGCAAGGATCCCGGCGATCCGCTGCTCGAGACCGCGCTGCTGCTGCGGGCCAGCCGCGATCTCGACGACGGCAAGGCGCTGGACGAGGCGCTGGCGCTCCTCACCCAGCACCCGGACCGGCCCGAGGCGCGGCTCGCCTCCGCGGCGCTCGCCGGACTCGCGGGCAGCTCCACCCGCGCCGATCAGCACATCCTCCTGGCCGCGGCCGGCGTCGATCTGTCGCGCGCCGACGCAGCGGTCGCCCAGCGCGTCCGAGAGATCCGCGCGGAGATCCTCGTGGCCCGGGACGAGTTCGACGCCGCCCAGCGCATTCGCGAGGAGGAGGGTCTGGTGCAGAGCTGGCGGCTCCTCGGGCCGCTTTCGCCCTGGCACTGGCTCGACTTCGACCGGCCGCTCGGCCCCGAGCTCACGCCCGTCGCCGAGGCCTACCGCGCGCCGTGGGGTCTGGAGCGCTGGCGAGACGTCCACTTCTTCAACGGCTGGGTCCCGATCGGCCACGACATGCAATCGCGCCAGCCGGCGGCGGGCGAGAGCCGCCCCACACCTCCGAGCGGCGACCTCTTCTATGCCAGCGCCGACGTCGAAGGTGGGCCGGGCGGCGTGCTGCTGCGCGTCGAGGCCACGGCCTCGGTGAAGGTGTTCGTCGACGGCCGGTTGGTCTGGAGTCGCGACGCTTTCCGGCGCCAGCTGCCGCGCGCAGCGTGGTTCCTCGCGCCGGTCGGAGCGGGCCGCCACCAGCTCCTCGTGAAGGCCGTCGCCGGCGATGCCTCGACTGGCTTCCGCGTGGTCGCGCTGGCCGCTGGGCCCGGCGCCCAGGCGCCCGGCGACGGTGAGGCGCTGGCCGCGGCGCTCGCGCCCGAGCTGGGACCTCGCCTCGCCGCCGCGCTGGCCGCGGACGACGCCCGCCTCGACGACGCCGCCGGAGCCTTGCGGCTCGCGGATCGTGCCTGCGAACCGGCGCCGTCCCCGCTGGGCCTCACCGTCCGCGCCGATCTGTGGACCTCGCTCGGCACGCTCGACGACGAGGAGGCTCGGGGCCGGGCCAGGCGGGACCTCGACCTGCTCCTGTCCCTCGATCCGGGCGACGGCTCCGCCCGGCTGCGGCGCGCCGGCCTCGAGCTCGACCTGGGCCAGCTCGACGCGGCCGAGGCCGACCTGCAAGCCCCCGAGCTCCCGCCGACTCCGCGACTCCTCACGGCGCAGGCCCGCCTGCGGGTGGCCGAGGAATCCTCCGCGCTGGCGCTCGGGCCTCTGCGCCGCGCGCTCGCCGAGGACCCCGGCTATTGCCCCGCGCTGGAGCTCGCCTTCGGGCTGCTCGACCAGGTGAACGCCTTCGCCCGGCTCGCCGAAACGGGAGAAGCCCTCGCCCGCTGTCCGGGTGGCGCCGCGACGCTGGCCCAGCTCCGCGCCCGCAAGCTCGGTCCTTCGCCTCTGGTTCGATACTGGCGCGGCCGCCTCGAACGCTCACCGGCCGACCCCCGCGCGGCCGATGAGCTCGCCGACGCACAGGTGGCCGCGGGACGCATCGACGCGGCCGAGGATGCGATCGAACAGCGGCTGGCCGCCTGGCCCGAGGACGTCGACGCCTGGCGGAGGCTCGGTGGCTTGCGCGCCCTCCGCGGCGACGCGCGGGGTGCCAGGCAGGCGTACGAGCGGGCGCTCGAGCTCGATCCTGCCGACCTCCCGCTCCGCCGGGCGGTGTCGCTGTCCGAGGGTCACGAGGTTCTCGACGGTGTCTTGCCCGCAGCTGCGCCCGCCCTGGCCGCGAAGCCTTGGATCGGGCCAGCTCGCGCGCCGACCGCGACCCTCCTCGACTCCGGAGCTGCCTGGCTGCACCGCGACGGCAGCGTGACCGAGCGTGTGCGCACCGTGGAACGCATCCTCGACGAGAGCGGGCTCACGCAGGCCGGCGAGTTCGAGCTGCCCGCGGGGGCGCTCCTCGTCGCGCTACGCACGCACAAGCCGGACGGGCGCATCCTCGACGCCGAGGCCAGCGGGTCGGGCGAGAAGAACACGCTCTCGGCAGCGGCGCTCGAGGTGGGCGACGATCTCGAGATCGACTACCTGATGGCGTTGCCGCCCTCGCGGCGCGGCACCGGTGGCTCGGCCGAGCCGTTCTATTTCGAGGCGAGCGACACCTCACTGCAGCGATCGATCTACGTGATCCGAGACGATCGGCGGCCCGAGCTCGATCTTCACCGGCTGCCGGCGGTCCCGGAGGGCAAGTGGACCGGCAGCGTGACGATCGAGCGGCACGAGATCCCGGCACTCGTCGCCGAGCCCGGCGCGCCTCCGGCCACCGAGTACTACCCGTGGGTGCAGGCGGGCCACGGCGACGATCTTCGAGATCTGGCCCGCTCGGTGGCCGACCAGCTCGCGCCGCGCGCGGTCGTCGACGGCGGCCTGCGCGAGATCCTCCGACGGGTCCACGGTGTCGGCCCCAGCGACCGTGCGGCCTCGCTCTGGTCGCTCCTCTGCGAGCGCATTCGAGGCAACGGATCCGGCCTGGACGATGCGGCGAGCGTCACCGTCTCCCGCGGCGCCGGCGATCGCCTGCTGCCCATGAGGGCGGGGCTGGCCGCGCTGGGAATCCCGTCGACCATCGTGCTCGCCTCGGGCCCGCAGGCGAGCTCCGAGCCCCGGCGGTTTCCGATGCTCGCCGACTACACCGACGCGCTCCTGCGCATCGAGCCCGCCGACGGCCCGCCGCTCTGGCTCGCGCCCTCGCTGCGCTGGGCCCCGTTCGGACGCCTGCCTCCGTGGCTCTGCGGCCGCCCTGCCATCGCGCTCCCGAGCGACGATTCGGACGGCCTCGCCTTCACCCTGCCCACCTGTCCCGCGAGCGCCGCCGGGGCGGCCGGCCCGGACGATCACCGCTTCCGCTTCGCGCTCACGCTGCACGCCGACGGGTCGCTCGCGGGCGATGGGCGCGAGACGCTCGGCGGTTTCGAAGCGGCCGTCGCCCGCACCTCGCTGGAGCAGCTCGACGACGCTCAGCGACAGCAGGCCGTCGAGGCGGCGCTGGCGGCGGCCTTCCGCGGCGCCGCCCTCACCAGCGCGACCTTCGAGGTGGGCAAAGCCCCCGGGTCCCAGGTGGCACTCAACTACCACTTCACGGTCGACCAGATCGCGCGGCCCGAAGGGGCTTCGAGCTGGTCGCTCCCGCTGCGCGGCTTCCCGCTCCACCTCGCCGAGACATACGTGCAGCTCGCGGCTCGCGACTTACCGCTCCTCGTGCCGGCGTGGCAGCGGCCGGCGGTCGACCTGACGCTCGAGCTGCCCCAGGGCGCCGCGCTGCAGGGCGAGGCTCCGCGGCCGACGAGCCTGGACGGCCCGTTCGGCAGCTACCGGCGGGTGGAGACGCGCGCCGGCGCGAAGGTGGAGTTGCACGAGCGGCTCGTCTTGCCGCCGCAGCGCATCGCACCCGGCCAGTACGCGGACTTCGCGACCTTTGCCGCTTCGGTCGACCGCGCCGAGGACGAGCGGCTCGTGTTCAAGCTGCCGAAGTGAAGCCCAGCCGCAGCGCGACCTCCGAGTGAAGGTCGAGCCCGCGGTCGGTGAGACGCAGCCGCTCGCCCTCGAGCTCGACCAGGCCCCCGAGCTTCACGCCCGCGGCACGCAGGCCGACGAGCCGCTCTTCCCCGAATTCGACGCGCAGGGCCGCGAGATCGAGCCCTTCGACGAGCCGCAACCCCAGCATCACCCGCTCCCGAAAGCGGACGTCGCCGTCGAGCGCCTCCGTCTCTCCCGCGGGCAATCGGCCACCCTCCAGCGCCGCCAGGTAGCCCTCGGAGCCGCGCGGGTTCGCGTACCTCGAGACCGGCGTGGCGCCAGACGCTCCCACGCCCAGGCCCAGGTAGGGTCGGCCTTTCCAGTAGCCGAGGTTGTGGACCGACCGGGAGGAAACCTCGCGCGCGAAGTTGGAGACCTCGTACCGCGCCAGCCCCCCCGCGGCCAACGCTTCGCGGAGCGCCTGCCCCATGTCCGCTTGAGCATCGGCATCCGGCACCCTGAGCCGCCCACCCTCGACGGCCCGCGCCATCGGGACGGGCACCGCCAGCTCGTCGAGCGTGAGCGCGTAGGCCGAGGCGTGGTGAACCCCGAGGGCAGCGGTCCGGCGGCCGTCCTCCGCCGCCGAGGCGACGTCCTGGCCCGGGGCGCCGTAGATCAGATCGACGGAGACCGATGGGTAGCCGGCCGCCAGCGCCACCTCGACGGCCCTCGCGGAGTCATCCCCCCGGTGGCGTCTGCCCAGCCGACGCAGCACGGAATCCTGAAACGACTGGGCCCCCCAAGAGAGCCGCGTGACGCCTGCCTCCCGCAGCGCCTTCAAGTGCTCCGCCGATCGGTCCTCGGGGTTGGCTTCCAGGCTGACCTCGGCGTCCTGCGCCAGGCCGAAGGCCCGCTCGACCGCCACGAGGACGCCGCGCACCTCGGCCGAAGCCCAGAGCGACGGCGTGCCGCCGCCGAAGAACACGCTCCGCGCCGGCGCGAACGGGGCGAAGGTTTCAGCCCGCAGCGCAAGCTCCGCGATCACCGCGCGTGCGTAGCGATCGTGAGGCACCCGCCGCGCCCGCTCGACGGCGAAGTCGCAGTAGGGGCAGATCGAGCGGCAGTAGGGGAAATGGACGTAGACACCGAGGGTTGAGCGGCTCACGGCCCCTTCCATCGCGCCCTTCCCCGCCGAAGTCCACCCTCGGCGAGCCGGGCTGGCTTGCAGTCGCCTGGCTGGCGGCGTTAGCATTCGCGCGCCCTTCTCAAGGAGCCCACCATGCGCCGCGCCCTGCTGCCCGCTTCAGCTCTTGCCATCGCCGCGCTCGCCGCCTGCGGTGGAGGCGGGGGCGGCACCGGGGGCGTGGATGGGGGCGTGGATGCCGGCCCTCTGGCGCCGCCGGCGGTCGGGATGCAGTTGGCCAGCACGGCCATCACGCTGGCGCCCGGCCAGCAGCAATATGCCTGCTGGTCGTTCCCCCTTCCCCAGGGGCAGCCTTATCCCATCGTGGGCCTGGAGCAGCAGATTCCACCCGCGGGCGTGCACCACTACGCGGTCTTCACCAGCTCCGATCCGGCCGGCAGCTACACCCCTGCGACCTGGGGAGCTTGCCAGGGCACCAACGATCCCAACTGCTTCGATTGCAGCCAGATGGGAGCGGCCTGGGGCCTGATCACCGGCGGCGGCGTCGGCACGCCCGCGGTGCAGTTTCCCAGCGGCACTTCGATGACGCTCAACCTCCAGAATCCGCCGCCCCAGGGTCAGAGCGCCGTCACGCAGGTCATCTTCCAGCTGCACCTCCTGAACGCCACGCCGCAGGCCATCGACATGGCTCCGGCCTACGTGAACCTCGTGAGCACCACCGAGCCGGCCTCAAGCTTTCAGCAAGTGGGGCTCCTCATCGCGGGCACGCTGGACATCGACATCCCGGCCGGCGCCAGCAACTACCAGGTCTCCGGCGGCTGCGGCGGTAGCCTCACGAACGCCGGCGGCAACTCGCCGAACATGCCGAACATCTTCGCGGTCTTCCCCCACATGCACCAGCTCGGCACGAACATCGAGGTCACGCTGACGCCGCAAGGATCGACCACGCCCAACGTTCTGGTGAACCGTGCCTGGAACTTCGGCGAGCAAGGGCTCTACCCGGTGACCGGGTCGGCCAACGCCGGCGACGAGGTGCAAGTCACCTGCACCTACGACAACACCACCGGATCGCCGGTGAGCTTCGGCCTGACCACCCAGGACGAGATGTGCCTGGGTGTGCTGTTCTACTACCCAGCCGATCCCACCCAAACCTCGCAGTACTGCGGCTTCGGCAACTGACGCCTACTTCAGGCTCGGCAGGTCGATCACGATCGTCTCTTCGGGCTCCCCGCTCACGGCGCCGGCGCGTCCCGCGCGCAGCCGCTCCATCTCCTGTTGCAGGAACTCGTTCTCGCCCTTGAGCGCCTCGACCTCGTCGCGCAGCTTCTGAAGCTCCGCCCCGTCGCCGCGGCCCGCGCCGGCCTTCGCCCGCAGCGCCTTCAGCTCCGCCGTCACGTCGGACAGCCGCACCCGCAGCGAAGCGGCCTCTTTCTCGGCGGCGCCGCCGCCCGGCGACGACGGCGTCTTCTTGCCCGGCTGCGCCGCGGCGGCCTGCGCCTGCGCGAGCTGCTTCTCCTTCTCGTGCATCTGCTGCGCGAGGCCCGCGATCTGCCCCGCCATCTCGTCCTGGAGCTGCTCGCGCCCCTTGTTCGCCTGCTTGAGCGCCTGCCGCAGGCCCGCGGCCTCCTCCTCGCGCGACTGGAGATCCGCTTCGAGCTGGGCCACCCGCCCCTCGAGGGCCGCGCCGCGCTCCTGCCACTGGCGGTCGGCCTCCGTCATCGCCTCCACCTGCCCGCGCAGCTCGGCGAGCTCGCCCACGGACGCGCCGCTGCGCGTCTCCATCTCCACCCGGGCAGCCAGCGCGGTCTGCAGCTCTTGCTCCAGCGCCCGCTGCGCCCCTCGTGCGATCTCCAGCTCGCGGACGGCCGTCGCGTGCGCCACCTCGGCCGCCTCCAGGCGCGCCGAGATCTGGTTGCGCTCGGACTCGAGCGCCGCGTGGGCCTCCGCCGCCTCGGCCCGCCCGCGCCGCTCCGCCTCGAGCTCCTGTCCGAGCTGGCTGGCCTCGGCCTGCGCCGCGTGCAGCGCCTCGGTGAGCTGCAGGCCGCCCTTGCGCGCCGCTTCGAGATCCCTGGAGAGCTCCTCACCGCCGCCCTGCGCGGCCACGAGCTGGTTCTCGAGCTCGGCAATCCGGGCGAGGTGCGCCTCCACGTTCTGCCGCTCGGCGTCCGCGTCCGCCGCAGCGGACGCCGCGCGCGCCCGCTCCATCTCCAGCTCCTGCTTCGCCGCCTCCGACTCGCCGCCCGACGCCGCCGCCTCTATCTTCGCCGCGGTGGCCGCCTCCTGCAGCTCGGCGTTGCGCTTCTCGCTGTCCTCGAGCTGATCGCGCAGCCGCGCAGCCGCGGCCGACGCCTCGTCCGCGACCTTCTGCGCCTCCTCGGCCGCCGTCGCGAGGTGCTCGGCCTCCTCCTGCAGGAGCTGCAACCGCTGCGCCGACTCCCCCTCCTTCGCCGACCATTCCTTCTCCGACTGCTCGCGCTCGCGCAGCGTGTCCGAGAGCATCGCCGAGATGCTCTGGCTCCGCTCCTCCGCGTCCTTGCGCGCGCCCGCCGCCTGCGCCAGCGCCTCGCCGGTCTTCTGCAGCTCGGCCATCGCCTCGGCGAGAGCACTCTCCGCCACGCGCTTTCCCTCGAGCGCCTGCGCGAGGTTCTGGCGCAATCCGGCCGCCTCGCGCTCCATCGCCTCCTGGCCCTCGACGACCTGCGCCCACGCGGCCTTCACCCGCGCGAGCAGCTCGTCCTTCGCCTTGACGCGGTCGCGGAAGAACGCGGCCTTGTCGTCGGGCGAGGCCCCCATGGTGAGCCGCGGCTCCGGAGGGAGGTCGGCGAAGGGATCGGTGATGCGCGCGCGCAGCTGCAACGGCGGCGCGGTGCCCGGGGGCGGCGGCCGGGGCAGCGACGTCGGCGGCCGCGGCGGCGGCCCGCCCGGGGGGGGTGGAGGGTTCGAGGGCGCGCGGCGCGGCGGGGCGGGCGGCGATCCCGCGACCAGCGGCTCGTCTTCGGCCGGCAACAGATCGTCGGAGGAAAGCTCCTCGGGCTCGTCGGCGGCCGCCCCGAGGAGCGCCTGGATGTGCGAAAGCACGGCCTCGGGCGGAGCGCCAGGCGCCACGTAGGCCGAGGCTGGGGTCTTGCCGCTGCGGTGTGCCTCGGTGGCCGCCGCGTCCTCGGTGCGCGGCACGAGGAGGATCGGCACGTCCGACAGCCCCGGCGCTCGCCGCAGCCGGTTGCACAGCGAGAAGCCGCTCATGTCGGGCAGCTGCGAGCCCACCACGAACAGGTCCGGCCGTGCCGCCCGCGCCTTGGTGAGGGCGCGTTCGCCGTCGGGCACGGGCGTCACCGCGAGTCCGGCGGGCCCGAGCAGCTTCGCCAGCGCGTCGGCCCGCGCCAGGTCGGCTTCCACGAGGAGGACGTTCTTCAGTGTCGGAGCTCCCGCAGGCGCATGGCTGGCCAGAATCCTAGCACGGCTGCGGGAAAGGTCACGAAAGGCGGGGCGGGTTGCGGGCGCGGCGACGGCCGCGTAGCCTCCACCCCCCATGCGCTCCCTGTCCTTGATTTTCCTGGTTTCGTGCCTCGCCGCCTGCCGGGCGCCCCGCCCCTGGTCCATCGCCCACCCCGACCCGGCCACGCTCCGCCACACGCCCTCGGGCGACGTCGAGGGCGGCGCCGGTCTGGATGGCAGCCAGGCCTGGCTCGGCCTGCCGTTCGCCGCGCCCCCGGTGGGCCCCCTGCGCTGGCGCGTGCCGCAGGCGGCGAAGCCCTGGCCGGGCATCCGCGAGGCGCTCGACTTCTCGGAGGCCTGCCCGCAGTTCGCGACCCCGCTCGGCGGGGCCGAGGGGCGCACGGGGCAGGTGGTGGGCTCCGAAGACTGCCTCTACCTCAACGTCTGGGCGCCGCCGTTCGCCCCGGGCGAGGTGCCGACCGGGCGGAACCGGCTGCCCGTGATGCTCTGGATCCACGGCGGCGGCAACAGCATCGGCCGCTCGGCCTTCTACGACGGCGGCCACCTCGCGGCGGCGGAGCACGTCATCGTCGTCTCGGTGCAGTACCGGCTGGGACCGCTCGGCTGGTTGCGCCACCGCAGCGTGCGCAGCGAGGCCGCGGACGACGCCGAGCGGTCGGGGAACTTCGGCACCCTCGACCTCATCCGCGCGCTCCAGTGGGTGCGGGACGACATCGCCGCCTTCGGCGGCGACCCGGGCGACGTGACGATCTTCGGCGAGTCCGCGGGCGGGCAGGACGTCTACTCGCTCCTGGTCTCGCCGCTCGCGAAGGGCCTGTTCCAGCGCGCCATCGTCGAGAGCGGAGGACTGTCGGTGACGACCGCCGAGGGCGCCGAGAACTTCACGGACGACGCGTCTCCCGGGGACAAGAACAGCTCGAACGAGATGATCGCCCGGCTCCTGGTGCGCGACGGCCGTGCGCCCGACCGCGCCGGCGCGAAAGTGGTGCTCGCCTCGATGAGCGACGGCGAGGTCGCCACCTACCTGCGCGGCCAGAGCCCGCGCGAGCTGCTCGAGGCGTACCCTGGCAACCGCGCGCTGGGCATGATCGACATGCCGCTCGTGATCCGCGACGGCACGGTCCTGCCGCGCGGGGACTGGCTGACCCGGCTCGGAACGCCCGGTGGCTGGAACCAGGTCCCGGTGATCGTCGGCACCAACCGCGACGAGGCGAAGCTCTTCCTCTTCCTCGACCCGCACCGCGTCCGGCGCGTGCTCGGGATCTTCCCGCGCTACGTCGACGAGCCCTCCTACCAGGCGGCCGGAGAGTGGCTGAGCCGGGCGTGGAAGGCGGCGGGCGTGGACGGGCCGGCCGCCGCGATGGTGCGCTCGGGTGACAGGCAGGTCTACGCCTACCGCTTCGACTGGCGTGGCGAGGGACGCGTCGCGGGCGCCGACCTCTCGAAGATGATCGGCGCCGCGCACGGGCTCGAGGTGCCGTCCGTGTTCGGCCACTTCGAGCTCGGCCGCCTGGGCGACCTGCTCTTCCCGCGGCGCGGAGCGCCGGGCCGACGCGCGCTGTCGGAGGCGATGATGGCCGACTGGGCGGCGTTCGCGCGCGAGGGCACGCCCGGCAACCACGGGGGCGCCCCCTGGCTGCCGTGGGACGAAAGCGGGCCAGGCGCGCCCAAGTTCCTCGTGCTCAACGTGCCCGAGGCGGGCGGCCTGCACATGTCCGACGCGGCGGAGAGCTTGCCGGCCATCATCGCGGGCATCGACGCCGACCCGCGGCTGCCCACGGAGCGCGACCGGTGCCTCCTCTTCCACGAGATGGCGAGGCGGCTGCGCGGCCTCACGCGCGCCTCGTACCCGACGGCAGGCGCGCACGGCTGCGCGGACTACCCGTTCGATGCTTACCCCTGGTGAAGCCCGCAAGGCCCTTGCGAACGATCCTTGCGAGGGGAGGCGCGGCGGCCGCCGGCGCGCCGGAAATTCGCGTGCTTTGGCACGTGGTCTCCCGCTTGCAGTGAACCCCCGTCGAGAGATCACCCGATCTCCGACAGAGAGGAGCTTCTCATGCACCGTCAACTCGGCGCGCTCGCGCTTCTGTGCGCGGGCGGTTGCGCCACCGTCGTCGCCGGCAACGAGCGCGCGATCTACTACCCCGCCGCCGGCGGCGTGCACCGCCAGCCGCTCGGCGCCGGGTGGTACTCGCACTGGCCCTGGAACAACTTCGTGGTCTACGACATGCGATGGACGAGCCACGTGGAGCAGATCCACATCCACTCGAAGGACGGCCTGCACATGGACATCGACGTGGCCTCGGTGGTGCGCCCGCGGCCGACGGAGCTCTACGAGCTCGACCGCGACGTCGGGCCGGACTATTACAACTCGCTGGTGCGGCCGGCGGTCTTCGCCGCCACTCGCGACGCGACCGCCCACTTCGACCACATGGCGATCGCCACCGAGACGCACCAGGTGGAGAAGGCGATCCAGGCGGCACTCGTGGTGCACTTGAAGGGCCAGCACCTCGACGTGGCCGAGATCGCCATCCAGCACTTCGAGCTGCCGCCGGAGGTGGAGGCGGCGATCAACCGCAAGGCGGCGCTCGGCCGCCTGCTCGCGGCGAAAGAAGTGGATCTGAAGCTCACCCAGAGCGACGCGCAGATCGACCAGGCTAAGCGCGAGGCTGAGGCGAAGACCGCGGGCATCGAGCAGCAGCTGCGCGGTGAGCAGGAGCTCGCGCACGCCGAGCAGGATCTCGCGATCGCGGAGGCGCAGGCGAAGGCGAAGCGCGTGGAGGCGGAGACCGAAGCAGCGGTCAAGAAGGTCGAGGCCGAAGGCGACGCGGCCGCGATCGAGGCGCGCGCGGAGGCGGAGAAGGCGCGCATCCTGGCCGAGTCGACGCACCTGACGCCTGACTACGTGCGGCTGCACGCCATCGATGCCCTGGCGAAGACGTTCGACGGCCCGAACACGCGGCTGTACGTTCTGCCGACCGGCAAGAACGGGCTGCCGAGCTACTTCCTACCGTTCCTGAACCCGTACGGAAGGACGCTGACGGGCGAAAAGGACTGACGGGTTTCGGGGGATCTCTCCACCGTGGGGCGGCGCGGGACTCTCTCCCCCGCGCGCGCTCTGCGGGGAGGGGTCGAGGTCGAGGGTCGAGGGTCGAGGTCGAGGGTCGAGGTCGGGGGTCGAGGGGGTCGGCGGTCGAGTCGGGGGGCGACGTCACCCTACCCGCACACTCCCGCCACGCAGCTCTGCCCCGCCGCACACGCGTTGCCGCACCCCCCGCAGTTCTGCGCGTCGCTCGACGGATCGGAACATCCGCCTCCGGGACAGCAGATCCCGAACGGCCCGCTCGCGAGCGTGCAGCCGTCGTTCACGTGCCCCGCGAGACAGGGCGACACGCTGCCGCTGCACACACCGTCCACGCAGCTCTGCCCGCTCGGGCACGTGTTCCCGCAGCCGCCGCAGTTCGCCGGATCGTTCGCCAGATCGGCGCAGAAGACGCCGACGGTCTCGTCGAGACAGCACGCGCCCGCCCGGCCGCTGGGCGTGGCACACAGGTAGCTCTCGAGCGACGCGCAGTCGTTCTCCAGGCAGACGTCGTCGACGCAGTTCTCGCTGCCGTCCTGCGGGCAGCCGCCCGCGCTGCCGCAGCTCCCCGAGGACACCGGGGGCAGGCAGAGGCCGAGGCTGGGAGCGTTCGAGTAGCCAGGCGCGACGCACACGCCGCTCGCGCAGGTCGTGCCGCAGCTGCCGCAGTTCGCGGGATCGATCGTCAGATCGACGCAGCTGCCGCCGCAGCAAGCGCCGGCGAAGGAATCGACGCCCAGGAAGCAGAAGTCGACGCCGCTGCCGCACGAGGCCGCCTCGCACAAGCCGTCGCCGCAGAGCGTTCCGGCGGGGCAGCCCACCGCGGGCGGCGTGCAAGCCGCGAACCCGCCGTCCTGGGAGAAGCAGAAGCCGCCAAAGCAGCTCGCGCCCACCGGGCAGGCGGCGCCGCAGCCCCCGCAGTTCTGCGCGTCGCCGTTGAAATCGACGCAGCTGCTCCCGCAGCAGATCCCTTCGACTCCCGAGGAGACCAGGCACACCTCACCCGGGTTTGCCGAGCCGCAGGCAATGGCCGGCGCGCAGTCCCCATACAGGCACTGCTGTCCGGCGCCGCAGGCGATTCCGCAGCCTCCACAGTTCGACTGGTCCCAGAGCGAATCGCTGCACGTGCTCCCGCAGCAGATGCCGGTACCATCGGTCGCCGTGTCCGGCAGCGTGCAGCTCGCGCCGGCGAGCGCGCCCGCGCAGCTTGCCGCAGCGCACGTGCCGAAGGCGGAGCAACTCTGCCCCGCGGGGCAATCGCTGTCGCTCTCGCACGCCCCCGCGCCGCCGTCGGGCAACGTGCAGCTGCCGCTCTGACACGAGACGCCGGCCGGGCAGCCGGCGCC
>DATJNL010000456.1:0-22779 GCA_035508175.1 Myxococcales bacterium
CCTCGAATCGCTCGAGGGCAAGCGCGGCTGGCCTCGGTTGAAGCCCCCCTTCCCCGCGGTCGTCGGGCTCTTCGGCGCCCCCACGGTGGTGAACAACGTCGAGACGCTCGCCAACGTGCCGGCCATCATCTCCAGGGGCGCCGAGTGGTTCGCGAAGCTCGGCACCGAGAAGAGCGGCGGGACGCGCCTCATCTGCGTCTCGGGCCACGTGAAGCGGCCGGGCGTCTACGAGATCTCGTTGCGAACCACCGTGCGCCAGCTGGTGATGGACATCTGCGGCGGCCCGGAGGACGGGCGGCAGGTGAAGGCCGTGATCCCGGGCGGCTCGTCGGCGCCGGTGCTCGCGCCGCACGAGCTGGACGTGGCCTGCGAGTTCGAGGCGCTCAAGGCCGCCGGCACCATGGCGGGCTCCGGCGGCGTGATCGTGATGGACGACTCGACCTGCCTGGTGCGGGCGCTGTGGCGCGTCGCGAAGTTCTACGCCGAGGAGTCCTGCGGCCAGTGCACGCCCTGCCGCGACGGCACCCCCTGGCAAACCGCGCTCCTGCACAAGATCGAGAGCGGCGAGGCGCAGCTGAAGGACCTCGAAGCACTGCAGCAGGTCGCGACCGCCATCTGCCCGTTCCCGCCCATGGGGCTCGGCAACACGATCTGTGCCCTGGGCGACGCCGCCGCGCTGCCCGTGCACTCGTTCCTGGCCCGGTTCCGCCCCGAGTTCGTGCGCCACATCGAGGAGCACCGCTGCCCCTTCCCCGACCCGTGGGGCGCGAGCGCCCGCCGCTTCGGCCCCGCCGCCGAGAGCCCGAAGGGATGGGCCTAGGTGACCGAGACCGTCCTCTTCTGGCTCTTCTCGATCCTGGCGGTCGGCGGCGCGGCCGGCGTGGTGCTCGCGTCCAACCCGGTGAACGGAGCGATGGCGCTCGTCGGCTCGTTCTTCGCGCTCGCGGGCCTCTACCTGCTGCTCTCGGCTCAGCTCCTGGCGGCGCTGCAGATCCTCGTCTACACGGGCGCGATCATGGTGCTCTTTCTCTTCGTGATCATGCTCCTGAACCTCTCGCCCCAGGAGCTCGGGCGGGACCGCCTCACGCCGGCGCGAGCCGCCGGCGCGCTCGCGGCCCTCGGCGCGACGGGGTTGCTCGCCACCACTTTCCTGCGGCTGCGTTTCCCGCCGGCCGCCGTCAGCCACCAGTTCGGCACGGTCGCCTCGGTGGGCCTCGAGCTCTTCTCCGACTTCACGCTGCCGTTCGAAGCGACCTCGCTCTTGCTGCTCGCCGCCATCCTCGGCGCCGTCGTCGTCGCGAAGGGCAAGCTCTAGATGGTCGCGCCCGGACAGTACCTCGTGGTCGCGGCGCTGCTCTTCGGCCTGGGCTTCCTGGGCGTCATGGTGCGCCGCAACGCGCTCACCATCTTCATGTCCATCGAGCTGATGCTCAACGCCGCCAACCTCACGTTCCTGACGTTCGCGCGCCATCCGCTGCACGGCGCCCCTTCGGATGGGGGCAACGCGATCGCATTCTTCGTCATCGCCGTCGCCGCCGCCGAGGCCGCCGTCGGGCTCGCGGTGGTCATCGCGGTCTTCCGCTCGCGCGGCAGCATCAACGTGGACGAGCTGCGCTCGCTGCGGGGCTGACCGAATGCACGATCCCTCCGCGCTCGTCTGGATCCCGCTGCTGCCCCTCCTCGGGGCGCTCGTGTGCGGCCTGTTCGGGCCGAGGCTCGGCCGGGCCAACGTGAACCTCGTCGCGTGCGCCGCGGTGGCGGGCGCCTTCGCGCTCGCGCTCCTCGCGTTCGTGTCCGTGGCCGGCGGCCCCGCGATCACGTGGGCCGCCACATGGTTTGCGGTCGGCCGCATCCACATCGGCGCAGGTCTCCTCGTCGATCGCCTCAGCGGCCTGTTGCTGCTCGTCGTCACCGGGATCGGCTTCCTCATCCACGTCTATTCCACGGGCTACATGGCCGACGACCCCGGCCACTGGCGCTACTTCGCCTACCTCAACCTCTTCGTCGGCTCGATGCTAATCCTGGTGCTGGCCGACAACCTCGTGCTGCTGTTCGTCGGCTGGGAGGGCGTCGGGCTCTGCAGCTACCTCCTCATCGGCTTCTGGTACGACGACGCCGCCAAGGCGTCCGCCGGGCGCAAGGCCTTCGTGGTCAACCGCATCGGCGACTTCGGCTTCGGGCTCGCGGTCTTCGCCCTGCTGGCGCTCTTCGGCACCGTGGAGTTCCGATCGATCGCCGCCGAGCTGGCGCGGGCGGCGCCGGCGGAGATGCTGAACCAGGGCCTCTTCGCCGGCTGGCATCTCTCCGCCGCGCTCACCCTGATCGCGCTCCTGTTCGTCCTCGGCGTCACCGGGAAAAGCGCGCAGATCCCCCTCTACGTGTGGCTGCCCGACGCGATGGCGGGCCCGACGCCGGTCTCGGCGCTGATCCACGCCGCCACCATGGTCACCGCCGGCGTGTACCTCATGTGCCGGCTGTCGTTCCTGTTCGCGTTCGCGCCGGCCGCCCTGACCGTCGTCGCCTGCATCGGCGCCGCGACTGCGATCTTTGCGGCCGCCATCGCCTTCGCGCAGAACGACATCAAGAAGGTGCTCGCCTACAGCACGGTGTCGCAGCTCGGCTACATGGTCCTGGCCGTGGGGGTGGGCGCCTTCTGGGCCGCCATCTTTCACTTGATCACGCACGCCTGCTTCAAGGCGCTCCTGTTCCTGGGCTCGGGGAGCGTCATCCACGGTCTGGGCGGCGAGCAGGACATGCGGCAGATGGGCGGGCTGGGACGACGCCTGCGTCACACCGCCATCGCCTTCGGCGTGGCCACGGTCGCCATCACCGGCGTGCTGCCCATCTCCGGCTTCTTCTCCAAGGACGCCATCCTCGGGGCGGCCCTCGGCAGCGAGAACCGGTTCGCGCCGTGGCTGCCTGCGGCCCTGTACGGCGTGGGGCTGGCCGCGGCCCTCGGGACTGCGTTCTACATGTGGCGACTCTGGGCGCTCACCTTCGCCGGGCAGCCGCGCAGCCCCGCCGCAGAGCACGCGCACGAGTCACCGGCCTCGATGACCGTGCCGGACGACGTGCTCGCCTTCCTGTCGATCGTGACGCTCGCCCTGGGCCTGCCGCTGATGGGCCATGAGCCTTTCTTGAAGACCTTCCTCGACCCGATCTTCGGCGCCGCGACGAACACCCTGCTCACGTCGGCCGTCGCCCCGGCGTCGGAGCTGGGCACCCCCTGGGCGTTGTACGCCGTGGCGATCGCCGTGGCGTGGGCCGGTTACGCCCTCGCTTACTGGCTTTACCAGGGCGGCGCCCGCGGCGTGCCCGCCCGGCTGGCCGCGGCGTTTCCGCCCGGCTACCGGTTGATCGCCAACAAGTTCTACGTCGACGAGATCTACCAGGCGGTGATCGTGAAGCCGCTGTGGGGCCTCGCGCGCACCCTGTGGCGGCTGCTCGACCAGGGACTCATCGACCTCGTGATCGTGCGCGGCTCGGCCTGGGTCGTGGCCACGATCTCGGCGTACGTCCTCAAACCGCTGCAGAACGGCGACGTACAGCGGTATGCCGCGGTGATGGCGATCGGCGCCACCGCGCTGCTCTGGTGGGTCCTGCGCTAGGTCATGAGCTCCTTTCCCTGGCTCTCGCTGTTGATCTTCCTCCCGGCGATGGGAGCGATCGCCGTGGCCTGCCTGCCCGCCGAGGAGCACGGCCAGCAGCGCGCGCTCGGCACCCTCTTCATGCTGCTCACCCTCGCCGCCGCCATCGGCGTGGCCGTGCAGTTCGACGCGGCGGCGGGCGCGCCCGAGTTCCAACTTCAAGAGCGCGCGGCCTGGGTACCTGCGCTCGGCATCAGCTACCACGTGGGGATCGACGGCATCGCCCTGGTCCTCATCCTTCTGACGGCGGTGCTGGGACCGCTGGTCATGGTGTCGGCGTTCCGTGCCGTGACCAGCCGCGTGAAGGAGTTCGTGATCGCGCTCCTGCTGCTGCAGACCGCGATGCTGGGCGCGTTCTCGGCCCTCGACCTCTTCCTCTTCTACGTGTTCTGGGAAGCCATGCTCGTGCCGATGTACCTGCTCATCGGCATCTGGGGCAGCGAGCGGCGGATCTACGCGACGGTGAAGTTCTTCATCTACACCATGGCCGGCTCGCTCCTGATGCTGGTCGCCATCCTGTACCTGTACTCGGTGTCGGGCGCGCCCGCGATCCGCACCTTCGACTATCCCGAACTGCTCTCGGCGGCGCCGCTCCTGCCGCACGCCGTGCAGCGGTGGCTCTTCCTCGCGTTCGCGATCTCGTTCGCCATCAAGGTGCCGCTGGTGCCGCTGCACACGTGGCTGCCGGACGCGCACACCGAGGCCCCGGCGGCCGGCTCGGTGGTGCTCGCGGGTGTGCTCCTCAAGATGGGCGGCTTCGGCTTCCTCCGGTACGCCTTCCCGCTCTTCCCCGACGGCGCCATGGACTTCCGCTGGGCCCTCGCCGTGATCGCCGTCGTCGGGATCGTCTACGGCGCGCTCATGTGCCTGGCGCAGAGCGACATGAAGCGCCTCGTGGCCTATTCGAGCGTCTCCCACCTGGGGTTCGTGATGCTGGGCCTCACGGCGCTCACCGCCGAAGGGCTCTCCGGCGGTGTCTACCAGATGCTCAACCACGGCGTCTCCACCGGCGCGCTCTTCGTGCTGGTGGGCATGCTCTACGAGCGCCGCCACACGCGTGCGCTCGGCGACTACGGCGGTCTCGCCAAGGTGGTGCCCGCGCTCGCCGCGCTCTGGCTCCTCGTGACGCTCGCGTCCATCGGCCTGCCGGGGACGAACGGCTTCGTCGGCGAGTTCCTGATCCTCGCGGGCGCCTGGAACAGCCGGTTGCAGGCGGCCCCCTGGCTTACTGCGGCCGCTGCCCTCGGAGTGATCCTCGGCGCCGTCTACATGCTCTGGATGTACCAGCGGGTCTTCTTCGGCAAGGTGGAGAAGCCGGCGAACGAAGCGATCGCCGACCTCTCCGGCCGCGAGTGGGCGGTCCTCGCGCCTCTCGCCGCGCTCATCGTGTTGATGGGCATCTTTCCGCAGCCCCTCCTCGACCGCATCCAGCCCGCCGCGGAGCGCCTCGTGGCCCGGATGCAACCGCATCACGAGGCGCTGGTGGGCACGCCACCACCCTCGTTGATCGCCATGCGGCCGATCCTCCGGCCACACCCGGGCCTTCCGCCGCCGGGCGTGTCACCGTACCCCGGCCGAAACCTGCCGGCGCTTCCGCCCCAGCTGCTCCGGCAGCTGCAGCAGATGCGCCAGAGACGCTAGGAGGCCGCCTCGATGCACGTCGACCCGCACGACATCGCCGCGCTCCTCCCGGAGATCCTGCTCTCGTGCGGAGCGTTGATCCTCATGCTCAGCGAGGTGTTCCTCCGCGGCGAGCGGCGCGGCTACCAGGCGGTCGTGGCGGCGGCCTTCGCCGCGGCGGCCTTCGCCGCCTTCGTGGAGCAGGTTGGCGCGCCCGCGCGCGCGGTCTTCGGTGGCTTCGCCGTGGTGGACGCCTTTGCGACCTTCCTCGGCGCCGTGATCTGCGTGGGGTTGTTCGTCACGACGCTCCTCGGGGCCGGCTTCCTGCGTCCCCGGGCGGCCGAGCGCGGCGAGTTCTACGCGCTCGCCCTGCTCGCCGCCGCCGGCATGTGCCTCTTGGTGCGGGGCGCCGATCTGCTCTTGCTCTTCGTGGCGCTGGAGATCATGTCGGTCTCGACGTACGCGCTCGCGGCGTACCTCCGCGTGGGCACCCGCCCCGCGGAGTCGGCCTTCAAGTACTTCATCCTGGGCGCCTTCTCGAGCGCGCTGTTCCTCTACGGCGCGGCGCTCTGCTACGGCGCGGCCGGCGGCACCTCGCTCGCCTCCTTGCGTGCCGCGCCCTCCAGCCCGCTGCTCCTGGCCGGCCTCGCCCTCCTCGTCTCCGGCCTCGCCTTCAAACTCGCGGTGGTGCCGTTCCACATGTGGACGCCGGACGTGTACGAAGGCGCCCCCACGCCGGTGACGTCGTTCCTCTCCGTGGGAGTGAAGACCGCGGCGCTGGCTGCCCTGGCGCGCATCCTCGTGACCGCCTTCGGCGCGAACGGCGAGCCGGCGAGCTGGCTCCCGCTCGTCGAGGGGCTCGCGGTGCTCACCATGGTGGTGGGAAACCTGCTGGCGCTCAGCCAGCGCAACGTGAAGCGCATGCTCGCGTACTCGTCGGTCGCCCACGCGGGCTACCTGCTCGTCGCCATCGCGGCCGCCTCCAATCCCGCAGCGCGGGGAGACGCGGTGACGGGGCTGCTCTTCTACCTGGCCGCCTACACCGCGACGACCGCGGGGGCCTTCGCCGCCCTCGCGGCGCTCGAGCGGCTCTCGCCCGACGATCCCGCGCCCTGGGACATCGAGCGCTTCGCCGGCCTGGCACGGCGGCGCCCCTGGGCGGCGGCCGCGACCGCGCTGCTGATGCTGTCGCTCGCGGGCATCCCGCCCTCCGCAGGGTTCGTGGGCAAGCTGCTCGTCTTCCGCGCGGCGGTGAACGCCGGCCTGGTGCCGCTCGCCATCGTGGGCGTCCTGGCTTCGGTGGTCGGGCTCTACTACTACCTGCGCGTCGTGGTGGCCATGTACATGCAGCCCGCCCCGACGGCGCAGATCCGGGGCGCCGGCGGCTGGCCGCTCGATCTCGCGCTCGCTGCCACCTCGGTCGCCGTGCTCCTCGTGGGCCTCGGCCCCGGCCCGCTGGTGGCCGCCGCGACGGCTTCCGCCACGCTGTTCGGCGGCTAGCGGATGCGAGCCTCCGTCCTCGCCCTGGCGGCGTGCCTCGCGGCTTGCTCGGGCACCACGGCCACCGACGCGGGCGGCTGCGGCGCCGAGTCGAGCACGTGCGTTTCGGCGGCCGATTGCTGCGACGGCTTCACCTGCCAGAACGGGCAGTGCGCGTTCATCGGAGGCAACCAGGGGACCGGCTCGAGCGGAAACGCGGCGACCTCCGGCGGGACGGGGAGGTCGACCTCCGGCGGCACGGCCGCGGGGACGAGTGGTGGCCGGACGTCGACGGGTGGCCGGATGACGGGTGGGACCGCCGGGCGGGGCAGCACCGGAGGCACGGGAAGCGCTGCCGGCAGCACCGGCGGCGGATCGACCGGAGGTTCGACCTCGTGTCTCGGGGGCACCCCCGCCTCGACCGAGTTCCAGTCGTGCGTCGACGGCAGCCAATGCGCCTGCGGACAGACTTGCGTGGCCGATCCTGCCTTCGAGCAGAACTCCTTCCCGACCGCTTGCGAGACGACGTGCCAGACGAACGCCGACTGTCCCAACGCCGCCAGCGTCTGCCAGGGAGCCCTCGGGCCGGGCGGCTCGGCCACCTGCGAGGTCAACCTCTGCGACCAAGGAAACGTCACGGATCAGATCGAGGGCAGCAGCTGCGACGCGACCGCGCCCGGCTCCGCCGACGGCACCTGCATTCCGCAGGCGTGCGCGGACGCCCTCATCTGTTACCCCACTGGAACCGCCAAGGCTTGCAGCCCCTACACCGACGGCGATCCGTACTACTCGATCGGGCCCGCGGGGGGCACCGAGCCCGCCGACCTGTCGATCGCGAGTCCCCAGCCGCGACAGAGCGCGACCGAGTGTCCCGCGGGCATGGGCTGCCGCCCGGATGCGAAGCTCGACGGCGGCAGCTGCGCCACGATCTGCCAGCCGGGCAACGCCGCCTCCGACTGCCCCAAGGGGGACGCCTGCGTCGCCAACTGGGCGAACTGCGAGTCGTGGGGCTATTGCGGCACCTGCGTGAAGGACGGCGGGTCGTGCCTCCTCGACACCGACTGTTGCAGCGGCCTCTGCAACACGAACGACAGCTGCGGGTGCGAGCCGAAGGGCACCACCTGCGTGCTCGACACCGACTGCTGCAGCGGCGACTGCGACACCGTGAACGGCTGCCATTAGGGCCGCAGACGTTCACCGCTGGACTGGCCCTCGCACCGCGGGGTAAGCTCTCTCTCGCGCATGTCCGGTCCGGACTTCGAGGACGACAAGACGCAGATCCGCGGGGTGGTCACGCCGCTCGGCACGGCGACCGCGAAGAGCCAGAACGCCTATCTGATCGTCATCAGCGGCAAGGCCGTCGGCAAGATGTTCAAGCTCGCCACGGGCGAGATGGTCATCGGTCGTTCCGACCAGGCGCAGATCCTGCTCGACGACGACGGCGTCTCGCGGAAGCACGCCAAGGTGCAGCGCGGCCCCGACGGACAGGTCCGCATCGTGGATCTGCAGTCCACGAACGGGACATACTGCGACGGTGTGCGCATCGACAGCCACGTGCTGCGGGACGGCGACAAGGTGCAGATCGGCAACGCGACCATCCTCAAGTTCTCTTACCAGGACGATCTCGAGGAAGCGTTCCAGCGCCAGCTCTACGAAAGCGCCACCAAGGACGGCCTGACCAAGATCTTCAACAAGAAGTTCTTCCTGGAGCGGCTGCGCCACGAGGTCTCGTACTCGCTGCGCCATTCACTGCCGGTGACCCTGCTGATCATCGACGTGGATTTCTTCAAGAAGGTGAACGACACGCATGGCCACCAGGCCGGAGACTACGTGCTCGGACGCCTCGCCTCGGTCGTGGGGGAGACCATCCGGGGGGAGGACGTCTTCGCCCGGTATGGCGGGGAGGAGTTCGCCCTGATCCTGCGCGAGTGCACCGAGGAGAAGGGTCTGCTCATGGGAGAACGGCTGCGCGCCCTGGTGGCGGGCACCGACTTCACGTGGGGCGAGGTGCGCATCCCGGTGACGATCTCCCTGGGCGTCGCGTGCCTCAGCGGCGGCAACTACGGCAGCCCGGACGACCTCATCGCGGCGGCCGACGGCTTTCTGTACGAAGCCAAACGCAAGGGCCGCAACCGCGTCGAGGGCGCCCGGACGCAGGGCAGGCGCTAGCCCCGCTTTTTTCCTTGCCTGGCTCGAGGTCGGGCGAAACAATGCTGGGCCATGGGAGGCTCCACCATGAAGACATGTCTGTCACTTCTCGCCCTTGCCTGCGCGGTCGGCTCGACGCGTGCCGCCTCTGCCTTCGAGCTCCGCCTCGACGCCTTCGAGCCGAAGACGCCGTCTTTCTCGCTCCTCGAGGCCCCGGATGCGATCCCGGCCTCCATGCGCGCCGCGGTGGCGGGCGACGTCGCCGATGAGCTCTCCCTCAACGCCGGATCGTTCGTCGCGGATCTCGAGGCGAACGCCGCGGCGCGCGAGGATCTCGTTGCCGGCGGCGGCCAGGTCGTCGCGCCCGAGAACGCCTGGCTTGCGTTCGTCCTGGGCCTGATCCCGGGCTTCGGCCTGGGCCACTTCCTGATCGCCGGGCGGCCGGCCGCGGGAACGCGCTGGCTGATCATCGACATCGTGTTCCTCGTCGTGTGGATCGTCGTGGACGCCGTGCTGGGATCCATCGCGTGGGGCTACGGCGGCTGGGGGCTCTGGTGGCTCGTCGCTGACCTGTTGCTCCCGGTCGGATGGATCGTCGAGCACATCTTCCAGGGGCTCTCGGCGTACCGAGACGCCACGGGTCGATCCATGTTCGGACAGCGCGAACCGTCCGAGCACGGCTCCGACGACGTGGCGGATCGCGGGCTGCGGATGTTCCCGAACCTGGCGACCGTCCGCTTCTGAGCCCGAGAGACGCGCCGGAAGGCGGCGTGCCGGGTCTTTGCAAAGGTGCGGCCAGTTGTTTGACGGGGGTGTTTTCAGCGGGTTATAAGCCTGCAAAGCGCCCGGGTGTCATGCTCGGAACGCCTTCCTCTCCCGCGAGGTGACGGGCCCAATGTCTCGACTGAAGCTGCTGGTGGTAGCGGTCCTCATCGCAGGAGCGGGCGGCTTCTACCTGTCGAGCGGCGCCCAGCGCAACGTCGAGAAGATCAGGAACCAGGCCTCGGCGCAGCTGCAGGCGGCCAGCGCAGCGCTCGGGCCGTCGCTCAAGCAGGCCGCGAGCTCCCAGCTCGCCGCGGTCAAGGCGCTCGCGGCGGACGCCGAGATTGGCCAGGCCTTCGACGACGCCAACAAGCCCACCTCGGCTGCGCTGGAAGTTGCGGTCTCGGCGCTCGGGAAGTTGCCCGCGGACGCCCCCAAGCCCGAGTTGCTCGCGATCATCAGCGGTGGGGCCGCCGCGCGCTACCGCGTCGGGGCCGCCAACCGCTTCGACAAGGACGACGCGGCGTTCAAGGCCGTCGGCCCGCTCGGCGATCCGCGTGCCATCGTCGCCAGCCTCGACGGCGAGCTGTTCCAGGTGGCGGTGGCGTCACTGGCCACGACGGGCGACCCGCTGCCACCCCCGGTGGGGCAGGTCGTCCTCGGCTGGGCACTCGACGAGCCCTTCGCCCGCCGCCTCGCCGCCCAGGCCGGAGCCGGGGTGGGCGTCACACTGGTCGCGGGCAAGAAGATCGTCGCCTCGACGCTGCCGCCTGCCGAGAAGAAGGCGCTGCCAACCGCCATTCGACCCGGTGCGCCCGTCGATTTCGGCTCGCTGGAGGGCGACCGCTTCGCGTTGCTGCCCGGGCTGCCGGTGCACCTCCCCCTGGGAGCGACGGGCGTGGCGGCGAGCCGCGCCTTGGCGATCCCGCTCGCCGGGGACGCCTCCGCGGTGCTCTCCGTCCACGTCTCGGAGGGCTTCGCCGATCTGGCCTCGGACCAGCGCGGCCTCCTGCTCGGCATCGTGGGGCTGGCGCTCCTCTGCCTGCTCCTGGCGCTCGTCGGCACCAACCCGACCAAGGGCCTGGCGGAGGTCGCCGCGATCGCCGACAAGATCGCCCAGGGAGATCATTCGCTGCGCGCCCCGACCGAGAAGGTCGCCCCGGGCGTGCGGCGGCTCGCGGTGGCGGTCAATGCCATCGCCGCGAGCGCTGGCACGCGGGCCACCTCCCCGTCCGCCACGAAGCCCCCGCCTTCGATCGACGAGCTGCTGCAGGGGGCTGCCATCCCGCAGCCGCCGGCCGAGGAACCCAAGCCGACCATCACCGAACCGGCCTTCTCGATGCCGAAGGCCGAAGAGCCGCCACCACCCCGCCGCGTCGAGCCGGAGCCGCGCAAGCCGGAGCTGCGCCCGCTGGAGCCAATGCCCGTCGCCAAGATGACACCACCGCCGCCGAAGACGGGGCGTTCGGAGGACGATTTCGGCGGCATCTTCGATTCCCAACCGCCGCCCTCGGTACCCAAGACGGTGCCCCCTGCGCCGCCGCCCGCGGCCAGCGTCCCCTCGCCTTTCTTGCCGGACGATGCCGACGCTTTCAACCCCGACGCGACGGTGGTGGCCCAGGTGCCCGAGGCGCTGGTGCGCGCCACGCGCGCGAACACGGCCAGCCTCGCCGCGACCAAGCCCGGGATGCCCATGGCGGTCCCGCTGCCCCCGCCGCCCGCCAACGCGGAGGAAAGCCACTTCCAGGCGGTCTTCCGCGAGTTCGTGGCCACCCGCGAGAAGTGCGGCGAGGCGGCTGACGGCCTCACCTACGACAAGTTCGTGGCGAAGCTCCGCAAGAACAAGGAGCAGCTCGTCGCGAAGTACAACTGCAAGAGCGTGCGCTTCCAGGTCTACGTGAAGGAAGGCAAGGCCGCGCTCAAGGCCACGCCCGTCAGGGAGTAGCCCGCCTACAGCGGCCCCGTCGAGTCCCCGCGCAGGAAGAGATCCTTGCCGTGGTTCTCGCCGACCGGCGTGGCCACGGCTACCGGCTGCGTGCCCGGCACGAACGGGTCGTCCACAGCCGCCGGATCGTTCGGCGGCGCGAGCTTGCCGGAGGCCTCGTCGATCTTGGCGAACACGACCCCCGGAGGCACGGTGAACGCGCCGGGCGGGCGAAGCACCAGCGCCTTCTGCATGAACGCCATCCAGATGGGCAACGCGGCGTGCGCGCCCTCCTCGCCCCGCCCCAGCGGCCGGTGATCGTCGAACCCGATCCACGCGCCCGCCACGAGCGAAGACGAGAAGCCCGAGAACCACGCGTCCCGGAAGTCCGAGGGCGTACCCGTCTTGCCCGCGAGCGGCCCGGGCAGCTCGTGGGCGCGGTAGCCGGTGCCCCTGGGGTCGTCGATCACCGCCTGCATCAGGGTCGTCACGACGAAGGCCACCTCCGGCCGCACGGCCGGCCTGGGCGCGTAGTCGTCCTGCTCGAGGACCTTTCCGGTGCGGTCCTTGACGGCGAGGACCATGCGAGGCTCGGCCACCTGGCCGCCGGCGGCGATGGTGGTGTAGCCGTTGACCAGCTCCAGCAGCGAGACCTCGCCCGTGCCGAGCGCGATCGTCTCGCTGTCGTCGGGCAGCTTGCTCACGATGCCCATGCGGTGCGCCATCGCCGCGACGGCCTCGGGGGTCAGCGCCTCGGTCAGCTTCACCGAGATCGTGTTCTTGGAGCGCGCCAGGGCTTGCCGGAGTGTGATCGGCCCGTCGAAGACGTCGCCTTCGTCGTTCTTGGGCTTCCACTCCTTTCCCGTCACCGGATCCCTCACGACGACCGGCGTGTCGAGCACCACGCTCGCCGCGCTGAACTTCTGGCTGTCGATGGCGGTGGTGTAGACGAAGGGCTTGAAGGCGGAGCCCGGCTGGCGCTTCGCCTGCGTCGCACGGTCGAAGGGCGTCTTCTTGAAGTCGCTCCCGCCCACCAGGGCGAGGACCCGCCGGTCCGCGGGATCGATGGCGGCGAAGGCGGCTTCGGGGGCCGCGCCCCGGTAGTGCTCCCGCGCCTCGATGCCCGCCAGCCCCACCGCGACCGCCGCCTCGGCCGCCTTCTGCAGCGCCGGGTCCATGCCCACGGTGACCTGGAGCCCACCCTCGTAGACGCGCTGCGCCCCATAACGCGCCTCGAGGTAGCGGCGCACGTCCTCGGCGTAGTAGCCACCCGGCGGGGTCTCCGGCACCTTCGTTTCGATCGGCTTCGCCGCCCACTCCTTCTCCTGCGCCACGGTGATGGCGCCGTCCTCGCGCAGGCGTTGCAGCACGTAGAGCTGGCGGCGCTTCGCCGCATCGGGGTGATGGAGGGGCGAGTAGGCCTCTGGGCGTTGAACCATGCCGGCGAGGATGGCGGCCTGCCCGAGGTCGACCTCCCAGACGTGCTTGCCGAAGTAGTACCGCGACGCCTCCTCGACGCCGTAGCGGTCATGGCCGAAGCACACCTGGTTCAGGTACAGGTACAGGATCTCGTCGCGAGAGAGGTGGGTGCTGATGCGCTCGGCCAGGACCGCCTCGCGGATCTTGCGCCGAATCGTCCGCTCCGGCGACAGCAGGAACGTCTTGACGACCTGGGCGGTGATGGTGCTACCGCCCTCGAGCCTGCCGTGGAAGACATAGTGCTTCAAGAAGCCACGGAGGATGCCGGTGAAGCTCACCCCACCCACGCGCGTATAGAAGTCCTTGTCCTCGGACGAGATCACCGCCTGCTTCACCATCTGCGGAATGCGATCGAAGGGGACGACGGTGCGATCCTCGTGGAAGAACGCGCCGACGGCCTGTCCGTCCACCGTATAGAGGTGCGTGGCCTCCTTCGGTTCGTAATCGAGCAAGCTGTCGAAGCGCGGCAGGTCGCGGCAGGTCCACCAGAGCGCCCCACCGCCGCCCGCGAGCACGAGCAGCGCCGCGACGAGCCCGGCCTTCAACCAGCCTTTGAGCGAGGCTCTCATCCAGGGAAACCGGACAACCAGGAGGTTGGCACCTGCAGGCCCGGGTTCCTCCCCATCTTAATCCCAGGGGAGCCTCAGGCCCGCAGGAAGATCTCCTTCGAGATGATCAGCCGCTGGATCTGGCTCGTGCCCTCGTAGATCTGGAAGATCTTGGCGTCCCGCATGAGCTTCTCGACGGGGTACTCCTTGTTGAAGCCGTTGCCGCCGAAGACCTGCACCGCGTCCGTGGCCACGCGCATCGCCGTGTCCGCCGCGAAGGCCTTCGCGTACGCGGCGTAGCGGGTGTTGCGCTCACCCTTGTCGATGGTCCACGCCGCGAGGCGCACCAGCTGCCGGGCCGCCTCGATGTCCTTCGCCATGTCGGCGATCATGAAGCTCACCGCCTCGTGCGCCGCGATGGGCGTCCCGAATGCGGTGCGCTCCTTCGCGTAGTTGATCGCATGCTCCATCGCGCTCCGAGCGAGGCCCACCGCCGCGGAAGCCACCATGGGGCGGGTGTGATCGAAGGCCGCCATGGCGATCTTCCAGCCCTTCCCCGGCTCGCCCAGCACGTTCTTCTTGGGAACCACCACTTCTTCGAAGGTGAGGCCGCGGGTGTCGCTCGCCCGCTGCCCCATGTTCTGCTCCTTCTTTCCCACGGTGATGCCGGGGGTCGAGCGGGGCACCAGGAAGCCGGTCATGCCCCGGGTCCCCTGCTCCTTGTCGGTGTACGCCAGCACGAAGTACCAGTCGGCGACGCCGGCGTTGGTGATCCACATCTTGCTGCCGTTGATCACCCAGTCGTCGCCCACCTTGCGCGCCGTGGTCTTGATGCCCTGCACGTCGCTGCCGGCACCGGGCTCGGTCACGCCGTAGGCCGCGAAGGTCAGCTTCTCGAGCATCGGCCCGAGGAAGCGCTTCTTCTGGTCGTCGTTGCCGCCGACGATGATGGGCGCCTGGGCGAGACCGTTGGCCTCCATCGCGGTGCCGATGCCGGTGCAGCCGGCCGCGACCTCCTCCGCGATGATCGAGCCGTCGACCGCGGAGAGGCCCAAGCCGCCGTACTCCGGCGGGATGTGGCCGTTCATCAGGCCCAGCTCGAACGCCTTCTCCAGGATCTTGCGCGGGAACTCTCCCGTCTCGTCGTGGTGCCGGACGACCTCCAGCGTCATCTCCTTGCGCACGAAGTCGCGCGCGAGGCGCTGCAGGTCCTGCTGCTCCGAGGTGAGGCTGAAGTCGATGGCCACGGGGTCTCCTTGGTGGACGGCGCATTCAACACCGCACGCGCGGGGATTTCAACAACCGCGGGGCGAGCGCCCGTTCGGCCGCCTGACACACGATTGTCACGGAACGCTAACCAGACGGCCATGCGCTCGGCGTAAACCCGGCCGCTGTCACGTAGCCCACCCCGGGAGGTCCGCCTTGCCGTCCATCGCCGCCTTGACGCTGCTTCCGCTCCTCACGCTAGGACAAGCCGCGACCCCGCCCGCGGGAGCGCCGGCGCAGGCCCCCGCTGCGGCCGCCACCGAAGCTCCGGCCGCGGCCCCCGCGCCGGCGGCCACGCCCGCCGCGCCCACCCCCGCCGTGTCCGCCATCCCCGAGGAGTTCGGCCTGCCTCCCGGCTACACGCTGGTCTTCGCCAAGTTCAAGTCCACGTTCTACGGCTTCATCGAAGAGGACAACATCTACGACAGCACGCGCAGCTTCGTCGACCTCGCGGGCATGGGCGCCATCGGGCTCCCGCAGACCGCGAGCGGCGACGACGGCCGCTACCAGCTCTCCATCCGCAACAGCCGACTCGGCTATCGCCTCGAAGCGCCCGAGTTCCACGGCATCCGCGTCAGCGGCCTGTTCGAGATGGACTTCGTCGGCAACCAGCCGGGCACGCCGCCCGACACGAGCACGGGCTACGCGGAGTCGTCGTTCTTCAACAACCCGACCTTCCGCGTCCGGCACGCGGTGCTCAAGCTCGACAACGACTACGTCACGCTCTGGTTCGGCCAGACCTGGGAGCTCATGGGCTGGCAGGGCGGGTTCCAGCCGGCCACGGTGGAAATCCAGGGCGTCCCGGGCGAGCTCTACTCGCGGACCGCGCAGGTTCGCGCGCTGCACGAGTTCCACTTCGGCAAGACGGCCACCCTCTCGGTGGCCGTGGCGGCGCTGCGCCCGCCCCAGTTCGACGCGGCCCTCCCCGATTTCCAGGGCGGCCTCAAGCTGACCATCGACAAGTGGACCGGCGTGCAGTCGGTCGGCTCGACGGCGACGGGAATCCAGCCCGCCGCGGTGGCCTTCTCCGGCGCGGTGCGCACCTACAAGCTGCTCAACAACAACGGCCCGGATACCCTCTCGACCAACACCGGCTGGGCCGGCGCGGCCGACGTGATGCTCCCGATCATCCCCGCCAAGCACCGCAAGGAGTGGGCCCTCACCTTCATCGGCGAGTACTGCGACGGCAGCGGCGACGCCGACCTGTACACGGGCCTCAAGGGCGGCGCTCCCTCGGCCGGAGCCCCCGCGGGCGCCCCTGCCACCTACAGCGCCGACATCGACCCGGGCCTGGCCGGCTGGTCGACCACCACCAACACCGTGCAGACGATCGACTGGCAGACGTTCATGCTCTCGGCGCAGCTCTACCTGCCGCCCGACGGCAAGCTCTGGCTCGCCGGGTCCTACTCGAACTCCCTGTCCGACAACATCGGCCAGTTCGGCGGCCCGACGAAGGTGTTCTTCCACGAGATCTGGTGGGACGCGAACCTCTTCGCGGACGTGACCCCCGCGGTCCGCCTCGGCTTCGAGTTCGCGAGCTTCCAGGAGACCTACGGCAACGGCGCGCAGGCCCAGAACCTGCGCGGGCAACTCTCGGCCTTCTACATCTTCTGAGCCCGCCGGGCACCCGCCTCGACGCGTCTCGCCTCGGAGGGATCCAGCCGCTCGAGCAGCGCCCACTCGACGTCGCCCGCCGGGGACTGCCACACGATCTGCGAATCGGTGGCTCCTTCCCGGCGGGTGCGCACGATGGCCACGCCGGTGCCCGAGCGCGTGGGCTCGAGCGTGATCGTGAGCCGATCGCACCGATCGCCGGAGCAACGCCAGTCCGTCTGCCAGCTGAGCCGGCTCGGGGCGCCCTCCGACCAGCTGTAGCCGGCCGACGAGAGCGTCTGCTCGACGGACGGCACGATCGCCTGCGGCGGCGCGCGGTAGATCTCGGCGGCGGCCACTCGCTCCTCGTAGTACCGCTCGAGCGGCTCGGCCGCCCGCGCGACGGCGCTTTGGGCGACCACCAAGCCTGCGCCGCACAGGATCCACGTCGATATTTTCATGTCCGAGAGATGGACATGCGTCTGGGGCGAAGCAAGCGGCGGCGCTTGTCAAGCGCCCCGGCGCTCGTGCCGCCGCGCGGCTACTTTGCCCTCGCCCGTCCGTCTCGCTATCCTGCGAGGTCGCGATGCCTCCGAAGCGGATCGGGCCTTACCGGATCGAGGGGACGCTGGGCAGAGGGGGCATCGGCACCGTGTACCGTGCGATCGACCGGCGGACCGGAGATGCGGTGGCCCTCAAGCTCCTGTCGACCGGACCCGCGCTGCACCCCACCGCGGCGCTGCGCCTGGCGAGGGAATTCGAAGCCCTCGCCGAGATCAACCACGAGAACGTCGTCCGCGTCTTCGACACGGGCGTCCACGAGGGCTACCCCTACCTCGCCATGGAGCTCGTCGACGGCCTGGATCTAAAGAGCTGGCTCTCCATGGACCTCTCGAAGCCCGATGACAGCCACGAGACCTTCCGGGAGCTCCTCACCTCGTCGCAGGAGCGGCTCGTGCAGGACGCCGACCAGCCCTGGAGCGACGAGATCTCGAAACCGGCCACCGCCAAGCCGTTCGGGCTCGATGCGCTCGCCTCCGAGCCCAACACCGACACGGGAGCCTTTCGCGTGTCCACGGACTCGCGGGGACGGGGCGTCGCGGCCGTGCGCGCGCTCGCGGCGCTGGCCGACGAGCCGGACACCGACGACGTGGATCTCTCCGGCGACTCACCCGTGCTCTTCCCCGAGGAGCGACCGCCCCATGAGCCTGCCGCCGCGCGCGCGCCCTCCCTCGAAGCGCTCAACCGCCCGGAGCGCATCTCGCGCCTGAAGGACGCGGTGCAGCAGCTCTGCAGCGCCATCGCGTACATCCACGGCAAGGGGCTGGTGCACCGCGACCTGAAGCCGGCGAACGTGCTCGTCACCGAGGACCGGCGGGTGAAGCTCATGGACTTCGGCCTCGCCAAGTTCCTGGCGGCGGAGACGGGTGTCACCGACAGCCGGCGCATCGTCGGCACCTACCGCTACATGGCTCCCGAGCAGGCGATGGGCGACCCGCTGGACGGCCGCGCCGACCTGTACTCGTTCGGCGTCATGATCTACGAGTTGCTCTGCGGCCGGCCGCCCTACGACGCGCGCACGCCGCAGGAGCTCTGGCAGCGGGTGCTCGAGAGCGAGCCGCCGGCGCTGGGTTCGCTCAACCCCGGCGTCGACTACACGCTCGCGCTCGTGGCGCACCGCCTCCTCAAGAAGGACCCCGAGGACCGGTTCCAGACCGCCGAAGAGATCTACGAAGCGCTGATGGAGTAACGCCTTGAGCCTGTTCCCGGCGGAGGAGATCGGCTACCTCGACCACGTCGCCGAGTTCTTCCTCGCGCACAAGGGCGCCGCGCTGATGCTGGCCCCGCCCGACGTGGATCTCGTGAGGCGCTACGAAGGCCAGGGCATCCCCTTCGAGGTCCTGTGCCAGGGCATCGAGCGCGCGTTCGAGTTGCGGCGCCACCACGGCCGGGAGCGCACGCCGCAGCTGTCGCTGGGCGCCTGCAAGCGCTCCATCGACGCCGCGGTGCGTCGCTGGCAGAAGGGCGCGCTCCGCGGCGCAGCGCCGGCGCCCGACCCCACCGTCATCGATCGCCTCCTGGGCGAGGCGCGCGCCGCTGCGGGGACGCCGCGGGGAGAGGCCTACCGGGCCGCCTATCGCGCCGCCTGCGCCGGCGAGGAGATGGTGGGCGCCGCCGCGTTCGCCTACCTGGGAGCGCTGCCGCGCGCCGAGCAGCGGCGCCTCTGCCGTCCGGTCGTCGACGCCTTGCCAGCGGGCGTGCCCCCGTGGCAGAAGCGTGCCTCGCTCCGCGAGGCCCTCGTGCGGGCGGCCTGCGAGCACGGACGACTGACCCTCCCATGAGCACCCTGCCCCTCCCCGCGCCGTGCGCCCGCTGCCTCGACCGGGGCTACCTGTTCGCGCCGGTCGGCGAGCGAGCGCGCGCGGAGCTCTGCAGCTGCCAGGTGGACTGCCAGCTCTGCGGCGGCAGCGGGCGGCTCGTGCAATCGAAGGATGGGGCGCTCTTCGCCTCGCCCTGCCGCTGCCGGGGGGCCGCCCGCCGAGTGGCCGTGTACAACCAGGCTGCCCTCCCGCGTCACTTCTGCGACAAGGGCTTCGAGCGCTTCCGCACCTACGAGCCCGCGCAGGACCAGGCGCTCCGGGCGGTGATGAGCTTCGCGCAGGGCTACCCCAAGGACCGCAAGGGGCTCTGCCTATGGGGCAAGCCGGGCACCGGCAAGACTCATCTGATGGCGGCCGCGATCCAGCACCTCACGCTCGAGAAGGGCGTCGCCTGCCGCTTCGTCGAGATCTCCTTCCTGTTCTCGGAGATCCGCGAGGCCTTCCAGCGCGGCGTGTCCGCGCTGGCCGCGCTGGCCCCGCTCGCCGAGGTCGAGGTCCTGGCCGTCGACGAGATCGGCAAGGGGCGTGGCACGCCGTTCGAGCAGGACACGCTCGATGAGCTGCTGGGGCGCCGCTACAACGCGGACCGGACCACGTTGTTCGCGACGAACTGCAACGTCTCGTTCGGCGCCAAGGAGCTCACCGCCAACGGCGAGTACGCGCGGCCCGGCGGCGACGTCGACGCGTCGCGCGATCAGGACCTGCGCCAGCGCATCGGCGACCGGAGCTTCTCGCGCATGGCCGAGATGGTGCAGTTCCACCACATCGTCGCGAAGGACCGGCGCATCCCGGTGGGCTCGTAGCCAGGCGCGCCGACCGCGCCGGCGATCAGAGGGGCCCAGCGGGCCATCGAGCGACCTTCGAGGACGTCTCGCGCCTCTTCGAGCGCGACCGGACGGACCAAGACCGGAATCAAGGCAACGATGGGGCCGATCGGAGGCACCCAGGCCCCCATCGAGGTTGCCATGAGCGGGATCGCGGACACCAAGATCGCGATCGAGGCTGCCCTGCACGCGTTCGAAGAAACCAAGATCGCGATCGAGGTTACCCCGAACGCGATCGAAGAGACCAAGATCGCGATCGAGGTTACCCCGAACCCGATCGAAGAGACCAAGATCGCGATCGAGGCTACCGCGAACGCGATCGAAGAGACCAAGATCGCGATCGAGGCCACCCCGAACGCGATCGAAGAGACCTAGATCGCGATCGAGGCAGCCCTGCGCACGATCGAAGAGACCAAGATCGCGTTCGCGGACCCTACGATCCCCATCGAGGTTGCCATGATCCAGTTCGAAGACACCCCGATCGCGATCGAGGCAACCCCGCGCGGAATCGAAGAGACCACGAGCGCGACCAGGGCAACCCAGCGCGTGTTCGAGGTTGCCTGGATCGGGATCATCCTGACCAAGATCGGCTTCAAGGTCGCCCAGCGCTCGCTCGTAGACATCACGAGCGCCATCGGGAGTACCCTGCCCTGGCTCGAGCTGACCGAGGCTCAGGGGCAGGTCACGGCCGACAGGTCGATCTGGTAGAGGTGCACGGCGTTCGCGGCGAAGGCATCGCTGAAGGCACCCGCGGTCACGGGCAGCGTGCGCCCCTCGCCGATCACCGTCGCCGTGCCGTTGCCGGTCATGCCTGCAATGGTGAACGACCCGGTCGCCGTGCCCGCGCGGGCGACGGCGGCGAACACGTACAGCGAGGTCCCGTTCGCCTTCACTGACATGTCGATCTCCGGGCCGGAGGTGGCCACCGACACGACGCCCGGTATCTCGGCGCTGTTCAGCTCGGGGGCGAGCGATTCGATCTGCTGGTCCAGCGCGGTCACCGCGCTCACCATGTCCGCGCTCTCGAAGATCGCGTCCTCGCGGAACGACGGGTTCCACGAGTCCACGAAGTACTCGATGCCGTTGGCGCCGTGGATCAGGCTCAGCCACACTTCCGAGGTGGTCTGCTGCGGCGTTGGGCCGTCGGTGGTGCCCGCGTTGATCACGGTGGTCTCGATATCGGTCCAGGCGGCCTGGCCGCGGTTCGACCACGAGTGGAGCTGGTCCACGCCGTAGGCGTTCAGCCAGAACTCGGCGCAGGTCACCGCGTCGTTCGCGTCGCCCGCGCAGTTGTTGTACGGGTAGATGTCGAACGAGATGATGTCGCTCGCCGGCACGTACCCCGACTCGGCCGGCGGATTGCTGCCGCGCCCCTCGTACGCGGCGTAGGCGACCCCCTGCCCCAGCCCCAGGTAGATCGGCCGCGTCGAATCGAACTCTTGGTAGCTCTGGTATTGCGAGACCAGCACCGAGGGATCCACCGGCGGCCCGTAGCCGCCGCTCCCGTTCGGCTGCGCGTTGTCCGGCTCGTCGGGGCTCATCCACCAGCCCACCACGGTCGGATCGTCCACCTCGGTCTCGCCGACCGAGTCCTGCCCCAGGATGGCGTAGATGCCCGCCGCCTGGAGGTTCGGGATGCCCCCGTCGGGCGTGATCGGATCCGTCCCGGCGTTGTTGCCCACGTACACGTTGATGCCGAGCCCGGCCATCTCGGTCGCGTGCCAGTCGCCCTGGAGCCAGACGGCGATGGGGAAGAAGCTGGGATCGCTGGGGAGCCCGCGCGAGAAGCCGGCGTAGGGGCTCGTCCACGCCAGGCTGGGGATGCTCGGCACGCAGCCGCCGCTGCCGGCGCCGCCGCTGGTCCCTCCACCCGTGCTCGAGCCACTGCCGCCGGTGCTGCTGCTCCTGGCGCCGCTGCTGGAGCCGCTCGCCCGCCCGTTAGAGCCGGCAGCGCCCCCGGTCGTGCTGCCCCTGGCCCCGGTCGAGCCGCCGGCCGTGGCTGCGGTGCTGCCGCCGGTCCCCGTACCGCTCGCCTGTCCTCCGGGGCCGCAGGCGACGAGGGCGAGTCCGGCCGCGAGGCCGGCGGTGAAGCACGACAGGCGACGGGCGTGACTGCGCATGGGACGCCTCCGCGCTCGAGCATACCGGAAGATCGCCCTGTAATGTCGCCTACCCCCCGGGGACACGAGAGCCATGGCAACCCGCCCGGACCCCGCTATAGTCGGCCGCCCCGTGAATGCTCGCCTCCTGCCCATCGTCATCCTGCTGGCGAGCTGCCCCGCCGGCGCCGCGGGCCCCGTCGCCGCCCCGACACCGCGGGTCCACCAGGGCAGCGCCGCCGATCCGGCCGCCTGGAAGGCGATCGAGGCGGCGATCAGCCAGCAGAAGTACCAGCAGGCCGTCGACCTCCTCGACGAGCGCATCGCCGCGGCCCGGGCGGCCGACGATCCCGCCGAGTGGAGCCGCGCCCTCATCAAGAGCGTGGCGCTGCGCATCGCCCTCCACGGCTACGAGACGTCGGTCCGCTTCCTGCGAGCGCAGCCCTGGCCCGACGAGCCGATCGCGCGGGCCACGCTCGAGCTGTATTACGCCCACGCGCTCGTCAGCTACTACCAGGCCTACTCCTGGGAGATCGCCCAGCGCGAGAAGACCGAATCCAAGGGGCCGGTGGACCTCCAGTCGTGGACTCGCGACGAGATCTTCGCCGAGGCGTCGCGGGCCTACTTCGCCGTCTGGCAGCTTCGGGAGGACCTCGGCCGGCGGCCGGTAGGGTCGCTGGGGGAGTTCCTCCGGGCCAACGACTACCCGAAGGGCATCCGCGACACCCTGCGAGACGCCGTCTCGTACCTCTGGGTGCAGTTCCTCGAGAACACGGCGTTCTGGCGCGCCGAGCACGAGAACGAAGTTTACCTGCTCGACTATGACCGCCTCTTGGCTGGCGACCCGGCCGCCCCCGCGTCGGTGAAGCTGGACGATCCCGCGGTGCATCCCCTGCTCAAGATCGGCGCGATCCTCGACGACCTGGAGGCCTGGCATCTGAAGCGCGGCAGCCGTGAGGGCGCGCTCGAAGCGCGCCTCGAGCGCCTGCGCGTGCTGCACGCCTCGTTC